>JBKBXP010000380.1:0-2867 GCA_046314035.1 Pseudorhizobium sp. | reverse complement strand
GGAGGTGATCGAGGTCAGTTCCCAATAGACGAAGAGCATCAGGAAGCTGTCGGAGACGACGAGGCCGAGCATGGCGCCCATGAACAGCAGGATGAAGCAGAGGAAGCGCCCGAGCTGCGGGTGGCCCTTCATGTAGCCGCCGGAATAGAGGACGATCAGCGTGCCGATGCCGGTGATCAAGAGCGCGAAGGTGAGCGACAGGCCGTCGAGGAACCAGGAAAAGGAGAGGTTGAGGCTCGGCACCCAGGCATAGCCGCCGGTGACGACGCCGCCATCGGCCACTTCCGGCAGGAAGGTCAGGAAGTGCAGGAAGGACAGGAGCGGCGCCAGAGCCAGGAGCCAGCTTCCGGTGTGGCCGAACGCGCGCACGACCGACGGCGCAAGGACTGCGGCCAGAAACGGTAGGAAAAGACACAACAACGTCACTGCCGCCTGATCGGCCATCTCGTCTCCTGCCTGATTCTGTTCGGATCGCCCCCTTGGACGGTAGTAGACAACCCCATAGGGGAAAGAAATCAAGGCCTCAAGGGTTTTGCATCAAAGCGGGCGCGACAGAGGGGTTTTCCAGGGCGTGGCGGACACCTATCTTAGGTTCAACGAAAGGACCTCCCATGGCAGACGCAGTAAAACCACGGATCGAAAAGAGCGACGCGGAGTGGCGCGAGCAGTTGACGGCGGACCAGTACCGGATCCTGCGCGAGCACGGCACGGAACGCCCCTTCACGGGTCCCTACTGGGACAGCACCGACAAGGGGCTCTACCGCTGCGCCGCCTGTGACGAGGCGCTGTTCGTCTCCGACACGAAGTTCGACGCCGGCTGCGGCTGGCCGAGCTATTTTAAGCCGGCACAGCCAGGTGCTGTGACCGAACATCGCGACATGGCCTTCGGCATGGTGCGCACCGAAGTGCGCTGCGCAAACTGCGGCGGCCACCTCGGCCACGTCTTCCCCGACGGCCCGCCGCCGACGGGACTGCGGTATTGCATCAATGGGCATTCGATGGTGTTTGAGCCGCTTGAATAGGCGCAGATGGCGAGGGCCGGCGGCGGCTCCCGGAGGCGGCCGCCGCTTCAGCGTCGCTGGGTGGTTGGAAATGACGTCGGGCGATGTGTCGACCAGGCGGAATCAATTGCTTTTGGACGTTGATCAGATGGCCGCAGTTGGGGCTTTGCGGGCATAGTGGCTTTGGCCCGGAGCATCCTCAGAAAGCCGGTTGAAGACCGTCACCCGGTCGATGCTGCCGCGAATTCAATGCCACCGGTCGTTTGAGCCGCGCTCGTAATTCTTCTCGATCATCGAACTTGGGATCAGCCTATCTTTTTCAGGTCAGATGCATAGCGGCGCGACACCAGCTTTTCGACCTCAATCATGTGATGCGTTCCCCAGGTGCAGAGCGGCTTAAGCGCGTCAGCGAGTGTCTGACCGAAGCCTGTGAGGGAGTATTCGACTCTTGGAGGGATTTCCTTGAAATCGAGCCGAGCGACGATCCCGTCTGCCTCCAACTCCTTCAGCTGCTGTATGAGCATCTTGTCGCTAACCTTGCCCACCGCTCGCCTCAGGTCACCATATCGCCGGGCTTCATGAGCCAGATGAAACAGGATCAATGGCTTCCACTTGCCGCCGATCACAGCCAGGGCGGCATCAAGGCCACAGATGAAGGTGGCTGTTGCCATATGATGTGCTCCGAGAGGGGTACTTACCAAAAGGTACATACTGGAAGAAACAAAAGCAATCGCCATCTCGATGACGTCACCACACTCTCAAAGGAGATCGAGATGGGCAGGCTTCAAGGAAAAATCGCCGTCATAACTGGCGGCAACAGTGGGATTGGCCTAGCGGCCGCCAAGCGGTTCGTGGCGGAGGGGGCCGAGGTCTTCATCACAGGCCGTCGACAGGAGGAACTGGACAGGGCAGTCGAAACGATCGGCGCTGGAGTGACGGCGGTGCAGGGCGATGTTTCGCAGCTGGACGATCTCGACCGATTATTCGAGGTAGTCCGTGCCAAGAGCGGGAGGATCGACATCCTGTTCGCCAATGCCGGCTTGGGGGCATTCGCTCCACTGGGCGCTATCGACGAAGGATCGTTCGATATGACGTTTGGCGTCAACGTCAAGGGTGTGCTGTTTACGGTGCAGAAGGCCTTGCCTCTCATGCAGGCCGGCGGATCGATTATCCTCACCGGATCGACGACCGGGTCTAGGGGCACGCCAGCGTTCAGCGTCTACAGCGCGACAAAGGCAGCCATCCGTAATTTCGCCCGGAGCTGGGCGCTGGACCTGAAGGGATCGGGCATCCGAGTGAACGTGCTGTCTCCCGGTGCCACCGAGACGCCGGGTCTGAAGGGCCTGGCGAACGCCGGAGAAGAGGCCTCGTTGCTCGAAAACCTTGCCCAACAGATACCGCTTGGTCGAATCGGCCGGCCTGAGGAAACAGCGGCCGTAGCGCTCTTTCTTGCGTCGGACGATAGCAGCTTCATGACTGGCAGCGAGGTCTTCGCTGACGGTGGTTCCGCGCAGGTTTAAAGGCTATGAGAGGTTCCAGGCCCCTTGGTCCGGAGCCTCTTCTGGCGGCATGGTGTTCAAAAGGGCACGCACTATTCAGAGGTCCATCAAGTCCGGTATTGGCGCGTAGGCGACGCCCTCTGTAGAGCAGAAATCAGCGAGGCCAGAGAGGTCTACTGGAACTTATGAAAGTTCACGGTCTCGATCTGGAGGCTTACCTACGGCACTTCCTCACACAAAATACCGATTATCGGACCGATGGAGTTGGGGTCAGGAAAACGCAGGTCGCAGGTTCGGACCCATTTTACGAAAAGGACGCCATCTTTCTCAGCAACATCGGCCAACGAATTTATATGCTCCTGCATAT
>JBKBXP010000379.1:303-2872 GCA_046314035.1 Pseudorhizobium sp. | reverse complement strand
CCACGATCGGAACATTCAATTCCTTGCCAAGTGCCTTCAGGCCGGTGGTGATCTGGGTGATCTCCTGCACGCGGTTCTCGCCGGACTTGCCCGACCCGGTCATCAGCTGGATATAGTCGACCACTAGGCAATCGAGGCCGCGCTGGCGCTTCAGGCGTCGGGCTCGGGCCGAAAGCTGGGCGATCGAGATACCACCGGTCTGGTCGATGAAGAGCGGCACCTTCTGCATCATCTGGCTGCAGGCGACGAGCTTTTCGAAGTCGGCCTCTGTGATGTCGCCGCGGCGGATCTTGGAGGAGGAGACTTCCGTCTGCTCGGAGATGATACGGGTGGCGAGCTGTTCGGAGGACATTTCGAGCGAATAGAAGCCGACGACGCCGCCGTTTCTCGCCTTGAACGAGCCGTCCGGCTGCACTTCCGGCTCATAGGCCGCCGCGATGTTGTAGGCGATATTGGTGGCAAGCGAGGTCTTGCCCATGCCTGGGCGTCCGGCCAGCACGATCAAGTCGGAGCGCTGCAGGCCGCCCATTTTTGCATCCAGCGAGACGATGCCGGTGGAAATGCCCGACAGATGACCGTCGCGCTCGAAGGCGGCGCCAGCCATGTCGATGGCGAGCGCCACGGCGTCGTTGAACGACTGGAAGCCGCCGTCGTAGCGGCCGGTCTCGGCCAGCTCGAACAGCCGGCGTTCGGTGTCCTCGATCTGCGTCTGCGGCGGCATGTCGAGCGGCGCGTCATAGGCGATATTGACCATGTCCTCGCCGATGGTGATCAGCGCCCGGCGCAGCGCCAGGTCGTAGATCGCCCGGCCATAGTCTTCTGCGTTGATGATCGACACCGCTTCGGCGGCAAGCCGCGCCAGATACTGCGCGACCGTCAGGTCGCCGACCCGCTCTTCGGCCGGCAGGAAGGTCTTCATGGTGACGGGATTGGCCGTCTTGCCCATGCGGATAATGTCGCCGGCCACCTCGAAGATGCGGCGGTGCAGCGGCTCGTGCAGATGCGGCGGCTTCAGGAAGTCCGAAACCCGGTAATAGGCGTCGTTGTTGACGAGGATCGCGCCCAGCAGCGCCTGCTCCGCCTCGATGTTGTTCGGGGCCTCGCGGTAGTGCGGTTCGGCGTCCTTGTTGCTGAGTGGCGTCAGCTTGCGTGCTACGTCCTGCATGTCGTCCAATCGAGTCTGCTGTGCTTCTGCGCGATCCTACAGCACTCTGGCGCCGCCATGGGGAAGACGACGCGAGAAATTTGCGAATCAAGCGATCTCCACAGCCTGGCCGCAGCCTGTGGATAAAAATACGCGTGGAATCAAACGAGATCTGTTGACCGTGGCAAAAGGGCCGAAGCCTGCCACGGTCCAACGAGATTATCTCTTACAACGTCTGCCTACAAGGCCATCCGTGTGGCCCGGTAACTCGAAAACTGTCGGAACAGGACCGGCAGGACCAGTGCGAACCCGACCAGCGAAGAGGTGAGTTCCGGCACCACGAGTAGTATGGCCGCGAGAATCAGCAGCGGCCTTTCCCACGACAGCGTCCGCACCAGCATGAAGCCGGAGAGGGCGGCCCCCAGGAAGGTAATGCCGAGCGTGCAGCCGATGAAGGCGATGAAGAAGTTGTTCCAGGTGAAATCGGCCGTCACCAGCAGCAGCGACGGGGAGAACACGAAGACGAAGGGCACCAGGATCTTGCCGAGCCCGAGCCGGAAGGCGGTATTGCCTGTCTTGAACGGATCGGCCCCCGCCATGCCTGCCGCCGCATAGGCTGCAAGCGCCACCGGCGGCGTGATGTCGGCCAGCACCCCGTAATAGAAGACGAAGAAATGCGCCACGATCGGCTCGACGCCCAGCATGCCGAGCGTCGGCGCGGCGATCGTCGCCATGATGATGTAGTTGGCCGTCGTCGGAATGCCGCAGCCCATCAGGATGCAGACGACACCGGTCATGATCAGTGTGAACAGCAGCGTCAGCGCCTGCGGTCCGAACCAGTCCGTCGGCATGAAAGTGCCGATGAAGGCGGCGATCTCGGCGGCCGTCGTCGTGACGATGTAGGAGATCTTGAAGCCGACGCCGGTCAAGGTCACGACGCCCACGACGATGCCGACGGTGGCGGCGGCGGCACCGACGGCCAGCGCATACTTCGCGCCGTCGCGCAGGCTGTCGAAGAGCTCGGCGGGCGACATGCGCCTGCGCGGGTTGAAGAGGCCGACCAGCACGCAGAGCGTGATGCCCCAGAAGGCGGCGAGATAGGGCGTGTAGCCCGACAGCAGGATGCCGACGAGCACGACGAGCGGAATGACGGTCGGCCAGTCACGCTTGAAGGCTTCCTTCAGGTCCGGCATTTCCTCTTTGGTCATGCCGCGCATGCCGGTGCGCTTGGCCTCGAAGTGCACCTGCACCAGCACACCGAAGAAATGCATGAAGGCCGGCACGATCGCGGCGATGATGATGATGATCAGGAAGATGTTCATGGGGGGCTCCTTACTTCCCCGCGTGCAGACGCGGGACCTGGCGAGAATGTCACCCGCTCCGCCTTCGTCGCACGGACGGCGGGGACGAGTGAACGTCATCCAC
>JBKBXP010000379.1:0-293 GCA_046314035.1 Pseudorhizobium sp. | reverse complement strand
GCCCGCCGGTGGACGACGCGGCCTCGACGGCGCCGGCGAAGGATCGCGAATAGCCCATGCGGATCATCGCCGGGATCGTCAGCGAACCGACGGTCACCGTATTGGCGACCGACGAGCCGGAAATCATGCCGAACAGCGCCGATCCGAAGATCGACACCTTTGCCGGACCGCCGGCATAGCGCCCGGCCACCCATGCGGCGCAGTCGAGGAAGAGCTGGCCGAGCCCGATGCGGGTCGCAAACACGCCAAACAGCACGAAGTGGAAGACATAGGTCGCCACGACGCCGAGCGCG
>JBKBXP010000378.1:0-2885 GCA_046314035.1 Pseudorhizobium sp. | reverse complement strand
GAGCGAGACCATGTCCGCACTCATCGAAAAGCTGAACTGGCGTTATGCGACCAAAAAGATGGACCCCTCCAAGGTTGTTTCCAAGGATAAGGTCGAGCGCATTGTCGAGGCGGCGCGTCTTGCTCCCACCTCCAGCGGGTTGCAGCCCTTCGAGGTGATTGTCGTGACCAATCCGGAGGTCCGCGCCCGTATCCAGGAGATTGCCTGGAACCAGGCACAGGTGACCGAGGGATCGCATCTGCTCGTTTTTGCCGCTTGGGACAATTACACAGTCGAGCGCATCAACCACATGTTCGACCTCGTCAATGACGAGCGAGGCTTCAAGAACGAGGGCTGGGAAAACTATCGCCAGATGATTCTTGACCTCTACCCGCCGCGTGATGCCGAAACGAACTTTCAGCATGCCGCACGCCAGGCCTATATTGGCTTTGGCATGTCGGTCGCCGCCGCCGCTTTCGAGGCTGTCGATGCGACCCCGATGGAGGGCTTCGATGCCGACAAACTCGACGCGATACTCGGTCTCCGCGAAAAGGGTCTGCGCTCGGTCACGATCCTGCCGCTCGGTTACCGCGCCGCTGAAGGGGATTGGCTCGCGCCGCTGAAGAAGGTGCGCCGTCCGAACGAACAGTTTGTTTCCATCGTCGCCTGACGATCCGGAAACCTGTGCCGGTGCCTCCAGGCCGGCCGCAGACAGGCCTCGGTATCCGGGCCTGTCTGCGATCAGGTCCATTCGGAAGTTGGCTCTGCAGTTCTTGCGTAACTGCTAAAACAGGCCTCTCGCCGACGACGGATTTTTAACACCCTCCTGTGCATAATGATCCTCTATCTAAGGAAAGGTTTGCGGAATGACGTGCGCAGGATGCCGGGACGGTGAAGCCTTCGATCTCCCCTTCTCCATGGCTTTTCAGCCGATCGTCGACATGGGCACCGGGCAGGCCTTTGCCTATGAAGCGCTGGTGCGTGGCCTGAACGGGGAGGGTGCCGGAACCATTCTTTCCCAGGTGACTGACGCCAATCGCTATGCCTTCGACCAGCGCTGCCGGACCAAGGCCATCGAGCTTGCGGCAGGGCTGCGCCAGAACCCGGCGACGAACCTGTCGATCAACTTCATGCCGAATGCCGTCTACGAGCCGCGCGCCTGCATCCGCATGACGCTTGCTGCTGCCGCGCGTGTCGGCTTCCCGCTCGACCGCATCATCTTCGAGTTTACCGAAAGCGAGAAGGTCGACAGCAAGCACCTCCTGAACATTCTCCAGACCTACAAGGACATGGGCTTCAAGACCGCCATCGACGATTTCGGTGCCGGATACGCTGGCCTCAACCTGCTGGCCCAGTTCCAGCCGGACATCGTCAAGCTCGACATGGACCTGATCCGCGGCATCGACACCGATCCGGCCAAACAGACGGTGGTCAGGCACACGCTGGCGATGCTGTCCGACTTCGGGATCACCGTGGTGTGCGAAGGGATCGAGACGACTGCCGAAATGGCCGTCCTGCGGGACATGGGCGTCAACCTCATCCAGGGCTACCTGCTGGGCCGCCCGACGTTCGAGCAGTTCGCGCCACCTCTGCTGCAGGCTGCCTGACGGCGCCTGCGCATATATTTTTCCTATTTGCGGAAATCATGGGAAACTGATGCCTCGGCACGGCGACAGGACTGGTGCCATAAGCGGACGAACAGCGAAAAGTCGCTCGCGCCAATGGGATTTGAAAAGTTGAAAGCAAAGATGCTAGAGCGGTGCCGCACCGTCCGAATGTGTATGTGAGCCTGACGCCTCACGACGCATTTCGTCTTCCGCACCTTGCGGGCTTTCACTGAAGAGAATTCCATGCACCACCTATCCAGAGCCTGTGACGCCTCCCCGGGAGGCCCTCGATGAACAGCGCGGAGACGACCCTCTCGCAGACATCGGACAGCATGGTTGCGTTCGAATCCGTCACCAAGCGCTTCGGCGGAGCCAACGGCCAGCCGGCCTTCACCGCGCTCGACGGCGTCGACCTGACGGTCGCGCGCGGCGGCATCACCGGCATCATCGGCCGATCGGGCGCCGGCAAGTCGACGCTGATCCGCCTCGTCAACGGGCTGGAGAAGGCAAGCTCCGGCCGTGTCGTGGTCGACGGCATCGAGGTCGGAGCGCTTGCCGAGACCGGCCTGCGGGAGCTGCGGCGCCAGGTCGGCATGATCTTCCAACACTTCAATCTCCTCTCCTCGCGCACTGCCTTCGACAACATCGCGCTGCCGCTGGAGATCGCCGGCATGGACCGCAAGGCGATCCGCGACCGGGTGGCGCCGCTCGTCGACCTGGTCGGCCTCGGCGACAAGGCCAATCGCTATCCGGCCGAACTCTCCGGCGGCCAGAAGCAGCGCATCGGCATTGCCCGCGCACTCGCCACCCAGCCGAAGCTGCTGCTGTCGGACGAGGCCACCTCGGCGCTCGATCCGGAAACCACGCAGTCGATCCTCGAACTCCTGAAGACCATCAACCGCGACCTCGGGCTAACCGTGCTCCTCATTACCCACGAGATGGAGGTGGTGAAGACCATCGCCTCGCAGGTGGCGGTGATCGATAAGGGCCGGATCGTCGAGAGCGGCCGGACCTTCGACATCTTCACGGCGCCGCAGCACGAGACGACCCAGTCGCTCCTCTCGGCCGCCATCGGCGCCAAGCTGCCGGAGTGGATCCGGGCAGACCTGAAGTCGCAACCGGCACCGGCCGACCGGGCGCTCGTGCGGCTGGTCTTCTTCGGCGAGACGGCCTTCCAGCCGCTGACGGCACGGCTTGTCGCGGAGATCGGCCCGGACCTCAATATCCTGGCCGGCGCGATCGACGAGATCGCCGGCGAACCCTTCGGATCGCTCGTTGTGTCCTATGCGGCCGATTCCC
>JBKBXP010000377.1:0-2897 GCA_046314035.1 Pseudorhizobium sp. | reverse complement strand
TCCCTCGGCGACATCTGCCTGGAGTTGCAGCACGCAGTTGCAGCATCATTTTCTGCACCTGCGAAATGGCAATTGTTGATATATCCATATTATATTGCAATATCAGTATATTGATATCCCGTGCCGCGGCGCCCAATCTTCGTTGGCCACGCCTTGCGATTGTATTTCAGCAAATCCCGATATTTTTTACACGTGATGCCGTTGCGCGCCAGATGACTTTGTCCTAGCTTTTTACGGCAACGTTTCAGTGAGGGAGGAGACTCATGTTTACTCGTGCATTTGCAGCCGCTTTGGCGGCTACCGTCGTGCTGCCACTCAGTGCCGCACAGGCTACGGATCTGGAGGTTACCCATTGGTGGACCTCCGGCGGCGAGGCTGCTGCAGTGGCAGAACTCGCCAAGGCGTTTGACGCAACCGGCAACAAGTGGATCGACGGCGCCATTGCCGGCGCGGGCAGCACTGCTCGCCCGATCATGATCAGCCGCATCACCGGCGGCGACCCGATGGCCGCCACGCAGTTCAACCACGGCCGGCAGGCCCAGGAACTGGTAGAAGCGGGCATGATGCGTGATCTGACGGCCGTTGCCGAAGAGGGCAAGTGGAAGGACTTCATCAAGCCAGCCAGCCTGCTCGACAGCTGCACCATCGACGGCAAGATCTATTGCGTGCCTCTCAACATCCACTCCTGGCAGTGGCTGTGGCTTTCCAACGCTGCTTTCGAAACGGCTGGTGTGCCGGTTCCCAAGGACTGGAACGAGTTCGTCGCCGCTGCTCCTAAACTGAAGGAAGCCGGTATCCAGCCGCTCGCGCTCGGCGGCCAGGCCTGGCAGGCCGGCGGCCTGTTCGACACGCTCGTCCTGTCGCTCGGCGGCAAGGATGTGTATCAGTCCGTCTACGTCGACAAGGACGCCGACGTGGCGGCTGGTCCGGAAATGGCGAAGGTCTTCGAGGCTGCGGCCCAGGCACGCGACATGGCGGCCGGCAGCAATGTCCAGGACTGGAACCAGGCCACCAACATGGTGATCACAGGCAAGGCCGGCGGTCAGGTCATGGGTGACTGGGCGCAGGGCGAATTCCAGATGGCAGGCCAGGTCGCGGGCGAAGATTACAGCTGCCTGCCAGGTCTCGGCGTCAGCCCCTACATCACCACCGGTGGCGATGCCTTCTACTTCCCCGTTCTCGATGACGAGGAAAAGTCGAAGGCTCAGGATATCCTGGCCCAGTCCATGCTCGATCCTGCAACGCAGGTCGCGTTCAACCTCAAGAAGGGCTCGCTGCCCGTCCGCGGTGACGTCGATCTGGCTGCTGCCAACGACTGCATGAAGAAGGGACTGGAGATCGTTGCACAGGGCAACGCCTTGACCAGTACCGATCAACTGCTTTCGGCCGACAGCCAGAAGCAGAAGGAGGACCTCCTGACGGAGTTCTTCGCCAGCACGTCGATGAGCCCGGAAGCCGCCCAGGAGCGTCTTGCGGACATCATTTCCTCGGCTGACTAGTTCCCAAGCGGCCGCAGCCGGCCGGCACTGCTTGCGGTGTCGGCCGGTCTGACCGTTCGCTTTCCGTCTGTTGCGCGTCCGCCAGCCCGCTGGCGGAATGCGTCCCAGCGATGTCGCGCTCGAGGAGGACACGACAATGACAGGTCACGCGCCTGCCAAACGCCCCAACCAGCTTTTCCGCAATCTGAATTCCAAGATTGCCTCCATTCCGATGATCCTGATTGCCGTCGGAATCTTTCTGGGAGGCTCGATCTGGACGATCATCTATTCGTTCACCAACTCCAAGCTTCTGCCGCGGCTGTCCTTCGTCGGACTCGACCAGTACGAGCGGCTCTGGAGCACGTCGCGCTGGATCATCTCGATCCAGAACCTGGCGATCTATGGCATTCTGTCACTGATCTTCAGCCTGCTGATCGGTTTTCTGCTGGCGGCGCTGATGGACCAGAAGATCCGTTTCGAAAGCGCCTTTCGGACGATCTTCCTCTACCCCTTCGCGCTGTCGTTCATCGTCACCGGCCTCGTCTGGCAGTGGATCCTCAATCCGGAGTTCGGCGTCCAGGGCATCGTCCGTTCGCTTGGCTGGCAAAGCTTCACGTTCGATCCGCTCTATAATCCCAGTATCGTCATCTACGGCATCCTGATTGCCGGCCTGTGGCAGGGAACGGGCCTCGTGATGTGCCTGATGCTCGCCGGCCTGCGCGGCATCGACGAGGACATCTGGAAGGCTTCGCGGGTCGACGGCATCCCGATGTGGCGCACCTATCTCTTCATCGTCATTCCGATGATGCGGCCGGTCTTCATCACGACGCTGGTGATCATCGCGAGCGGCATCGTCAAGGTCTACGATCTCGTTGTGGCGCAGACCAGCGGCGGTCCCGGCAATGCCTCCGAAGTGCCGGCGAAATACGTCTACGACTACATGTTCCAGGCCCAGAACCTCGGGCAGGGCTTTGCGGCCTCGACCATGATGCTGCTGACGGTCGCCATCATCATCATCCCGTGGGCCTATCTCGAGTTCGGAGGCAAGAAGCGTGGCTAACATCTCGACACTCAACACCACCGGCGCTGGCTTTGATGCCGTGGCCGCCGACGTCTCCGGCCCCCGGGGCCGGCGGCCCAAGCGGTCTTTCTCCGCTCGCAACATCATCCTCTACGGGACACTGTTCGTGGCGGCGGTCTACTATCTGGTGCCGCTTTACGTGATGGTCGTCACGTCGCTGAAGGGCATGCCGGAAATCCGCATGGGCAACATCTTCTCGCCGCCGATGGAGATCACCTTCGAGCCCTGGGTGAAGGCTTGGTCGGAGGCCTGCACCGGCCTCAATTGCGACGGGCTGTCTCGCGGATTCTGGAACTCGGTGCGGATCCTTGTCCCTTCCGTCGTCGTGTCGATCTTCG
>JBKBXP010000376.1:0-2914 GCA_046314035.1 Pseudorhizobium sp. | reverse complement strand
GACGAGTTGGACAATCTCGGAATTGATAAGAGCGGCATTCTCTACTGGAATGGAAAGATCATCACTATCGAGAAGAAGCTCAGGTTCTCATTTTGGCAGAAAGTGTCAGCTTTCGTAGTAACTGTAACTGCAGCGTTGGTGTCGATCAGTACGATTGCTCAGGGTGTAGCAGCCTACAGCACTTGGGCCTGCGCGGTAGGGGTGCCGGCAATCTGCCTGTAGCCGCCTAACCCGCCGCCCGCATCTCCGCCGCCATCTCCCCCATCCAGGCAGCAAAGGCGGTCATGGTGGGTGTCGGGTTGCGGGATTTGAGGTGGGTCAGCCAGTAGCTGCCCTTGGAGACATAGACCGGGAAGGGCTGTTCCAGCGCGCCTGAGGCCAAGTGTCGGGAGAACATCAGGGGTGGTGCCAGGGCGACGCCGGCGCCCTGGAGTGCGGCCTCCACCATCAGCACGGAGGAATCGAAGACCGGGCCGGTGATCTGTGGTACTGCGGCATGTGCCCGCTCCAGCCAGCTCGGCCATTCGTCGGGGCGGTAGGAGCGCAGCAGGGTCTGGCGGGCGATGTCATCGGGCGTCTTCAACTGCTGGGCGATCTCCGGCACGCAGAGCGCCGACAGCGGTGCCTCAAACAGCGGCTCGGCCTCCGTGTCGTGCCAGGCGCCGTTGCCGAAGCGGATCGCATAGTCCAGCCCCTCGGCGGCGATATCGACGCGGTTGTTGTTGGTGGACAGCCGCAGGTCGACGAAGGGATGGTGGTGGCGAAACGCGCCGAGCCTCGGCAGCAGCCAGCCGACCGCGAAGGTGCCGACGGCGCCGACCACCAGTACCTCGCGCATGTGGCCGCTCTCGAAGCGCTCCAGCATCTCGGCCATCCGGTCGAAGCTCTCCTCCAGCGTCGGCAAAAGGGCGAGACCCTCCTCGGTGATCATCAGCCCGCGCGGCAGGCGACGAAAGAGCGTCACGCCGAGCCGCTCCTCCAGGAGCTTCACCTGATGGCTGACGGCGGCCTGGGTGACGCGGAGCTCGATGGCGGCGCGGGTGAAGGAGAGGTGCCGGGCGGCGGCCTCGAAGGCGCGCAGGGCATTCAGCGGAAGATGCGGACGAACCATGATGCCCTAGCTCAGTTTATGGCAGATGCCAGTTATCATCGTTTGCCGGCGGTCGCGCAAGCCTCCTACAAGAGGCGCGTCAAACGAGAGGAGCCTCACCATGAACCTGCGCAGACGCAGCCTGTTCGCCGCCGCCATGGGATTTTCGGTGCTGTTTGCCGGCACTTTGCCGGCGCTCGCCGCCGATCCGATCCGCTGCACCGTCGTCATCGACGCCAAAACCGGCGAACCGATCCACCGCGAGGGTGACTGCGACCGGCGTGTCTATCCGATGTCGACCTTCAAGCTGCCCTTGGCCATGATGGGCTATGACGCCGGCATCCTGAAAGACGAGGCGACGCCGCGCTGGGAGTATCAGCAGGCTTTCAATGCTCCGAAGCGGGTGCAGAAGGCGACCGATCCGACGAGTTGGGAGGCGGACTCGGTGGTCTGGTACTCGCAGGAATTGACCCGTCGGCTAGGCGAGAAGGCCTACGGCGACTACGTCCGCGGCTTCGACTACGGCAATGGCGATGTGGCGGGCGGCCCCGGCGAGACGGATGGCCTGACGGAAAGCTGGCTGATGTCGTCGCTGGAGATTTCGCCCGACGAGCAGGTGGCGTTCCTGCGGCGCTTTCTCAGGGGCGAACTGCCGATCTCTGAGCGTGCCCTGGAGATGACGCAGGCGATCACGCCGCGCTTTGCGGCGGCCGACGGCTGGACCGTGCACGGCAAGACGGGGGCCGGACGGCTGCGCGACGATGCGGGCAATCCCGCGTCCGACCGGCCGCTCGGCTGGTTCGTCGGCTGGGCGGAGAAGGACGGCAGGCAGGTGATCTTCGCCCGTCTCTACGTGGCAAACCGCGCTTATGACCAGCCGCTGAGCCCGGAGGTTCGCGACAGCGTGATCGCGGACCTGCCGGGGATTGTCGCCGGAGGCGAATGAAAGAGGGCGATGATACGCCCGCGCTGGCTGCGCGGGCGCAGATATCTTGGCTCAGATGGACTTCGAGGCGGCGCCGTCGACGCGCAGCATGGTGCCGTTGACGTAGCTTGCCGGTGCCGAGCAGAGGAAGGCGGCAGCGGCGCCGAATTCCTCGACCGTGCCGAGGCGCCCCGTCGGGATGGATTTGAGCGAGGCGGCGCGGACGTCTTCCATCGACTTGCCCTGGCGCTTGGCGTTGGCGCCGTCGAGCTCGTCGATACGGTCGGTATGGATGCGGCCGGGCAGGATCATGTTGGCGGTGATGCCGTGCGGCGCGACTTCCGCCGAGAGCGTCTTGTTCCAGCCGACCAGCGCGCCGCGCAGCGTGTTCGACAGGGCAAGGTTGGGGATCGGTTCGAAGACGCCGGAGGAGGCGACCGTCAGGATGCGGCCGAAGCCTTGCGCCTTCATCTGCGGCAGCAGTGCATTGGTGAGCGTGATGACCCGCAGCACCATCGACTGGAAGAAGGTTTCGAGCTTCTCGACGGTCATCTCTTCCGCCGTGCCGGGCGTCGGGCCACCGGTGTTGTTGACGAGGATGTCGATGCCGCCGAGCTTTTCCTCGACGGCCTTCACCATCGTCGCGACGAAATCGGGACCGGAGAGGTCGCCGCCGACCCAGTCGGCCTTGCCCTTGCCTTCGGCATTGATCGTCTTGCAGTTCTCGGCAAGGCGTTCCTCCGTGCGGCCGACCAGCAGCACATGGGCGCCTTCGCGCGCCAGCGCCGTTGCAATGCCGAGGCCGAGGCCGCGCGAGGAGGCGAGCACGAGGGCGCGCTTGCCGGAGATTCCGAGATCCATGGTCTAGTCCTTCTCTGCTTTCAAAAATCAGGTCGGGC
>JBKBXP010000375.1:0-2922 GCA_046314035.1 Pseudorhizobium sp. | reverse complement strand
CTCGCGCACCAGATGGGCAAGCAGGCCACTGAACAGGGCCACATCGCCATCTGGGCTGATGGAAAGATGCAGATCGGCAATATCCGACGTTGCCGTGCGGCGGGGATCGACCACCACCACCTTCATGCCCGGCCGGGCAGCCTTGGCCGCGGCGATGCGCTGAAACAGCACCGGATGGCACCAGGCCATGTTGGAGCCGACCAGCACCACGAGATCGGCAAGCTCCAGGTCTTCGTAAGTGCCGGGCACCGTATCGGCGCCGAAGGCACGACGATGGCCGGAAACGGAAGAGGCCATGCAGAGGCGGGAGTTGGTGTCGATATTGGCCGAGCCGATAAAGCCTTTCATCAGCTTGTTGGCCACGTAATAGTCTTCCGTCAGCATTTGCCCCGAGACATAGAAGGCGACGGCATCCGGCCCGTGCTGATCGATCGCCCGAGAGAATTTCGCCGCCACGAGATCAAGCGCTGCATCCCAGCCTACGATGCGCCCAGCGATCAGCGGATGGAGTGCACGGTCCTCAAGTCCAAGGGTCTCGGCCAGTGCCGATCCCTTGGAGCACAGTCTGCCGAAATTGGCTGGATGCTCTGGATCGCCCTGCACGCTGACGGCGCCATCATCCTCCACGCGCACAATCACGCCGCAGCCGACGCCGCAATAGGGACAGGTGGTGCGGGTTTCAGTGGACATGGTGGTTCACCCTTGCGATTGTTGCGCGGCTAAGGGTTCTGGCAACGGCCTTCAAGGCTTGCCGGGGAACGCGATAATGCGTATATAATTGCGCACTAGGGTTGGTGAAGGTAGAACGCGACAGCCGCAAGATCATCCAGCGCCTGAAGGAAGACGGCTTCATGTTGGTCTCGGTGCGCGGATCGCACCACAAGCTGCGCAAGGCGGATCGAACGGTTATCGTGCCGCATCCGAAAAAGGATCTTCCGCTCGGCACAGCGCGCTCCATTGCCCGCCAGGCCGGCTGGATTGACGAAGGTTGACATTCATGCGCCATTATATCGCCCTTGTGCACAAGGATGCCGACAGTGCCTTCGGCGTGAGTTTTCCGGACCTGCCGGGTGTGTTCTCGGCAGCCGATGCGGAAGACGACCTGATCGCCAATGCCGTTGAAGCGTTGCGGCTCTGGGCGGAAGACGAACAGCTTCCAACGCCGACGCCGATCGAAATCCTGCTTGCGAGCAGCGCCATCCGCGCCGAACTGGCAGGCGGTGCCTTTCTGGTTCGTATTCCGCTGATCGAGGATGACAGCCGCGTGGTGCGCGCCAATGTCACCTTCGAGGCCGGTACGCTGAAAGCCATTGACGAGGCTGCCGCCAGACGCGGGCTCACCCGGTCTGCCTTTCTTGCAAGCTGCGCCCGCAAGGAAATCCTTCAGGCTGGTTAAGGTGTTTCCCATCCCCGCCTCACTCCGCCGCAACCATCAGCGGGCGCTCCAGCGTAATCGACAGGCGACCATCGATGTTGCGCACAGGGATGGTCTTCACCGCCCCTTCGTCAGCCCCCAGCGCCATGCCGGTTTCCAGCGAAATCACCCAGTTGTGCAGCGGGCAGGTGACGGCCTTTCCGTGAACGATGCCCTGGGAAAGCGGTCCGCCCCTGTGCGGGCAATGGTCCTCGATGGCAAAGACCTCGCTTTCAGCGGTGCGGAAGACGGCAATCTTGCCGTCGGGCGTTTTCACGCAGCGTGCACCACGAAGCGGGATGTCGTCGATGTGGCCGATGTCGATGAAGGTCATGCGATAATCCTCGATCAATTCTGTTGCTTGCGCCGCAGCGGATCTCTTCTCCCCCGCAGGGGAGTAGAGAGAGATCATTCCGCGGCCTCGCCGTATCCCACGCTCGCCATCGGCCTGAACTCGTGTTTGTCCTTGCCCGAGACACGCTCTGACCAGGGGTCTACCTGCGCGAACTTTTGGGAAAACACGAAGCGCTCGTAGTAGGCCCCGCGCTTCTCGCCATCCTCCATGATCTGGCGGCGGATCTCGTCGTGGCCGATGCGCTTGGCCCATTTGTAGATGCGCTCCAGGTAGCGGCCCTGCTCGCGGTACATCTGGGTGAGCGCCACGATATGCTCCAGCGCCTCGTCCTCGGTCTTGACGAGGCCCAGGACATCGGTGCCCTTGATGTCGAGGCCGGCGGCGCCGGCAAAGTGGATTTCGAAGCCGGAGTCGACGCAGATCACGCCGATATCCTTGCAGGTGGCCTCGGCGCAGTTGCGCGGACAGCCCGACACGGCAAGCTTCAGCTTGGCCGGCGTCCAGGAGCCCCACATGAACCTCTCGATGCGGATGCCGAGACCTGTCGAATCCTGCGTACCGAAGCGGCACCAGTCGGACCCGACGCAGGTTTTCACCGTCCGCAGCCCCTTGGCGTAGGCCTGGCCGGAGATGAAACCCGCCTTGCCGAGATCGGCCCAGACGGCCGGCAGGTCTTCCTTCTCGATGCCTAGAAGGTCGATGCGCTGGCCGCCGGTGACCTTCACCATCGGGATTTCGAACTTGTCGACGACATCGGCGATGGCGCGCAGTTCGGCAGCATTGGTCACGCCGCCCCACATGCGCGGCACAACCGAATAGGTGCCGTCCTTCTGGATATTGGCGTGAACGCGCTCGTTGATGTAGCGGGACTGGTAGTCGTCGGCATATTCATCCGGCCAGTCGCAGACGAGGTAGTAGTTCAGCGCCGGCCGGCATTTGGCGCAGCCGCAGGAGGTCTTCCATTCCAGTTCCTGCATGACGGCTGGAATGGTCTTTAAGCCCTTGGCCTTGATCAGCCGACGGACGTCGTCATGGCCGAGTTCGGTGCAGGTGCACATCGGCGTGACGGCTGCGGGATTGTAGGCGTCGCCTAGCGTCAGCACCATCAGCTGCTCGACGAGGCCGGTGCAGGAGCCACAGGAGGCCGAGGCCT
>JBKBXP010000374.1:0-2940 GCA_046314035.1 Pseudorhizobium sp. | reverse complement strand
CTTAAGAACGCTCATGCGATGGAAAACCAGGCCCTGTCGATCATGAAGCCGCAGGTTTCGCGGATCGAGAACTACCCGGAAGTCGCTGCCCGCCTCGAGCAGCATGTCCGCGAAACGGAAGGCCAGATGGCCCGCATCGAGGACCTGTTGCAGCAGTTGGATGAAAGCCACTCCTCCCTGAAGGACATGGCATTGTCGTTTACCGGCGGCATGGCAGCCATGGGTCACACGGTGGCCGGTGACGAAATCCTCAAGAACTCTTTCGCCAACTACGCCTTCGAACACTTCGAGATCGCCTCCTACAAATCGCTTCTGACGCTGGCGGAACTCGGCGGTTTCTCGTTTGCCACCTCCGCGCTGCAGACAAACCTCAAGGAAGAGGAGCAGATGGCGCAGTGGATCGATGAGAACATCCGCACCGTCACCCTCCGCTTTGCGAGCCTGCGCGAAGCCGGTGAAACGGCAAAAGTCTGACCCTCGGTCTAACTGTCGACAACAGAAGGCGGCGTCCACCGGATGCCGCCTTCTCTGTCTGTCATTTTGCCTGGCGGCCGCGCAGGACCGTCCGGGCGAGACTGGCAGGCTCCGGCAGCCGGTCTTCCTCCAGCGAGGCGAAGAGCCAGTCGATGAAGACCCGCACGATCGGCGCGGCCCGCATCTCATGCCGGCAGGCGACGTAAAACGCGTCATTGGCCGGAACGCTGAGATCGAAGGGCACGGTCAGTTCCCCCTGCGCAATCAGCTTGGCAGCAGTGATCGTATCTCCCAGGGCGACGCCCTGACCATGCAGGGCAGCCTCCGTCGAAAACCGAGCGTCCCCCATGAAATGTTGTCTGCCACGGGGGAAATCGGCCCCCTCGGCCGCCGCGAGCCAGGTATTCCATTCTCGCCCATCACGATCCCCATGCAATAGGACGTGATCCTGCAAATCGCGCATCGAGCGCAGCGGCCGGCTGTTGAGCAAGGTCGGACTTGCGACGGGAAAGAGCTGCAGGTTGCTCCAGAGCCGCGTCCAGGCGTCCGGCCAGTTTCCGTCGCCGTAGAGAATGCAGACATCTACGTCCTGGGAATGCAGCTGGGCGGGGTCGTTGGAAGCGGCAAGGTTCAGCGTCACGTCGGGAAACTGCTCGGTAAACGACGCCAACCGCGGCACGATCCAGAACGAGAGAAGCGCCGGCACGCAGGTGATGGCGAGGTTGCCGCTGGTCGCCGGCCTCCGCATCTGCGCCGTCGCGGCGGCGATGCCGCTGAACGCCTGCGTGACGGCCGGCAGCAGCAGGGCTCCCGCCGCCGTCAGCTTCAGGCGCCGTCCGCCACGCTCGAAAAGCACGATATCGAGCGATTCCTCCAGCGCGCGGATCTGGTGGCTGACGGCTCCGTGGGTCACCCGCAGTTCTCGTGCCGCTGCGGACACGGACGCATGACGTGCCGTTGCCTCGAAGGCGCGAAGCGGATTGAGCGGCGGCAGGCGGTTGGTCACAAAATCTCTCACATGTGAGTTTTTCTCACGTCGACTGCTAGAACATTGTGAATTGCAATTCCAGCCGCTCTTCTCCGATAATGCTTAAAGCGAAGGCGACAAAGCGTCACGAATAAAATTGAGGCACAGGCGAGGAACGGGCGGGCATCATGGCATTGGACGAAGCAAAGCTGCGCGAACTTCGGGAGAAGTACGGATCGGGTCACGGCGGCGACCTGTACGATCCGGAATTCCGGAAGGTGGCCGACAAGATCTTCTCGGCGAGCGGCACGCGTCTGGCACCCTATGCCGGTGTCCCGACCTTCGTCTCGGCGCCGCACATGCCGGTCGATGCGGAAGAGCCGGATTTCGGCAACCTGCAGGTGGCGATCACCGGCGTGCCCATGGACCTCGGCGTCACCAACCGGCCGGGCTCGCGCTTCGGACCGCGGGCAATGCGCACGGTCGAGAGGATCGGGCCCTACAACCATGTGCTCAAGACCGCGCCGGTCTTCGACATCCGTGTTGCCGACATCGGCGATGTGCCGCTGCGCAGCCGCTACAATCTTGAAATGTGCCATGAGGACATCGAGAAGCGCTTCAACCAGATCGTGGATGCCGGTGTTCTGCCGCTCGCCGTCGGCGGCGACCATTCCATCAGTCAGTCGATCCTGAAGGCGGTCGGCAAAAAGGCGCCGGTCGGCATGATCCATATCGACGCCCACTGCGACACCAGCGGCCCCTTCGACCACAGCAAGTTCCATCATGCCGGCCCCTTCCGCAACGCGGTACTGGACGGCGTGCTCGACCCGACCCGCACGATCCAGATCGGCATCCGCGGTGCGGCCGAATACATCTGGGAGTTTTCCTATGCCTCCGGCATGACGGTCATCCATGCAGAGGACGTATCCGGAATGGGGATGCCCGCCATCATCGAGAAGGCGAAGGCGATCGTCGGCGACGGACCCACTTATCTCTCCTTCGACATCGACAGCCTCGATCCGAGCTTTGCCCCCGGCACCGGGACGCCGGAAATCGGCGGCCTGACGACGCGCGAGGTGCTGGAACTGATCCGCAGCCTCAAGGGCATCAACCTCGTCGGCGGCGACGTGGTGGAAGTGGCACCGCAATACGACACGACGACCAACACCGCCCAGGCGGGCGCACAAATGCTGTTTGAAATCCTCAGCCTGATGGTCTTCAGCCCTTCCTTGAAGGGCAAGGCCTGACGTAAGGTAACGACAAGAGCGGGAACTCGCTGCGCAGGCATAAGAACCTGCCGGCAAACAAAGGAGAACAACATGCGTGACATCATGAAAACCACAGCCAGCCGCCGTGCGGTGCTGGGTGCCGGCCTCGCCGGAGCATCCTTGCTGGCCATGCCGTCGATCCTGCGCGCGCAGGACAAGTCCCTGACGGTCGGCGTCTACGGCGGCTACTTCAAGGATTCCTTCGACAACAACATCTTCCCGGAATTCACC
>JBKBXP010000373.1:0-2943 GCA_046314035.1 Pseudorhizobium sp. | reverse complement strand
ATCGACGGCGAGCCTTCGATCGTCACGTCATGGCCGGTCCATTCCGCGATCGCCCGCTCGATACCGCTTCTAACGACGCTTGCCTGGATGAGAAAGGGAGCCGCGACCCGGAACAGTCCGAAGACCACGACGGCAACGAGCGCGACGGTCCCAAGCACTCGAAGGACACGCTTTCCCCAAGCCGGAAAGGAGCCGGCGCTGCGCTCCAGAATGCTTCTGCTGGCTTTGCTCATCAGTTCAAGATCGGCCTTGATAGACGGGGCGGGGGTGACTGATGTGGCGATATAGGAAATCCACCTGCAGCGCAAATTCACGATGCTCTCGGGACGTCCAGCCTCTTTATCTCGCGGTGCAGCATGCTATAAAACCCCAATGGGTGGAGGAGATCCTATGACGAATGAACAGCCGCTGTGGAGCCTGACGAAGGCCGAGCAGCAGAAGACACCGCTTTACGAGTTCATGGAGTGGTGTGCCGAGCGCTACGACAGCCCTCGCGACGACTACGACGCCTTTCATGACTGGTCCGTCGCGCAGCCTGAACACTTCTGGTCGGCGGTCTGGAGCTTCTGTGAGGTCCGGGGTGAACCCGGCGAGCGCGTGCTGATCCATGGCGACGTCATGCTGGACGCCCGCTTCTTCCCCGATGCCCGGCTCAACTTCGCCGAGAATCTGCTGCGCCGGCAAGGCGAGGGCGAAGCCATCATCTTCCGCGGCGAAGACAAGGCAAGCGACCGCTGGACCTGGGACCGGCTGACCGCGGACGTCTCGCGCCTGCAGCAGGGTTTCCGCGATCTCGGCATCGGGAAGGGCGACCGTATTGCTGCGATGATGCCGAACATGCCGGAAACGGTGGCGCTGATGCTGGCGGCCGCCTCCATCGGCGCCGTCTGGTCGTCCTGCTCTCCCGATTTCGGCGATCAGGGCGTCCTCGATCGTTTCGGCCAGATCGGCCCGAAGCTCTTCATCGCCTGCGACGGATACTGGTATAACGGCAAGCTGCAGGACGTCGCGGAGAAGGTGCGTCTGGTATCCGCGGAGCTGGCCGTTCCGGTCCTTGTCATTCCCTATGCCGGTGATGCCGAAACGCTTGCGGCGTCACTGCCGGACGGACGGACGCTGAAGGACTTCACGGCGCCTTTCGAGGCCAAGGCGTTGAGCTACGAGTCGCTGCCGTTCGCGCACCCGCTCTACATCCTGTTCTCTTCCGGCACCACCGGCGTCCCCAAGTGCATCGTTCACTCCGCCGGCGGCACTTTGCTCCAGCATCTGAAGGAGCAACGCCTTCACTGCGGCATCGTCCCGGGCGAACGGCTGTTCTATTTTACCACCTGCGGATGGATGATGTGGAACTGGCTGGTCTCCGGCCTTGCCGTCGGCGCCACCCTTTGCCTGTTCGACGGCTCGCCATTCGCACCGAGCGGGGAGGTGCTCTTCAATTTTGCAGAGCAGGAGAAGTTTGCAGTCTTCGGCACCTCGGCCAAATACATCGACGCCGTGCGCAAGAGCGGCCTCGTGCCGAAGCAGACGCACGACCTGTCGCACCTGCGGCTGATGACCTCCACCGGCTCGCCCCTGTCGCCGGAAGGCTTCTCCTTCGTCTACGACGGGATCAAACCGGATGTGCAGCTCGCCTCGATCTCCGGCGGCACCGACATCGTCTCCTGTTTTGTGCTCGGCAACCCGCTGAAGCCGGTCTGGCGCGGCGAGATCCAGGGGCCCGGCCTCGGCCTTGCGATCGACGTCTGGAACGATGACGGCAGGCCGGTGCGCTGTGAAAAAGGCGAGCTCGTCTGTACGCGGCCGTTTCCCTCCATGCCGATCATGTTCTGGAACGATGCGGACGGATCGAAATACCGCGCCGCATATTTCGAGCGCTTCGACAATATCTGGTGCCACGGCGATTTCGCCGAATGGACGCAGCACGGCGGCATCGTCATCCATGGCCGGTCCGATGCGACGCTCAACCCGGGCGGGGTGCGGATCGGCACGGCAGAGATCTACAATCAGGTGGAGCAACTGCCGCAGGTCGCAGAAGCTATCTGCATCGGTCAGGACTGGGAGGACGACGTCCGGGTCGTCCTCTTCGTGCGGCTATCGCCCGGCGTGGCTCTGGACGAGGACCTGGTGAAGACCATCAAGAACCGTATCCGCACAGGAGCCACCCCGCGCCACGTGCCTGCCAAGGTCATCGCCGTTTCCGACATTCCACGGACGAAATCCGGAAAGATCGTCGAACTGGCGGTGAGGGATGTCGTCCACGGTCGACCGGTCAAGAACAAGGAAGCGCTCGCCAATCCTGAGGCTCTCGATCTCTTCGTCGGGCTTGTCGAACTGCGGACCTAGTCGGAGAGAGTAAGCTCGGGCGCGCCTGTTGCCCGGACCTGTGCCAATTTAACCCAACGTTAATGAGGATTGGTCAAGAGTAAAGAACCACGGAACCACCTCGTGTATACGAGACCTGAAGCAGGCGCTTCCAAGACATGAAGTCTTCGATCCACCCATCGGAACAGCATTGACTTCAAAGGCGGCTTAGGCCGCCTTCTTTTTATCTTTGCCGGTCGATGGATCGGGAGACGAGAAGCACCGGGATCAGTCCGGCCGCGATGATGATCATCGCCGCCACCGAAGAATCCTCGATTTTCGCCCGTGAGGCATCCTCGTAGACCAGCGTCGCCAGCGTGTTGAAGTTGAAGGGCCGCAGCAGGATGGTGGCTGAGAGCTCCTTCATGGTTTCGATGAACACCAGCAGCGCCGCGATCAGGATGGCGGGCCTCATGTTGGGTAGCAGCACCGTGCGCAAAGTCTGGGCTTGATTGCGCCCAAGCGTGCGGGCCGCCATATCCAGATGCGGCGAAAGCTTCTGAAACCCGGCCTCGAGTGTACCCTCCGCCATCGCCATGAACCGCACGGTGCAGGCATAGACGATTGCAAATCCGCTGCCGG
>JBKBXP010000372.1:0-2953 GCA_046314035.1 Pseudorhizobium sp. | reverse complement strand
GCCGACGACTGCACTGGATGTTACCGTCCAGGCGCAGATCCTCGACCTGCTGCGTCGCCTGAAGGGCGAGCACGGCATGTCCATGCTGTTCATCACCCACGATCTCGGCATCGTCCGCAAGTTCGCCGACCGCGTCTGCGTCATGACCAAGGGCAAGATCGTCGAAAGCGGCAACGTCGAGGACGTCTTCGTCAATCCGCAGCACGAATACACCCGCCACCTGCTGGCCTCGGAACCACGCGGGCAGCCGCCCGCCGCCGATCCGTCGAAGCCCGTGGTCATGGAAGGCGAGGACATCCGCGTATGGTTCCCGATCAAGGCCGGGCTGATGCGCAAGGTGGTCGATCACGTGAAGGCCGTCGATGGCGTCAGCCTGTCTCTGCGCGCCGGCGAGACGCTTGGTGTCGTCGGCGAATCCGGCTCCGGCAAGACGACGCTCGGGCTGGCGCTCTCCCGCCTGATCTCGTCTCAGGGCCGCATCGCCTTCATCGGCAATGACATCGGCGACTACTCCTTCAAGCAGATGCGGCCGCTGCGCGATCGCCTGCAGGTCGTCTTTCAGGATCCCTTCGGTTCGCTGAGCCCCCGCATGTCGGTCGGCGAGATCATCGCCGAAGGCCTCAAGGTGCACGAGCAGGCGCTGTCGGCAGACGAGCGGGACGCGCGTGTCTGCTGGGCGCTCACCGAAGTGGGCCTCGATCCCGAGACGCGCTGGCGCTACCCGCACGAGTTCTCCGGCGGCCAGCGGCAGCGCATCGCCATCGCCCGCGCCATGGTGCTGAAGCCGCGCTTCGTGATGCTCGACGAGCCCACCTCAGCCCTCGACATGACAGTGCAGGCGCAGGTCGTCGATCTCCTGCGCGACCTGCAGCAGAAGCACGATCTGGCCTATCTCTTCATCAGCCATGACCTGAAGGTGGTGAAGGCGCTTGCCAACCACGTCATCGTCATGCGCTCGGGCAAGGTGGTCGAAGAGGGCTCCGCCGAGCAGATCTTCCGCGCCCCCCGCGAAGATTACACCAAGGCCCTGATGGCCGCCGCCTTCAATCTCGAGGCGGTGGAGATCCCCGCCATCAATCAATAGCTCAGAGGTTCCCCATGTCTGCCAGGCGCGCCGTCGTCATTGATCTGAAGTTCGAACGTCGTGAGATAGATGCGGCGCTTGAGCATGCCTTCCAGGGCAGGGAGGTCCTGCGCGCGGCGGACAGGGATCAGGATCTGTCGGATGCCGGCTACGCGATCGTCTGGAAGCCGGATGCCGATCTCTTCCAGCGCGCGCCGAACCTGCAAGTGCTGTTTTCCGGCGGCGCCGGCGTCGATCATATCCTCGCCATGCCGGACCTGCCGGATCTTCCGATCGTGCGCTTTGTCGACGAGAGCCTCACGACCCGCATGAGCGAATGGGTGGTGCTGCAATGCCTTACCCACCTGCGTCAGGCACCCCGCTATCTGAAGCAGCAGCGAGACCGTGTCTGGCGGGAACTGCCGCAGCCGGAAGCCAAGGATCTGACGGTAGGCGTCATGGGCCTCGGCGTGCTGGGCCAGGATTCCGCAACCAAGCTGAAGATGATGGGCTTCGACGTGATCGGCTGGTCGCGCGGCAAGAAGGATTTGCCGGGCATCGAAACCTTCGATGCAACCGGGCTCGATGCCTTCCTGGCGCGCACGGACATCCTCGTCGGCCTTCTGCCGCTGACGCCGGAGACCCGCGGCCTCTTCGATCGCTCGCTCTTTTCAAGGCTCCGGCAGGGAGGTCGACTGGGCGCGCCCGTCTTCATCAATGCCGGCCGCGGTGGCAGCCAGGTGGAAGCCGATCTGCTGTCGGCGCTGCAGGACGGCACGCTCGGCGGCGCCTCTCTCGATGTCTTCGAGAGCGAGCCGCTGGCTGCCGAGAGCCCTCTATGGGCCATGGACAACGTCGTCGTCACGCCGCATGCCGCATCCGCGTCGGATGCAGCAGCCCTGTTCCGCCACGCTGAGCGTCAGATCGAACGCCTTGAGAGCGGCGACGCCTTGCAGCATCTCGTCGATCGCGGAACCGGTTACTAGAGAAACGGAACCTCACGACCTGTTGGCCGTTCCCTAATCAAGACCGTGGCCGAATGTGCCGCGGAAAGGAGCGACCTGATGAACACCCCCATTGATCCCAACACGCCACGCACCGGTACCGGCCAGCCGCGCCCCGTTGGCTCGCCGCCGGAGCAACCGATGAGCGCCACCGAAGCCAGGCAGGGCCGCGGCGGTTCCACCGTGCTGAAGGTCCTGATCGCCGGCCTCGTGCTGGCCATGATCGCCTGGGCCGCCGTCGAGATGTTCGGTCAGGCAACGGCGCCGCCGGCCGAGCAGACCGCAACGCCGCCGACAGGCGATACCACCCCTGCTGCCCAGGATGCCCAGCCGACGGCCGATCCGGCCACTGCACCGGCACCTGCGCCAGCGACCGGTACGGCGCCTGCCAACTGATTATGGTGAGTCCACTCGTCTTCGGCCGCGGCATGCCGCCGCCGATTGGCGTGTAGACTTCCGGGATGTTTTTCCATAAGTCTTGCCTCCGGATGGCGATCGGTCGTCGCCTTCGGGCGCATCTGACCGGACACAGTTGGCCCCTCGATGGGCCGGGGCAGGGCAGGCATGACCAAGACCGATATCGCGAGCCGGGTCTACAATCACACCTGGAAGCTTGATCCGATCATCCGCAGCCTGATCGACACCGATTTCTACAAGCTGCTGATGCTGCAGATGATCTGGAAGCTCTATCCGGATGTCGATGCCACCTTCTCCTTGATCAACCGGACCACGAGCGTTCGTCTTGCGGACGAGATAGACGAGCACGAACTGCGCGAGCAACTGGACCACGCCCGCAGTCTCCATCTTTCCAAGAAGGAGATGATCTGGCTGGCCGGCAACATGTTCTATGGCCGCAAGCAGATCTTCGAGCCCGAGTTCCTGAACT
>JBKBXP010000371.1:0-2965 GCA_046314035.1 Pseudorhizobium sp. | reverse complement strand
TGGCGTTGCAACCAACAGCTGGGGTGGCGCAGCGGTCGGTGCTGTCGCTGGTGGCGCTGTTGGCGCGCTCGTCGGCGCCTCGCAGGAACGCTCCGGCTACTGCGTCTATCGCGACCGTTATGGCCGCACCTACGAAGCCCGCTGCCGCTAATAGCGGTTCAGCTTGAAGAAAAGGCGCCGGTCACACGGCGCCTTTTCTGTTGAGCGGCCTACTGTGGCCGGTGGATCACTGAAAATATTGACCGCCGTTTGCCGCAAGCGTCGAGCCGGTAATAAAGCCTGCATCGTCCGAAGCGAGAAAGACGACGCAACGGGCGATCTCTTCCGGTTCCCCCAGTCGCCCAACCGGAATCTGCGGAATGATCTTCTCGTTCAGCACCTTTTCCGGAATCGCTCTCACCATTTCCGTGGCGATATATCCAGGGCAGATCGCATTCACCGTGATGTTCCTGGCAGCCCCCTCCTGCGCGAGAGCCTTCGTGAACCCAAGGTCGCCGGCCTTGGCGGCCGAGTAATTGACCTGCCCCATCTGGCCCTTTTGACCATTGATGGAGGAGATATTCACGATGCGGCCGAAGCTCCGCTCGCGCATGCCGGTCCAGACCCGGTGCGTCATGTTGAAGAGACCGCTCAGGTTGGTTGCGATCACCTCGTTCCACTGCTCCGGGGTCATCTTGTGGAACATCGCGTCTCGGGTGATGCCGGCGTTGTTGACCAGCACCTCGATCGGCCCGAGTTCACCTTCGACCTGGTCTATGCCCTGAGAGCAGGCCTGGTAGTTCGAGACATCCCATTTGAAGACCGGGATCCCCGTTTCTTCGCCAAAGGCGCGCGCCTTCTCCTCATTGCCCGCATAATTGGCCGCGACGCGATATCCTGCCGCGCTCAGTGCCACCGCGATTGCCGCGCCGATGCCGCGGGTGCCGCCGGTAACCAATGCTACTCTGCTCATCAGGTCTCCCCTCCCGTTCAAGGCATTCCGCGTCGACCGTTTTCTTCGGCCTCAGACACGGCATTCTAGGCTCTAAGGCATCGGGATGATGGTCACATTGCCTCCACGCACATGGCGACCCCCATGCCACCGCCGATGCAGAGCGTGACCAGACCTTTCTTGGCACCGCGGCGCCTCATCTCGAAAACAAGCGTGTTGAGAACCCGGGCACCCGAGGCTCCGATCGGATGGCCGATGGCGATCGCCCCGCCGTTGACGTTGACGATGGAGGGATCCCAGCCAAGCTCCTTGTTGACGGCGCAAGCCTGCGCCGCGAACGCCTCGTTGGCTTCCACCAGATCGAGGTCGCTTGCCTTCCAGCCGGCCTTCTCCAAAGCTTTTCGCGAGGCCGGGATCGGCCCCGTCCCCATGACCTGCGGATCGACCCCGGCCGTCGCCCAGGACACGATCCGGACCAGCGGTGTGATCCCGCGACGCGATGCTTCCTGCTCGGTCATCAGCACGGCGGCGGCAGCGCCATCGTTGATGCCCGATGCGTTGCCGGCCGTGACAGTCCCCTCCTTGTCGAAGGCAGGGCGCAGCTTCGTCATGCTTTCCAGCGTCGCCCCGATGCGGATGTATTCGTCGGCATCGACGGTCACGTCCCCCTTGCGCCCCTTCACCACGAACGGCACGATCTCGTCCTGGAAGCGACCGGCCACCTGTGCAGCCTCGGCCTTGTTCTGGGAACCGACCGCGAACTGATCCTGCTCGTCGCGCGACAGCTGCCACTGACGCGCGACGTTCTCGGCTGTCGTGCCCATGTGGTAGCCGTAGAAGGCGTCCGTCAGGCCATCCTTGATCATGGTGTCGACCATCTTCATGTCGCCCATCTTCACGCCGCCACGCAGATGCGCACAGTGCGGCGCCATCGACATGGATTCCTGTCCGCCGGCAACGACGATCCGGGCATCTCCGAGCGCGATCTGCTGCATGCCGAGCGCCACTGCGCGCAGGCCGGAGCCGCAGAGCTGGTTGACGCCCCAGGCCGTCGCCTCCTGCGGCACTCCCGCCTTCATTGCCGCCTGCCGTGCCGGGTTCTGCCCCTCTCCCGCCGGCAGGACCTGTCCGAGGATCACCTCGTCGACCTCTGCTGGATCGACCCCGGCGCGCGTCAGAGACGCCTTGACGGCGGCGGCACCGAGTTCGTGGGCAGGAATATTGGCGAAGGCACCGTTGAACGAGCCGACGGCGGTGCGGGCTGCGGATGCAATGACGATTGATGTCTGGGTCATGGGCGGCGTCCTCCACGCGTTTTTTATCGTGAAACTCTGGCAAAGCTTCCAGGCGAAGTCAAACGACCCGAAAGGCGCTATCGGGGCAAAAGGGCGGGTAACGCGAAGGTTTGCTGCGCAGCATCTCGGCGTCGCGCTGCACAAGACGGATTGTCAGTGCCGATTGTTTGGGCTTACAGTTGATACGGGAGAGGCCGTTCCAATCAAATGGACGGATACGAGGAGGCACGATGGCCAAGAACACCGGCGATACGATTATCAAGAAATACGCCAACAGGCGCCTCTACAACACCGGCACGAGCACCTATGTGACGCTGGAAGACCTCGCCAAGATGGTGAAGAAGGGTGAGGATTTCACCGTTCAGGATGCCAAGAGCGGCGACGACATCACCCACTCGGTGCTGACCCAGATCATCTTCGAGCAGGAATCGAAGACCGGCAACACGCTTTTGCCGATCTCCTTCCTGCGGCAACTGATCTCTTACTACGGCGACCAGATGCAGGTGGTGGTACCGACCTTCCTGGAGCACTCCATGCAGGCATTCACCGACCAGCAGGTCCAGATGCGCGAACAGATGACACGCGCGCTTGGCGAGACGCCGCTGACCAAGAACCTTCAGGCGCCGATGCAGCTGATGGAAGAGCAGGTTCGTCGCAACACCGAGATGTTTCGCCAGGCCATGCAGATGTTTTCACCCTTCGGTACTCAAGGGGCTGGATCGGCGGCCAAGAAGAACGA
>JBKBXP010000370.1:0-2970 GCA_046314035.1 Pseudorhizobium sp. | reverse complement strand
ACGGTGCAGTCCGGCGCCGACTCCGGCGTGCAGTTCTCCGTGCGCTGCGAATTCGCAGGCCTCGGTCCGTGCTCCCGCCATCGGTTCTCGGCGCAGCAGGAGAAGGCGGACGCCCTGTTTCGCGTCAGCTTCGATGCCGTGTCGCCGTCCGACGCGCCCGGGCGGCTGTTGATCAACACCAGCGTTGCGGGCGAGAGCAACCCCATCCTTCTCTATGCGGTACGGATCCTGCCGGGCCAATAGCCCGGCACGGCCCTCCGGTCAGGACAGGAAATCGGGGCCTTTGCCGAGGATCTTCTCGTCGATCTTGCCGATCACCTTCTTGTCGCGCCCCTCGTAGTCGATCGACAGCAAGAGATGGCGGATGACGTTGATGCGCGCGCGCCGCTTGTCGTTGGCCTTGACCACCGTCCAGGGTGCCTGCGCGTTGTGTGTCTTTTCCAGCATGCGGTCGCGGGCCCGGGTGTAATCGTCCCACTTCGTCAGTGCGGCGATGTCCATCGGTGACAGCTTCCAGATCTTCAGCGGGTCGTGGCGCCGGTCGTGGAAGCGCTTCAGTTGCATCTCCCGCCCGATGTTGAGCCAGAACTTGAAGAAGTGGATGTCGTCGTCGACGATCATCTCCTCGAAATGCGGCGTCTCGATCAGGAACTTCTTGGCCTGCTCGGGCGTGCAGAAGCCCATCACCGGCTCGACGACGCCTCGGTTGTACCAGGAGCGGTCGAAGAGCACGGCTTCGCCGGCACTCGGGAAATGCGCCACATAGCGCTGGAAGTACCACTGGCCGGCCTCCGTCTCCGTCGGCTTGGGCAGTGCCACGATGCGGGCCGAACGCGGGTTGAGGTAGGCGCGGATGGAAAAGATGGTGCCACCCTTGCCGGCCGCATCGCGCCCTTCGAACAGGGCCATCATCCGCTTGCCCGTGGCGTTCAGCCAGAACTGCAGCTTGATCAGCTCGATCTGCAGGTTTTCCAGCGTCTCGTTGTAGTCGTCCTTGTCCATCTTGTCGTCATAGGGGTAGCCCTCGGAGCCAAGCGCCGCTTCGTGGACCCAGTCCGGCAGTTTCGGATCGTCGATGTCGAAGGCGCGCTTGCGCCCCCCGATCTCGAGTTCGACCGTGCGGTCCTGCTTGTTGCTGCTCATCGATGGTCACTCCTCTGGTCGGCCACAACGCGCGAAGCTGTGGCAAGTCACCCAATTTATCCTTCATCCACTGGTCGTCGATGTATATCTGTCATCTAAGCCGTCTAAGAGCCGAAATTTGGATCGGGAGGGATCGTTCATGGCATCGGAGTGGGGGACCTGGTCGAACAAGCGGTTCGGCGGCAACTGGCCGCTGATCCTTGCGCTCTCGCTGTCGGCCGTCCTCTCCGTCTTCGCCGGCGTGCCGGCATGGCAGGCGGCGCTCGGCTGGTTCTGCCTGGTCGGGCTGACGCTGGTCGGCGACAACCGGACGTCGGAGCCGGAGATCGTGCCGCAAGAGACAAAGGACGAAGCGGACGATCTGAAGCCGCTTTCAGAGATTGCGGCCACCATCGATGCGCTGGAAACCCCTGCGCTGCTTCTCGATCAGGAAGCCAATGTCCTGTTTCAGAACCGCGCCTCCGACCGCCTGCTCGGCGCCCTGCCCATGGGAGTCCACGTCTCGGGGAGGCTTCGCTCCCCCGCCGTTCTCGACATGGTGCGCGAAACCCTGGCGACCGGGCGACCGAACCAGATCGAGCATGCGGAGCGATTGCCATCGCAGCAGGTCTACATGGTCCGCATCGCGCCGATCGAATTGGTGAGGGCAGACGATCCGGGGCAGCTCTATCTCCTTTGCTTTCGCGACATCTCGGAGCTGCGGCGGCTGGATCAGATGCGCAGCGATTTCGTCGCCAACGCCAGCCACGAGTTGCGCACGCCGCTGGCCTCGCTTCGCGGCTTCATCGAGACCCTCCAGGGTCCGGCCAAATCGGATCCAAAGGCGCATGAACGCTTTCTGGCCATCATGCTGGACCAGTCGACCCGCATGAGCCGTCTGGTGGATGACCTGCTGTCGCTCTCGAGACTGGAACTGAAGGCGAATGTGGCACCCGAATGGAAGGTCGACCTGGTGCCGCTGCTGTCGCATGTCCGGGACTCGCTTGCACCGCTGGCCGAAGATTTGGGTGTCGTGATCAACCTGCATTTGCCCGACACTCCGGTCGAGGTAACGGGCGACCGGGACGAGCTCGTCCAGGTGTTCGAAAATCTGATGGAAAACGCCTGCAAATACGGACAGGAGGGCGGACGCGTCGATGTCTACCTGAAGGCGGTTGAAGCGCGTCCCGTGGAAGTCACCGTGATCGATCACGGGCCGGGTATTCCCTCCGAGCATGTTCCGCGCCTGACGGAGCGCTTCTACCGCGTCAGCGTTGCCGATAGCCGCTCCAAGAAGGGCACGGGCCTCGGCCTTGCCATCGTGAAGCACATCCTCACCCGCCACCGCGCCCGCCTGATCGTCACCTCCGAAGTCGGCAAGGGCAGCCAGTTCACTGTCCGGTTCTGATCGATCTAATCTCTGAAGCAGCGCGCTCCAGCCGTCTGCCGGTGAATGGCCTCGGTGGAGTCGCCTCGCCGGACAATCTTGAAAAAATCCGCCACCTCACCGAACGAAAAAAGCGGGCCGAGGCCCGCTTCATCTTGATCGTCTTCGAGCGGCCAGTGTCAGGCCCGGGCGGCGGCTGCCCTGCGGCGCTCGGCGACCGGCTGATAGGCCAGCTTGGCATGGTAGCCGCAGTAGGGGGATGCATCCGAGGCATCGACGCCGCAGAAGTGGAAGTCGTCCTTCAGCGGGTCACCCACCGGCCACTTGCAGGTGCGCTCCGTCAGATCCGTCAGCGTCAGCTTGCGGGAAATCGGCACCACGACGCTGGTGGATGGAACGTACTGCAGTTGCGGCACGCCATCGACATCTTCCTTGAGCGCGGTGGCGCCTGCGGTACGGAC
>JBKBXP010000369.1:0-2988 GCA_046314035.1 Pseudorhizobium sp. | reverse complement strand
TGAACGCCTCCCATGTCGCAAACTGCGGGATCGGCACCATGAAGTTGCGCCGGGCATAACCGACGAGACCCTCGACGGTCCCCTTGTCGTTGCCCTTTCCCGGACGACCATAACGATCCCGGATTAGGTAGTGGGACAGGAAGCCGCTGAACAACGCAGCCCGCTTGCGGGTGCCGTCGGGCAGGATCTTGGCGACAAGGCAGCGGTCGTTGTCGTAGACAATTGATTGCGGTACGGCCCCGAAGAAGGCAAAGGCGTGGATGTGGCCGTCGACCCAGGCTTCGGCCACCGCCGCCGGATAGGCTCTGACGTAGCAGCCATCGCTGTGGGGCAGATCGAGTACGAAGAAGTGGGCCTTCCGCTCCACGCCGCCGATCAGTGAGCGTCCGGCGAACGCATTTTCGGGTTTCGAGAGATGGATGCTATAAGCCGCGTTTCATCTCGTCGGCCATGACGCGGTCGATCATTTCGGGATTGCACTGTGTGTCGATGAGGAACTCGCGGACACCACCGTCCCACGTCCTGATGTCGGCGAGTAGGCTTTGAAGTTCTTCAATGCCATTCTCGGTCAGACCCTTCGTGCCATCTTCACTGCCATCGCTGACGTAAACCAGTTTGCCTTCGGAGAAGTTGTCCGAGTTTGCGGTCATTTCTTCGATCGATTCGAGGTTCTCGCCGATCACGCCGGCAACTTGGCTGAGTGTGTAGACGAACCTCGAGCGAGCCATCAGGCGGCCTCGCATCGAGCTTTTGCCGGCGTCCAGTTCCAAGGCAGCAGGTCTTCAAGTCGGTCCTTGGGGTGATCCTGGATCCGAGTGAGGACGTCTGTCAGATAGACCTCCGGATTATGGCCGTGCAGTTTGACCGTTTCGATGATGGTCAGGATGTTAGCGATGCGCTCACCGCCCTTGTCCGAGCCGGCAAACAGCCAGTTCTTCCTTCCAAGTCCAAGCGGTCTCATGGCTCGTTCAGCAATGTTGTTGTCGATTTCGACCCGGCCATCGTCGATGTAGACGCTCAAGGCGGCCCATCGAGAGAGGGCATATCGCATCGCCTCGGCCAGCTTCTGCTTCTGCGGCAAAGTTGAGAGTGTCGCCTCGATCCAGGCCTTGAGTTCGTCCAGAACGGGCCGGGCATGGTGTTGGCGCAGGGTGCGCCGCTCGTCAGCCGACATGCCTCGGATACGGTTCTCGATATCGTAGAGCGCCCCGATGCGCGACAGCGCTTCCTCAGCGATCGGAGATGGCTTCAGCTTGATCACATCATGGAACTTGCGGCGCACATGCGCCATGCAGGCGGCCTCAACGATCTGGTTGCCGTAGAGTTTCTTGTATCCCCCATAGCCATCGGCATGCATGACGCCGCTGAAGCTTGCCAAGTGGTCAGCCGGATGGGCGCCCTTGCGGTCAGGGCTGTAGTAGTAGGCGATGGCTGCGGGAGTGACGGATTGATAGCCACTGCCGTCAAAGACGTACACCCACACCCTGCCGGTTTTTGTCTTGCCCCGCCCGGGATCAAGAACATCTACCGGCGTATCGTCCGTATGTATTCGGTCGAGTGCTGCGATATGGGCCCGGATCAACAAGACGAGTGGTGTCAGCAATGCGGACACCCGGCCGACCCAGTCGGCCATAACAGATCGGGAGATGTCTATTCCCAACCGGTCGTACATCTCTGACAGGCGGTAGAGGGGAATGTGATCGTCAAACTTCGCGATCATGATATGGGCGAGCAGTCCCGGCCCGGGTTTGCCGCGCTCGATCGGCAAGGTCGGCATCTCGCCAGCCACTGTCGTATCGCATTCCCTGCAGATCATGCGCTTTTCGACATGTCGGACAATCTTGACCGACGCCGGCACGTGCTCGAGCACCTGGACCACCCTGTCGGGCGCCTTCAGGAATGACGTGCCACCGCAGGTCGGGCAATTGCACGGAGCCGCATAGACCAGTTCTTCGGCGGGAAGACCATCGGGCAAGGGCTTGCGCTTCGGCTTCTCGGATGCGTCGTCCAGCTCCGGCAGAGGAGTTTTGCCGGAGCGCAGTTCAGCCTCGGCGCGGGAGGCCTCAATCTCCTCCAGCATCAGTTCGAACTGCTCTATCTTCCGGTCGATCTTTTCCGAAGAGGCGCCATGCTGCCGATGTCGTAGCAGCTCCAGTTGCGCGCGAAGAAGCCCGATTATGGAGTCACGCTTGATGACCTCGGCTTCCTGGCTCTCAAGCTTCGCCGACTGCTCGGCGACGAGTGCGCGCAAAGCAGTGAGCTCGTCCTGACTGTCCAGCGGCGCTGTTTCCATATCCGCAAATCTAGCCGATTTGCCTCTGACGGGCCAGCATTATGCCTCGGATGTCCCTGCAAAATATAGCTTTTATCCCGTTCGCCCAGGGGCTGACGTCCATGCCGGACGTCGCCAATCGATCCCTTCAATGAGCATCGAAAGCTGCGCCTGTGTCAGATGCGCTACGCCCTCTTTTGCCGTCGGCCAGGGAAAGTATCCGCGCTCCAAAATCTTGTAGAACAGGCAAAACCCCTGGCCGTCCCACCAGAGAAGCTTGATCCGGTCAGCGCGCTTTCCGCGGAAGCCGAAGATCGCACCGGAGCCCGGCGCCTCCTTCACGACCGTTTCGACCAGCGCCGATAGGCCATCAATGCCACGCCGCATATCGGTCACCCCGCAGGCCAGATAGACCCGCACATTTCCCGATGGCCCGATCATGCCGCCTCCACGCAGGCGATCAGCGGGCCAAGCAGCTTCAACTCAACGTCAGCCGGAACCTTCAAGCGCCGACCGTTTCGGACCAAGATCTCGACGATCGCCGGCCTCGTTGCCGCGGTAGAAGCCTGGCCTACGCCAACCTTCTGGGCGATTTCCACCGGGAGGAACACCGTCGGCTGGTCGGCATAGCTGAATGATTGCCGCCACAAGCGGATCTGCCCCGGATGAATGTCATGCCGGCGCGCCACGTCACCAATGCGAGCACCGGGCTCATC
>JBKBXP010000368.1:0-2990 GCA_046314035.1 Pseudorhizobium sp. | reverse complement strand
AGCGCGAGAAAAGCGGACACCGCCCTCTCCGCCTGGCGCGCCGTGTCTTTCAACCCCGGCTCTCCAAGCAGCATGCGGACATGCAGGTCGGAGACGGCCAGGCCATAGAGCGTGTGATAGGCGGCATCCGCATCGTCGAAACGCAACAGGCCCGCCCGCTTTGCGGTGTCCATGAGCGCCACCGCGCGCCGGTCGATCTGCCGACGGCCGTGCTCCACCAGAAGCTTGCCGAGCTTCGACCCGTCGCGGCTCGACTGCCCGATCGCCAGACGGTTGAGCGCCAGCGAGATGTCGCCGGAGAGAACCTCGATCAGATCCCGGGCAAAGGTCTCCAGATGCTCGCGCAGGTTTTCCGCCGTCAGCCGCTCCTTGCTCCGTTCAAGCGTGCGCACCTTGCTCGCCTGATGGGCGATCATCGCCGCCAGCAGGCCGTCGCGGTCGCCGAACCACTTGTAGAGGCTTTCCTTCGAGCAGTTCGCCGCCCGCGCCAGTCCCGACGTCGTCAGCGCCCTGTCGCCGCCTTCCACCAGCAGGCGAAGCGCCTGCTCCAGAACCTCGTTCTGGCGCGGTGTGAATTCCGGCATCTGGCCCGCATCAGCGATCAAGGCAACCACTCCAAATAGGTACCGTACGGTACGGTTCTCGATTGTGTTATGCTGAACGCCGCGTCCGCCGTCAAGGGTGTTATTGGTCAATCTCACCGAGCGGCACCAATTCCGTTCGGCGGATATCGCCCTTCCTGCCACGTCTGCCAGCGATCGCGGAGGATCGTGCAAGAACTACGCTGCATCGAACTACCACCCGGCAACCCTTCGGGTGCATAACCGTTGTCACACGATCCTTCCCTACAACCCAATAATGGAGCTGCCCCATGGCACTTGCACGAGGCTATGCCGCCACCGACGCGTCGAAACCCCTGGCACCCTTTACCTTCGAACGGCGCGAACCGAATGCCGATGACGTGGCGATCTCCATCCAGTATTGCGGCGTCTGCCATTCCGACATCCACACCGTCCGCAATGAATGGAAGAACGCCGTCTACCCGATCGTACCAGGACACGAGATCGTCGGCGTCGTCACCGCCGTCGGTTCTGACGTCACCAAATTCAAGGTCGGCGACAAGGTCGGCGTCGGCTGCTTCGTGGATAGCTGCGTTGGCTGCGCCAGCCGTGACCTCGACAACGAGCAGTACATGCCGGGCCTAGTGCAGACCTACAACAGCGTCGAAGCCGACGGGAAGACCGCCACGCAGGGCGGCTATTCCGACCACATCGTCGTCAAGGAAGGCTATGTCCTGTCGATCCCCGACAACCTGCCGCTCGACGCCACCGCGCCGCTGCTCTGCGCCGGGATCACGCTCTACTCGCCGCTTCGGCACTGGAACGCCGGCCCCGGCAAGAAGGTCGCCATCGTCGGCATGGGCGGCCTCGGCCACATGGGCGTCAAGATCGCCCATGCCATGGGTGCCGAAGTCACCGTGCTCAGCCAGTCCCTCTCCAAGAAGGACGACGGCCTGAAGCTCGGCGCCGATCATTACTATGCGACGAGCGACGCTGAGACTTTCACGAAGCTCGCCGGAAGCTTCGACCTGATCATCTGCACCGTTGGCGTCGCCATCGACTGGAACGCCTATCTCGGCCTCCTGAAGGTCGATGGCTCCATGGTCGTCGTCGGCGCGCCGGAAGATTCCGTACCCGTCCACGCCTTCTCGCTGATCCCCGGCCGCCGCAGCCTGTCCGGCTCGATGATCGGCTCCATCAAGGAAACCCAGGAAATGCTGGATTTCTGCGGAAAGCACAACATCGTCTCCGAAATCGAGACGATCGGCATCCAGGAGATCAACGAAGCCTACGAGCGCGTTCTGAAGAGCGACGTCCGCTACCGCTTCGTCATCGACATGGCCTCACTGGCCGCCTGATCCGGCATCCCTGCGATAGCTTTAAAGGGCGGCAGCATCTGCCGCCCTTATCGGTTCTGGCTAAGCCGACAGGCCGTCCAATGACCTCACACGGCATAATCCACCGGCAGCGTCTGGCCGCTCTTCAGCACCTCCATGGAGATGAAGGCGGAGACGTCGAAGAGTTCGATGCGCTTGACGAGGCGGCGATAGACGACGTCGTAGTGCTCGACCCGCGGCAGCACCACCTTCAGGATGTAATCATAGCTGCCGGTCAGCCGGTGCGCCTCGGTGATCTCACCGATGTCGCTGATCGCCCGCCTGAAGTTTTCGATCCAGTCGTCGGAATGATGCGCCGTCTTGATCAGCGCAAAGACCGTCGTCGGGACGCCGATGCGCTCGCGGTCGAGAACGGCGATGCGCCGCTGGATATAGCCCGCCTCCTCCAGCCGCTGGATCCGCCGCGAACAGGCCGAGGCCGACAGCGACACCTGTTCGGCCACGTCCGCCACCGGCATGGCACTATCCTTCTGCAGCAGTTCGAGGATTTTGCGATCACGCTCGTCCAGCATTGGCATCCTCCTTATGCACGCACCCCATGTGCACCAATGACCGTGATCGCGCAATAAGCATGCATCAAAGCGATGAACCGCCGCTCACATCGCACGCCAGTTCTGCCGCAGGCGCCTTATCATCCTGCCGATCACCAGAGGGAGACGACAGATGAAGACGATTGGCCTGATCGGCGGCATGAGCTTTGAAAGCACGGCGGTCTACTACCGCATGATCAACGAGATGGTGCGCGAACGCCTGGGCGGCCTCGCCTCGGCCGACGTCCTCCTGCATTCGGTCAACTTCGCCGATATCGTCGCCCTCCAGAAGGCCGGCCGCTGGGATCTCGCCGCAGAGGCTCTGACCCAAAGCGCCCGCCGCCTGCAGGACGCCGGCGCCAATTGCGTGCTGATCTGCACCAACACCATGCATTTGGTCGCGCCAGAGGTGGCCGGCGGGATCGACGTGCCGCTGATCCACATCATCGACGAAACCGCCAAAGCGCTGGCCGCCAAGGGCCTGAAGCGCCCGCTCCTGCTCG
>JBKBXP010000367.1:0-2995 GCA_046314035.1 Pseudorhizobium sp. | reverse complement strand
TGGCGGTGACAGCCCCAGCCCGAGGAAGGACAGGCCCGCCTCCGTCAGAATGGCCAGGCCGAGCTGGATCGCCACCTGAACGATGATCTGGTTGGCGATGTTGGGGAGGATATGAAAGAGCGTGATCTTGCTCTTCGATCGACCGATGCCGACCGCCGCCGTCACATAGTCGCGTGCCCAGATCTGCCTGGCTGCCGAAAGCGTCAGGCGGGCAAAGACCGGCACCATGAACACGCCGATGGCGATCACCACCGTGAAGCGGCCGGCACCGATGAAGGCGCCGAGCACCATCGCCGAAAGGATCGGCGGGACCGCAAAGACGATGTCGCAGAGCCGCATGACGCAGAGTTCGAACAGGCCGCGCCACATGGCGGCGGCGGTGCCGACGACGGTGCCGGCGAACGCGCCGATCGCGACGGCAGCAAACGAGATCGACAGGGAATTCCAGGCGCCCGCCATCAGCATCGAGGCGACGTCGCGGCCGAACTGGTCCGTGCCGAGCAGGCCTGTGTCGAGCGGCGGCTTCAGTCGCTGAACGATGTTCATCTGCGATGGCGGCAACGGCGTCCAAATCAGGGAGATCAGGGCCACCGCGAGCAGCGCCAGCGTAATCACGGCCCCGATCAGCAACACCGGGCGGCGGACAATCCTTGCGTTCACGCGGCAACCCTCAGTCTCGGATCGAGGACGAGATAGGCAAGGTCGACGATAAAGTTCATCACGATCACCAGCGCGGCAAAGAACAGCACGACATCCTGCATGACGATGATGTCGCGCTGCGCGAGCGACTGGTAGGCGAGTCGGCCGAGACCCGGCAGGTTGAAAACGTTTTCGACCAGCACCGCTCCGGCGATCAGGAATGTGAATTGCAGGCCGATCATGGTGACCACCGGGATCAGTGCGTTGGGCAGCGCATGCCGCCACACCGCGCCGCGCTCGCTCAAGCCCTTTGCCCGCGCGGTGCGGACGAAATCCTCGTTCATCACCTCCAGCACCGCGGCCCGCGAGACGCGCGTGAGGACGCCGGCCTGCGGCAGCGCCAGCGCCACTGCCGGCAGGAGCAGGGCCTGAAACCCGGCAAGGAGGCCCGCGTCCCAGCCCGGGAATCCACCGGCCGGCATCCAGCCGAGCGTTGTGGAGAACAGGATGATCAGGAGGAGCCCGACCCAGAAGGCAGGCACCGCGATGCTGACATACGAGATGGCACCGGCGAGCACGTCGAACGGTCCGTTGTGCCGGTAGGCCGCCTGCACGCCGAGCGGCACCGCAATGGCAATCGACAGTGTGACGGCCATGAGCGCCAGCGGCAGCGTCACCCAGAGCCGCTCCGCGATCAGTCCCGCGACCGGTACGCCATAGGTGTAGGACTGGCCGAGATCGCCCTGGAACACCCCCGCCAACCAGGCGAGGTAGCGGACCGGAAGCGGTTGGTCGAGGCCCATCTGCGTCCGAAGGGCGGCGAGCGTTTCAGGCGTCGCGGAGGTCCCCAGCATGATCGCCGCCGGATCGCCCGGCAGGAGATCCATGACCGTGAAGATCAGCAGCGAAACCACCAGCAGCGTGACGAGCAGGCTTGCGACCTGGCGGATGAGGATGGCGATCAAGACGACGCTTCCCCTACTCTTCCCAATGCACCTCACTCAGCACATTGGAGGGGATCGGCTCGTTTTCCCAAAGCCCGTTCAGCTTCTTGTTCCAGACACCGAGCTTCGGCATGACGAACAGGAAGAGCGCCGGGACGTCTTCGGCCAGAATCTTCTGCGCCTCGCCGTAGAGCGCTTCCTGCTCGGCCGGATCGGAGGTCGCCTCGATCCGCTGCAGGACCTCGTTGAAGGCCGGGTTCTTGTAGTTGAAGTAGTAGGGATCGCGCGCATAGATGTCGATGTCCATGGGCTCGGCATGGGCGACGATCGTCATGTCGTAATCGGCCGCCTTCAGCACATCCGCCACCCATTTCGCCGGAAACTCGGTCGTCTCGATCTCCATCGTGACGTCGATCTGCGCAAACAGCGCCTGCAGGATCTGTGAGGAGCGCTGCGCATAGGCCATCTGCGGCGCCTTGATGGTGAAGGAGAAGCCATCCGGGAAGCCTGCTTCCGCCAGAAGCGCCTTGGCCTTCTCAAGATCGAAGGGATGAACGCCGGTCATGTCCTGGTAGCCGCGATCGTTCGGCGTGTAGTGGCTGCCGATCGGCGTCCCGTAGCCCGACCATGCCCCGTCGACGATCATCGAGCGGTCGACCGCCATCATCAGCGCCTGCCGGACCCGCTTGTCGGAGAAAGGTGCCCGAGCATTGTTCATGCCGGCGACGACCTTCAGTTCCGTATTGCCGATGACGGTTTCCAGAGTGTCGTGATTCTCGAAGGAGGACATGAGTTCCGGCGCGCCGAATTCCGGGAAGGCATCGACATCGCCCGCCTGCAGCGCCGCCGCCTGCGCCTGCGGATCGTTGATGAAGCGGAAGGTTGCCGCCTCCAGCATGGCCGCCCCCTCCTCGTTCCAGTAGTCGGCATTCTTTTCCAGCTCTACGCTGGCGCCCTGCGCCCAGTTGACGAATTTGAACGGCCCGGTGCCGACCGGTGTCGTCTTGTTGTCATCCGCCGATTGAGGTTCGACCATCACCGAAGAAGGCCAGCCCAGCCAGTAGAGCAGGCTGCCCGCCGGCTGCGTCAGCGTCAGCACCAGCGTCGAAGGATCCGGTGTTTCCACGGCTTCGATCGATGCGAAGTAACGCTTCTGCGGATTGACGGATTCGCTGCCGCGGGCCCGGTCGATGGCAAACTTCGCGACCGAACTGTCGAAGGCGACGCCGTTGTGGAAGGTGACGTCCGGGCGCAGCTTGAAGGTATAGGTCTTGCCGTCCTCGGAGATCTCCCAGCTCTCGGCAAGCTGCGGCTGCACCTCGCCGTTCCGGTCGATCGTGGTCAGCCCCTCAAAGATGTTCTGCCAGGTCACCTGACCGATCGCGACCGGGGCCGCAGCTGTCGGATCCAGC
>JBKBXP010000366.1:0-2996 GCA_046314035.1 Pseudorhizobium sp. | reverse complement strand
CTAGTTCCCTTCCACTTGCGGGTTCAGATCCCTCCACAGGAGAAGCGGCTGTTCGCCCATCACCTTGTCGATATAAGTCATCGGCCTGCTCGCGGAGGCCACGGCGCCCTCCACGAAGCTCAGGGCCGGTCCCGCCTTCACCGTCAACACGGCAAGCATCGACAGCAGCAACATGATCGGAACGACCTCGACGACGAGCACCCGTGGTACCGTGACTTCGATCGAGCTCCAGAAGGTCCGAATGCCGGCCCGGGTCAGCGCGATCAACGTGGACAAGCCGGACAGGATGATCAGTGCGGCAACGGCAAGCGCCGGACCGGTGGGCGGCACCCCGATCGATCCCACTCCGATCATGGCAGACAGGATCCCCAGCTTGGCGACGAAGCCGGACAATGGCGGCAGCCCGGCCAGAAGGATGGTGCACGTCGCAAAGCAGATCCCGAGCATCGCCAGGGTCGCCGGCATCGTCGCGCCGTCCAGTTCTTCCGGCTCATCGTCATCCGCGTCACCATAGGCTTCCATGGTGACGGCAAGAACGCCTGCTCCTGCGCCCTGGCATCGTTCCACGAGCTCGACCAGCAGAAAGAATGCTCCGAGTGTCAAGGTCGAACTGATGAGGTAGAGCAGCGCGCCTGACGTCGCCGCCGTGTTGTTGAGGCCAATGACGGCAAGCAGAGTACCGGAGGACACCAGGACCGAATAGGCACCTATCCGCGCCAGGGCCTGCGAGGCGAGCACCCCGATGGTGCCGAACGCCAGGGTGATCATCCCCCCATAGAGAAGCAGATTTGAGCCGAACCCTGCCGACGGGCCGTCCGTGAACAGGAGCATCGTCAGGCGCAGGATGATGTAGATGCCCACCTTGCTCATCAGCGAAAAGATCGCCGCCACCGGGGCTGCCGCGACGCTATAGGCGCTAGGCAGCCAGAAACAGAGCGGCCACATGCCTGCCTTGACCAGGAAGGCCACCCCAAGAACAGCCGCCCCTGCTTCCATCAGCATCCGCCGGTCCGGCTCGATCGTGGGGATACGCGCCGCCAGATCCGCCATGTTCAATGTTCCCGCGGTCCCGTAGATCAGGCTCACCCCGATCAGGAACAGCAGGGCGGCCGCAAGGTTGACGGCAATGTAGTGCAGGCCGGCCTTGACGCGAAGCGGGCCTGAACCGTGCAGCAGAAGCCCGTAGGATGCGGTGAGCATCACTTCGAAGAAGACGAACAGATTGAAGAGATCACCGGTCAGGAACGCACCGTTCAGGCCCATCAGCAGAAACTGGTAAAGGCTGTGGAAATGCGATCCGGCAGAATGCCAGCGCGCCAGCGCGAAGATTAGGACGGGTACCGACAGCACGGCCGCCAGCGCCACCATCATGGATGACAGCCTGTCGAGGACGAGCGTGATACCGAATGGTGACGCCCAGTTGCCCAGGAGGTAGACGCCGCTGAAACTGCTCTCGCTTCCCGTCACGCCGAGCAGCAGAAAGGCGACGAACGCCAGAAAGACACAGCTCGCCAGGCTGATCATCGACTTGGTCACGCGGTTCCGCTCCGCCACGAACAGCAGCGCCGCGCCCGTCAGCAGCGGGAGGAGGATAGGCAGGATGATAAGGTGCTGGGTCCACTGCATCATCTTGAATCATGTCTTCCGTCGACATGGTCGCTGCCGGTCAGGCCCCGCGATGCCAGAAGCACCACGAGAAACAGTGCCGTCGTTGCAAAGCCGATGACGATGGCGGTGAGGACAAGCGCCTGCGGGACAGGGTCGCTGATACTGGCGGTGGATACGCCCTCGAGCAGGAGCGGCGGCTCATCGGATTTCACGCCCCCCACGCCGAAGATAAAGAGATTGACCGCATAGGACAGCAGGGAGAGGCCGATGATCACCTGATAGGTGCGCGGTCGAAGCAGCAACCAGACGCCGCAGCCCGTCATGATGCCGATCGCCACTGCCAGAACAAGCTCCATCAGGCTGCCTCCTCGTTCTTCTTTTCAAGAGAGGTGAGGCGGTTGATCCGGATCGACTGGTGCGCCAGCGCCACGAGGATCAGAACGGTCGCGCCGACGACGAGCAGGAACACCCCGAGATCGAACACCATGGCGGTTGCGGCCGGAACCTTGCCGATCAGCGGCAGGTCGAAGTAACGCGAATGCGATGTGAGGAACGGGTAGCCCAGAAGCCAGGAGCCCATGCCCGCAGCGGCGGCGACCAGAAGCCCCATGCCCATCCAGCGAAGCGGCAGGATGCGGATCCGCTCCTCGGCCCAGCGGGTTCCACCGGCGAGGTATTGCAGAAGGAACGCGATCGACATCGTGAGACCGGCGGAAAAACCTCCGCCCGGAAGGTCGTGGCCGCGAATGAAGAGGTAGATCGCAAGCGTGATGACCACGGGAAACAGCCACTGCATGATCACCGATGGAACGAGAAGATAGTCCCGCGCGGTGTCGCCGATCGATCGCTCCGGCCGTTGCTGGTCGAACGCTGTCTGCAGCCTTTGTTGTTCGGGCGGCTCGATGCTGTCCGGCGCAGGCCGGAACCGGCGCAGCAGCGCATAGACGGTCAATGCCACGATACCCAGCACCGTGATCTCGCCAAACGTGTCGAAGCCACGGAAGTCGACGAGGATGACGTTGACGATGTTGCGTCCTCCGCCCTGCGTGTAGGCATTTTGGACGAAGAAGTTCGCAATGGCGTCCGGCACCGACATCGTCATGACCGCGTAGGCGACGAAAGCCATGCCGATACCGCAGGCGACCGCAAGCGCGAAGTCGCGAAATCGCCTGAACCGGGCTCTGAAGGTCAGCTCGTCTTTCAGTTCTTCGGTTCGCTTCGGCAGCCAGCGCAAGCCAAGCAGGATCAGGACGGTGGTGACGATTTCGACGAGCAATTGCGTGATGGCAAGATCCGGTGCCGAGAGCCAGACAAAGGTCAGGCATACGATCAGACCGACACCGCCCAACATCACCAGCGCTGCCAGCCGATGATATTTTGCCAGAACC
>JBKBXP010000365.1:0-3048 GCA_046314035.1 Pseudorhizobium sp. | reverse complement strand
AGGAAGTCGCCGTGCTCGGCCAGCTGCTCGATCGGGTAGCCGCGGTGCAGCAGAATGCCTTCGTCGCCATCGATGAAGGTGATCTTCGATTCGCAGGAGGCCGTGGACGTGAAGCCGGGGTCGTAGGTGAAAGTTCCAGTCTGCTTGTAAAGGCTGCCGATGTCGACAACGTCCGGCCCGAGTGTGCCCGACTTGACGGTGAGATCGACGTTCTTGTCACCCAACACCAGATTTGCGCTTCTATCCGTCATGTGATCCTCCAAGTTGTTGGCGGCGTGGCGTATCAAAACGCCACAAGAATTAAGCGTATTGTGTAGCTATATGATCCGGCGGCTGCTGCCAAGCACTGCTGATGTCTAATTGTGCAGTGCCGAAAGCACATCTGCCTCCGATGCTTAGACGAGGTTAAGAAACAGTCATTGCGCCGTGTCCGCCCTCGCATCGGCGACCGGCAGCACAGGCAAGGGTTGCATTCTCTGCCCTTGGATTGCATGGTTGCGGGATAGCCGGGACGGGCCGCCGATGCCGCAGGAAAGCGTGCTTTTGGGGAAATCGGAAGCGGACGAGGCGCCCTCGGTCCGGCTGGAAGACCGTTCTTCCGCCGTCATCCCAACAGCCACGGATGTGTCGGAGTTCCCGACCGAACGGCCAGCAAGGAACCGTCTCGCCGCCCGCCGCCGGCGCCTTGGGTTCGAGCGTGACCGGCACGCCCTGCAGCTGGCCGCCATGGTCGAGGAGGAGGCCGCACACGGGCACATGTTCCTGTTCGCTCCTGTCCTGGTGGGGATGGGTGCGATCGCCTGGTTCACCTTTCCCGTCGATCCTCCGCCCGTCGTCGTCATCACCCTCTTTGTGCTGTCGTCTGCCGTCTTCGCTGCCGGCCGGTTTCGCGGCGAGAGGGGATCTCTGATGGCTCTGGTGATGGCGCTCGTTCTGGCAGGGGCGCTGCTGGCGCAGGTGGAGACCTGGCGACGGTCGACCCTTCTTCTCGATTCCCCGGTGACGACCACGGTGACCGGTGAGGTGCAGAGGCGCGAGCCTGCGGGCGAGGGGCGCTGGCGCTACATCATCCGGGTCGCCGCCACGGCCGACCCGATGATCCGCCGTCCGCCCGAGCAGATCCTGCTGCTGGCGCGCTCCCGGCATGTCCCCTTTGAGGCCGGAGAATGGATCGGCGGTCGGGCACGCCTCTCGCCGCCCTCGGGTCCGGCGCTCCCGGGCCTCAACGATTTTGCCTTCAGCGCCTATTTCGACGGCGTCGGTGCCGTCGGCTTCTTCTACGGAGCCCCGACCCGCGTGGAGCCTGCCGAGGGGGTGAGGGCTGGGTCCTCGGATGGGCTCGAGCGGCGCATCTTTGCGCTTCGCGGCGCAATCGCGGACCGGATCCGCGCGACCGTGCCGGGCGATGCCGGCGCCTTCGCGGCCGCCATCGTTACCGACGAGAGACGCGCGATCTCCAAGGAGACGACGGAGGCGCTGCGCGTCTCCGGCCTTGCCCATATCGTCGCCATCTCCGGCCTCAACATGGCGCTCGCCGCCGGCATCTTCTTCGTCGGGCTGCGCACGATGCTGGGCTGGTTCACCGGTTTTGCCCAGGCTTGGCCGGTCAAGAAGATCGCCGCCTTCGGCGCCCTTCTGATGGCGACCGCCTATTACCTGATCTCCGGCTTCGCGGTCTCCGCCGAGCGTGCCTACCTGATGATGGCGGTGATGCTGATTGCCGTCTTCCTCGATCGGATGGCGATCAGCCTGCGCAATGTCGCGATCTCTGCCCTTTTGATCCTCGCCATGTCGCCCTCGGAAGTGATGGGGCCGAGCTTCCAGATGTCCTTTGCCGCGACAGTCGCGCTCGTCGCCGGTTATGCCGTCTGGGCGCGGCGGGCAGCGGACCCGGATGCCGCACCCTTTCCCCTCCTGCAGGGCCGGTGGGCGACAGCCATGGTCGGCTGGCATTTCATGGCCGGCATTTTCGTGACTTCGCTGATCGGCGGACTGTCGACCGCCATCTATTCCATGGACCACTTCCACCGTCTGGCAGGCTATGGCCTGGCCGCCAATCTGGCCGTCATGCCGATCATCTCCTTCGTCGTCATGCCGGCCGGCCTCGTCGGCATGCTGCTGATGCCCTTCGGGCTCGACGGTCCCTTCCTGACGCTGATGGGGCAGGGGCTTTCCGCGGTAATCGCCGTGGCCAAATACGTGGCCGCCTGGGGCGGCGATGTCGGCGTCGGTGGCCAGCATCCGTGGTTCCTGGCCACCGCATCCGCCGGCTTTCTCCTGCTGGCGCTCCTGCGCACGCGGCTGCGGCTCGTCGGGCTGCCTCTCCTGGCGCTGGCCTTCGGTCTCAGCTGGCAGGAGCAGCGCAGGCCGCCTCCGGATGTCCTCGTCTCCGAGGATGGCGCGCTCGTGGCGCAGCTCGGTCCTGCTGTAGCGGCCAACCGGGCCCGTCCCCCGGACTTCATCTTCGGGCAATGGCAGCGGGCGCTCATGATCGGAGATCCGCTGGCGCCATCCATGTCACCACCCGGAGACGTTGGCGAAATACTGGCCAACCGAACACCGGACCGCCAGCCGTTGGACCCCGGGCAGCTGGCGACAATCCGGGCCGAGATGCGCGACATGGCTCGGCAGGCAGAGGAGAGCAGGGGGCTCTTCCACTGCCTGCCAGAAGCATGGTGCCTGGCGATGACGACGGAGGGAGCGCTGATTGCGGTGATGGAGGATGGCCGGCTGACCGGCATCGCCTGCGACGCGGCAACTGTCGTTGTCGCACCCCGCGCCGGCTTCGACGAATGCCATTCCGGCGCCCTCCTGATCAGTGGCAGGACGCTGCGAAGGACGGGTGCCCTGGAGATCCACCTGAACGGCAGCCAGGAGACGAGCCGCTGGCATGCGCGCGCTGCCATGATCGATACCAACCGCCCCTGGACCCGCCACCGCCGCTACGACTGGCGCAGCGACAGCTTCGATGCGCCAGTGCCGGACCCGATCCTGGCGCTGCTCAGTGGTAGCGGCGGATGAGGCCGACCAGCTTGCCCTGAACCTTGA
>JBKBXP010000364.1:0-3049 GCA_046314035.1 Pseudorhizobium sp. | reverse complement strand
ATGGGCCGCGCTCAAACCGGGATATCCGGATTCCGAAGGTTCAGCTGATCGATGCCGAGGGTAACAACCTTGGGCCCATCGCGACAGAGGAAGCTTTGAGGATGGCCGAAGAGGCCGGGCTTGATCTCGTCGAGATCTCCCCCAACTCGGAGCCGCCGGTATGCAAGATCCTTGATCTGGGCAAACTGAAGTACGCCAACCAGAAGAAGGCGGCCGAAGCGCGCAAGAAGCAGAAGATCGTCGAGATCAAAGAGATCAAGATGCGCCCGAACATCGACACCCATGACTATGAGGTGAAGATGAAGGCGATCAATCGTTTCTTCGACGAGGGCGACAAGGTCCGTGTCACGCTGCGTTTCCGCGGTCGCGAAATGGCCCACCAGGAGCTCGGCATGAAGCTCCTGCAGCAGGTCAAGGAAGACACCAACGAAATCGCCAAGGTCGAAGCCGAGCCCAAGCTCGAAGGTCGCCAGATGATGATGGTGCTGGCGCCAAGATAGGTGCCGGCCACATCCCGCCCGGGAGCCGGAGCCGCTGGCTCCTGTCGGGCGGGAATTCCTTCCCCATCCCGTTGCGCTTTTCACCGAGTGCGGTTATAAGCGCGCGTCCGAACGGTCCGGCAGGGCATGCCGAGGCCGTTCTTAATGCTTGAAACAGGCGTCGTCTGCCAGTTTCTGAAAAAAAGAATGGAGTAGCAAAATGCCCAAGATGAAGACGAAGTCCTCCGCCAAGAAGCGGTTCAAGATCACGGCGACCGGCAAGGTCGTCGCAGCTGCCGCCGGCAAGCGCCACGGCATGATCAAGCGGTCCAACAAGTTCATCCGCGATGCACGCGGCACGATGGTCCTCGCCGAACCAGACGGCAAGAAGGTCATCAAGAACTACCTGCCGAACGGTCTCTGAGACCCTTTCGCTTTTTGGATCATTTAAGGAGATCATGACATGGCACGCGTAAAACGTGGCGTAACTTCCCGCGCCAAGCACACCAAGACCCTCAAGGCAGCCAAGGGCTTCTACGGCCGCCGCAAGAATACCATCCGCGCCGCAAAGGCTGCGGTGGACCGTTCGCGTCAGTTCGCCACCCGCGACCGTCGCGTCAAGAAGCGCAACTTCCGCGCCCTGTGGATCCAGCGTATCAACGCTGCCGTCCGCGACGCAGGCCTGACCTACGGCCGCTTCATCGATGGTCTCAACAAGGCTGGCATCCAGGTTGACCGCAAGGTTCTGTCCGACATGGCCATCCATGAGCCGGAAGCTTTCGGTGCGCTCGTCGCTGCCGCAAAGACCGCTCTTGAGTACCTCAAGGACGCCGGCACGACGAACGAGTTTGAAAGCGCGGTCAAGTAACCAGCGCTTCCCAGGCTCATCGCTTGTAGATTTGGGAACCCGCGCTGGCTTCGGCTGGCGCGGGTTTTTCTTTGCCGGCCCTGTCGGTTTTGACGGCCGACACGACAAGACTTCGAATATTCTCTCCGAGCATCAACGGAAGACATCATGTCCGACCTGGAAAACCTCAAGACCTCATTATTGGCGGAGATTTCCGCAGCCGGCGACGAGGCTGCGATCGAAGCCGTGCGTTTGAACGCCCTGGGCAAGAAGGGCTCCGTTTCCGAGCTCCTCAAGACGCTGGGCGCCATGAGCGCCGAGGAACGCCAGACCCGCGGCGCCGCGATCAACGCGCTGAAGATCGAGATCACCGAGGCGATCAACGGCCGCAAGACGGTGCTGAGGGACGCCGCGATCGAGGCACGGCTGAAGGCCGAGACGGTGGACGTCACGCTGCCGGTACGTTCTTCGCCCGCCGAGCGCGGCCGCATCCATCCGATCAGCCAGATCGTCGACGAGATCACCGCGGTCTTTGCCGACATGGGCTTTTCGATCGCCGAGGGCCCGGACATCGAGACCGACTACTACAACTTCACGGCCCTGAACTTCCCGGAGGGCCATCCCGCCCGCGAGATGCACGACACCTTCTTCTTCCAGCCCGGCGAGAACGGCGAGCGCAAGGTTCTGCGCACCCATACCTCGCCGGTGCAGGTGCGCACCATGGAAGCCCAGAAGCCGCCGATCCGCATCGTCATTCCCGGCAAGACCTACCGGCAGGATTCCGACGCCACCCATTCGCCGATGTTCCATCAGGTCGAGGGGCTGGTCGTCGACAAGAAGAGCCATGTCGGCCACATGCGCTGGATCCTCGAGGAGTTCTGCAAGACCTTCTTCGAGGTCGACAGCGTGACGATGCGCTTCCGCCCGTCCTTCTTCCCCTTCACCGAGCCGTCGTTCGAAGTCGACATCCAGTGCGACCGTTCCGGCCCGATCGTGAAATTTGGCGAAGGCTCCGACTGGATGGAAATCCTCGGCTGCGGCATGGTTCACCCGAATGTGCTGCGCGCCGGCGGGCTCGATCCCGACGAATACCAGGGCTTTGCCTGGGGCATGGGCCTCGACCGCATCGCCATGCTGAAATACGGCATGCCGGACCTGCGCGACTTCTTCAACGCCGACGTCCGCTGGATGAACCACTACGGCTTTCGCCCGCTCGACATGCCGACGCTGTTCGGCGGTTTGAGCCAGTAAGGGAAGCCCTAAGACCATGCCGACGCTGCTCATCTGGCACGGATACAAGTTCCGGTTCTACGCCTTGGATGTCGGCGAGCCGCCTCACGTGCATGTGGTCAAGGACGGCAAGTCCCTCAAGGTCTGGCTGAAGAGTTTGGAAGTGGCTCAGAACAAGGGCTATAATGATCAGGAAATTGCGAGGCTGCTCAAGGTTGCCTCGGACCATCGCGATGAATGGATAGGCGCTTGGAATGACTTCTTTGGTCTTTGAAACCGATGAGATGCGACCAGTTCGGGCCTGGTGCGCCGATGGCGAGATACACGTCGCCCTTGCTGACGGTCGGGTCATCGCGACCCCTCTTTGGTGGTACCCGTTTCTTGCCGGGCTTGATGAGAAGGAGCTCAACGACATCGAGTTGATGTACGAGGGAATTTGGTGGACCGCCGTTGACGAGGGAATTTCGGTAAAGAGCATGTTCCTGGGCATCAA
>JBKBXP010000363.1:0-3049 GCA_046314035.1 Pseudorhizobium sp. | reverse complement strand
TGCCCTGCGCAAGGCCGGTATCGAGGTCGATCCTGACCTGCGCATCCCCGGACCGCGCTCCAAGCAGGGCGGGTTCGAGGCGGCGGTGCATTTCCTGTCGCTGCCACAGAAGCCGACCGCGGCCGTCTGCTGGAACGATCTCGTGGCGATCGGCCTGATGAACGGCATCGGTCGTGCCGGCCTCGTTCCGGGCGTCGACATCGCCGTCACCGGCTACGACGACCTCGAGGAGGCGTCGATCGCCACGCCGGCGCTGACCACCGTCTGGAACGGCCAGAGCGAAGTCGGGCGTCTGGCGGCGCGGGCGCTGCTCGACCGGCTCGACGGCAGCCATGATCCGGACGGCATCCATCTCATCAAGCCGGAAATGCGCATCCGGCAGTCCACCGGCCTCTACCGGCCCCGAAGCTAACGAACATCCTGCGAGGAGACCCCCATGTCCGATCAAACCACTGCCGTACTCGTTCCCGGCCGCATCCATCCGCGCGTTCTTGAACGCCTCAACCAGGCCTTCGAGGTTGTTCCGGTGCCGGCAGGTCCGGTCACCGAGATCGATCCGGCGGTGCGCGAGCGCATCCGCGGCGTGGCGATCTCCGGCGCGCTCGACAACGGCTGGATCGAGAGCCTGCCCAACCTGCAGATCGTCTCGAATTTCGGCGTCGGCTATGACGGGGTGGACACGAAGAAGGCGCTGGAGCACGACATCATCGTCACCCATACGCCGGACGTGCTGAACGACGAGGTGGCCGACACGACGATCGCGCTGCTGCTCAACACGGTGCGACAATTCCCGCGCGCCGAGATCTACCTGCGCGAAGGCCGCTGGAAGAGCGAAGGCCCGTACCCGCTGACGCCGCTGTCGCTCAAGGGCCGCAAGGTCGGCATCCTGGGGCTTGGCCGCATCGGCATCGAGATCGCCAAGCGCCTGGAGCCCTTCAAGGTGGAGATCGGCTATCACACCCGCAGCCGTCGCGACGACGTGTCCTACACCTATTACACGTCGCTGAAGGAGATGGCGGAAGCCGTCGATACGCTGATTTCCATCGTTCCCGGCACGGCGGCAACGCACAAGATCTTCACCTCGGAGATCTTTGCGGCGCTCGGCGCCAACGGCGTCTTCATCAACGTCGGCCGTGGCACCAGCGTCGACGAGGATGCGCTGGCTGCAGCACTTCGCGACGGTACGATCGCGGCGGCCGGTCTCGACGTGTTCTACGACGAGCCGAACGTGCCGGCGGCACTCCTGGAGTTTCCCAACGCCTGCCTGCTGCCGCATGTGGCCTCGGCCTCGATCCCGACGCGCAACGCCATGGCGGATCTCGTCGTCGACAACCTGATCGGCTGGTTCCGCGACAAGACGGTCATCAGCCCCGTGCCGGAAACGCCCGTCAAGGGCTGAGGCGCAAGCCCAGATGAGAGGGCGGCGCTGTCCGCCCTCAGACCTCGATCGTCAGCGAACGGCGGCAACTGGCTGCGGCGCCGTCTCTGCCGCTGCCTTGCCGGCGGCGTAATCGCGTACGGCATCGCCGAAGGCTTCAAACAGCGCGCGTGATGGCGTGTCGGTCTCCGCCCAGTATTCGGGATGCCACTGGACGCCCACGGCAAAATTCTTCGCGTCGATCACCGAGACCGCCTCGATCGTGCCGTCCTCGGCCGTCGCCTCGACCTTGAGCCGCGGCGCCGTCTCGGCGATAGCCTGGCGATGCAGCGAGTTCACCTGCACCTCGCCCGAGAGCCCGAGATATTGCGCGATGCAGGAGCCTTCCTCGACGAAGACCGGCTGGCGGATCGCGAACATGTGGTCGCGCTCCGGCACGTTCGGCTTGCGGTGGTCCCAGATGCCGGGCTGCTCGTGGATTTCGGTCGCCAGCGTGCCGCCGAGCGCCACGTTCAGTTCCTGGATGCCGCGGCAGATCGCCAGCATCGGAATGCCGCGCTCGAGGGCGCGGCGGATCAGCGGCAGGGATGTCGCATCGCGGGCGGGATCGAAGGGACCGTCGGCCTCCGTCGCGGGCCGGCCGTAGAGCGAGGGGTGGACGTTAGTCGCCGATCCGGAGACCAGCAGCCCGTCGACCCGGTCGAGGATGGCGTCCACCTCGTTGCCGCCCTCGAAGGCGGGGACGATGAAGCTCATCACGCCCGCCACCTTCAGCGCGGCCTGAAGATACTGATTCGGACTGGCATGCCAGACCGCCCCCTCGATTTCGCGGATGTCGGCAGGCACGGCGACGATGGGTTTTTGCATTTCGAAGTCTCCGCAGATCAAGCCCGTTTGTCGCGCCGGATCTCCCGGACGTCAAGCGACCTTCATCAGGCTTTTCCGCCTAATGTTTGAGCAGTGTCTTCCGGGTTTCTGCGCGCTGGCTAATCCTCGCGCAGGTTGCGGAAATCTTTACTAAATTCGTAAGACCACCACTAAGGAATGAGGGGCTTGATGCTTGCCAGTCTGAAGGGGACATGGTTACTTCGGGTGATGCCGGGGGAAGGGGAGAAAAGCTGTCCCGCGGTTCGTTTTCACGGGAGGTAATTCATGGATCGTCGTTCATTCTTCAAGAAAGCCGCAGCAACGGGAGCGGGCGCTGCCGCGGCCACCGCACTTGCGGCTCCCGCCATCGCGCAGGAAAACCCCAAGATCACCTGGCGCCTGACGTCATCGTTTCCTAAGTCGCTCGATACCATCTACGGCGGCGCCGAGGACATCGCCGCGCGCGTGTCGGCAGCCACCGGCGGCAATTTCACCATCCAGACCTTCGCGGCTGGTGAGATCGTGCCCGGCCTGCAGGCGGCCGATGCCGTCAGCGCCGGCACGGTCGAGATGTGCCACACCTGCTCGTACTACTACGTCGGCAAGGATCCGACCTTCGCGATCGGGACCGCTATCCCCTTCGGTCTCAACGCGCGGCTGACCAACTCCTGGTTCTACCAGGGCAACGGCAACACGCTGCTGAACGAGTTCTACGCGACGCATGGCCTCTACGGCATGATCTCCGGCAATACCGGAGCCCAGATGGGCGGCTGGTTCCGCAGCGAGATCAACACGGTCGAGGAC
>JBKBXP010000362.1:0-3064 GCA_046314035.1 Pseudorhizobium sp. | reverse complement strand
CGGCTACCAGCCGAACCGCGCCGGTGTGCGCCTTAGAACCGGCAAGACCAATGTCATCGCCCTCGTGCTCAGCATCGAGGAAGAACTGATGGGCTTCACCAGTCAGCTGGTGTTCGGCATTTCGGAAGTGCTGGCCGGCACGCAGTACCACCTCGTGCTGACGCCGCACTCGCACCAGAAGGACCCGATGGTGCCGGTGAAGTACATCCTCGATACTGGCTCCGCCGACGGCGTCATCATCTCCCGCATTGCGCCCGATGATCCACGCATCCGCCTGATGACAGAGCGCAACATGCCGTTTGCCGCACACGGCCGCAGCGACATGGGCATCGCTCACCCCTATCACGACTACGACAACGAGGCATTCGCCTATCAGGCCGTGGAGAAGCTCGCCAGCAGGGGCCGCAAGCGCATCGCACTTCTGCCGCCGCCGAACGCCCTCTCCTTCTTCCTGCACAGCCGCAACGGCTTTGAGCGCGCCTTGAGCGACTATGGATTGACGGAGGTCGCCATGGGACGGGTGACGACCGAGACATCCCTGGAAGACATCCGCGCCCATGCCGAAGCGATGATGCGCTCCGCCAACGCACCCGACGGGATCATCTCCCTGAGCGGCAGTTCGACCATTGCCCTGGTCGCCGGCATCGAAGCAGCCGGCAAGGTGCTTGGGCGTGACGCGGATCTGGTGTCCAAGCAGTCCGCGGATTTTCTGAACTGGATCCGTCCGGAGATCTACACCGTCAACGAGGATGTCCGACATGCTGGCCGCGAACTTGCCAAGGCCGTGATTGCCCGGATCGACGGCGTGGCGCCGGACCTCCTGCAAAGCATCAGCAAACCCGCTTGGTCGCCGATGGGACCCCAGGGCTGACATCAGCTCTTTATGTTTCAGCAACACATGAAAAACCCGCCACAAGGGCGGGTTTTTGTTATCGTTCGGGCTCAGCCCTGGTTAAGGCCGCTGCCCCAGGGGCCGTGTGGTCGGTCGACGCCATCGACCCGTTCGAAACCATGCGCACCGAAGAAGTCGCGCTGCGCCTGGATCAGGTTGGCGGTGCCGCGGCTGCGGCGATAGGCGTCGAAATAGGCGAGCGCCGACGACAGCGCCGGGGCCGGCAGGCCTGACAACGCCGCATAGGAAACGACGCGGCGAAGCGCGCCATCTGTCCCCTTAACCATCTGCGAGAAGGCCGGCGTCACGATCAGATTGGCGACATCCGGATCCTTGGTGAAGGCCGAGGTGATTTCGTCGAGGAAGGCCGAACGGATGATGCAGCCGGCGCGCCAGATGCGGGCAATCGTCGGCATCGGCAGATTCCAGCCGAATTCGGTGGATGCTGCGGACATGACCGCAAAGCCTTGCGCATAGGCGCCGATCTTGGCGGCCAGCAGCGCATTCTCGAGATCGGCCAAGAATGCCACCCGGTCCTTCGGTGTCTCGGCCAGAGTCGGCAGGCCGAGGATCCCTTCGGCCGCTTCGCGTTCCTTCTTCTGCGACGACAGGATCCGTCCAGCCACTGCCGCCTCGATGGCGGTTGCCGCGACGCCCATGTTCTGCGCTTCGATGACGGACCACTTGCCGGTGCCCTTCTGGCCGGCACGATCGACAATCATGTCGACCATCGGCTTGCCGGAAACCGGATCGGCCGCCTTCAGCACCTGTTCCGAGATCTCGATCAGATAGGAGTTGAGACGGCCGGTGTTCCACTTGCCGAAGACGTCGCCGATCTCGGTCGCGCTCATGCCGAGGCCGTCGCGCAGGATGCCGTAGATCTCGGCGATCATCTGCATGTCGGCGTATTCGATGCCGTTGTGGATGGTCTTGACGAAGTGGCCTGCGCCGTTTTCGCCAAGCCAGGCCACGCAAGGCTCGTCGTTGAATTTGGCGGAGATCGAAGTCAGCACCTTGTCGACGCGCTTCCAGCTCTCTTCCTTGCCGCCGACCATGATCGAGGGGCCGTGACGGGCACCCTCTTCACCACCGGAGACGCCCATGCCGATGAAGGTCAGCCCGCTGTCCTTGAGGGTATCGAAGCGGCGCATGGTATCGCGGAAATTGGCGTTGCCGGCGTCGATCATGATGTCGCCAGCCGACAGATAGGGCTTCAGCGCTTCCATCTGCTGGTCGACCGGATCGCCGGCCTTGATCATGATGATGATCGGCCGCGGCGGTCGGATCGAAGCGACGAATTCCTCCAGCGTCTCGCACGGAATGATCTGCCCCTGTAGCTCGCCGGCTTCCGCGTAGAATTTGCGCGTTGCCTCCGGGCTACGGTTGAATACCGCGATCCGGTTGCCTTTTTCGGCAATGTTGAGCGAGAGGTTCGAGCCCATGACGCCGAGCCCGATGAGGCCAATTTCTGCCTGTTCCACGCTTCTGTCTCCATTTGAATTCCGGCGGCTGTTTTGGCACCACGGAGATCAAACGGCAAGGCGGAAACGGGGAAAAAGCGGACGGTGGTCAGACAGCTGGATGATCGTCATCCTCGGCAATGACCCGCCAGGCGGCGCCGTCGAGATCCTCGTACTGGCCACTCTTCAGCGACCAGAGGAAGGCAAAAAGCCCCAGCCCTCCGAGGAAAAGCGCGATCGGGATGAGATACACAAGCATGTTCATGCGCGACGCACCTTCGTCGATAAGGGAGTGGGGCTAGGCACATCCGGAGCGGAGGCCGCTGCCTGTGACGCGTGGTTCAGACGAAGGGCATTGGCCACGACGATGATCGACGACGTGGACATGGCGATGGCTGCAATCAGCGGTGTCGCGTAACCGGCCAGGGCGATCGGGACGGCCAGAACGTTGTAGCCGATGGCGAGCGCGAAGTTCTGGCGTATCAGCCGCCCTGCGTGGCGGGAAACATCAATCGCAAGCGGTATGGACCGCAAGCTGTCGTGCATGAAGACGAAATCCGCGGCCTGCCGGCCGACGTCGGCGGCGGTGGCGGGTGCGATCGAGACATAGGCGGCTGCAAGCGCCGGTGCATCGTTGATGCCATCGCCGACCATCAGCACTTTCGCCCCGCCCGCGCTGAACTCGTGAACGGCATCCACCTTGTCCCGCGGC
>JBKBXP010000361.1:0-3080 GCA_046314035.1 Pseudorhizobium sp. | reverse complement strand
GACGGGATCGTCCCGGTGATGGTGTCGACAAACTCGGCCAGTCCGCGCGCCTTCTGAACGGCCAGGTCAATGCCCTGCAGAACCTTGAGGCTGTCCGGATGCTCCAGTACCTTCGGGCCGCCGAGTTCGAGAAGGTGCGGTTCCACACGCTCGATCAGATAAGCCACGTCGTGCAGCTCGCTGACGATGCGCATGAGGATTTCCGGAAGTTCTTCCCGCGTATCCTGGTTTCCCGCCAAGTGTTCGTTTTGCATCCGATGTCCAGTACTAGAAGAACTCGATTGAGGTTTCCACCGGCTTCGAAACAGGAACCGGACGCTGCTCCAGCGCCACCGTCTTCTGCGTTTCTGCGCCCGTGAGCGGATACTGTCTTGCCCGGCCGCTGACCGGCCAGAATTCCAGCTTTCGGCCGTGGTCTCCGCCCGTGGAGGACCCGACGACCTTGATGCCTTCGTCGCGCAGGAATTGCTGAGCAAATGCTGCGTTCTGTTCGCCGACATTCGAGAACGTCGCTATCGTCTTGGCGCCACCGAAAACTTTGGCCTCCAGGCGATCCCTGCGAGCGCCCTGCTTCAGAAGGCCGTTGATCAAAAGCTCCATCAGGTGAACGCCGTAGCGGGTAGCGTCGCCGCCACCAGCACCGGGCACTGCCGAACCCGGAAGCAGGAAGTGGTTCATGCCACCTACTCCTGCAATCGGATCCCGAATACAGGCAGCAACACACGAACCGAGGATCGTCGACAGGACCACATTCGGATCCTTGCTGACCTTCCACTCCCCTTGAATAATGTGGACGCGTTTTGCTGCACCGTCTTCAGTCATTTCAGCGCTCCGAATACAGCCTCGATGGCCGCCTTCATCTTCTCGATGGTGAACGGCTTCGCCAGGACGTTGTTGGCACCCAGCTGTGCCGCCTTCTGGACGAGCGCACGGTCGCCCTGCGCGGTCAGGATGATGAAGGCCGCCTTCTTGGTGTTGGGATTGGTGCGAACCGCCTGAAGCAGGCCCAAGCCGTCCATCTTCGGCATGTTGAAGTCCGAGATGACCAGGTGATGGGGCTGCTGCTCCATGATCTTCATGCCCTGCTCGCCGTCACCGGCGGCAGTGATCTGCTTGAAGCCCAGCTGGGTCAGCGCGTCGCTGAGCAGCAGGCGACTTGTGACCTGATCGTCGACGATCAGAACTTTGATTTTTTCGGCTAGGGACATTATTCAATACCTTCTTTTCGGGCAGCAGTGAGTTTGAGGATTTCCTCGCCAATGGAGGTGAGAGGCAGTTGATGCTCGACAGCGCCCAGCTCATAGGCGACTCGTGGCATCCCATAGACCACACAGGTCTTTTCGTTCTGACCGATGGTGCGAGCACCGGCGTGACGCATCTTCAGAAGACCGGAGGCGCCATCACGCCCCATGCCCGTCAGGATCACGCCGACCGCGTTGCGGCCAGCAAGCTCGGCAACCGAATCAAAGAGAACATCGACAGAAGGCCGGTGTCCGTTGACCGGCGCGCGCTCGACCAGGCGGCAGCAGGGCGCCGAGGCGTTGGACACCTGCAGGTGACGCTCGCCGCCCGGGGCAAGATAGATCTTGCCGATCTCAAGCCTTGCACCATCCGTGGCCTCCTCCACCACGGGAGCGCAAAGACGGTTCAAACGCTCGGCGAAGCTCTTCGTGAACGTTGGAGGCATGTGCTGCGTGATCACCGTCGGCGGGCAATTGCGCGGGAATTTCTGCAGAACGGCGATCAGCGCTTCGACGCCACCGGTGGACGAGCCGATAGCCACGATCTTACGGCCGACGCGGAAGTCTGCGGCAGGCGCGGTCGCGACGGGCCGGACTTGCGGTGCCGAATGATGCCGGTGCAGGGAACGCGCCGCTGCCTTGACCTTCTCGGCAAGCTCGCCGAACGGACGAGGCTCACCTGGCTGGGGCTTTGCCACACAGTCGAAGGCGCCGATTTCGAGTGCCGCAAGAGTGGCTTCCGCGCCGCGATGCGTCATGGTCGAAACCATGATCACCGGCATGGGCCGCAGCTTCATGATCTTTTCCAGGAACTCAAGACCGTTCATGTTCGGCATCTCGATGTCGAGGGTTACGACATCGGGATTGAGTTGCTTGATCGCAGCGCGAGCTTCCATGGCATCGCCGGCCTGACCGATGACGCTGACATCCGGATCCTGGTTGAGGACGGCCGTGATCAGTCCACGCATCGTAGGGCTGTCGTCGACGACGAGAACGCGTGCAGGTGCCGCCATTACTTTCGCCCTCCGTTCTTGCCAATGTAGCGATAGGTGGTGATGCCGATGTTGTCGAAGTCGTTCTTCGAGTCACCCGAGACGCGCTCGGAGTGGCCGATATACAGGTGTCCGCCGACCGGCAGCAGATCGGCAAAACGGGTCCAGATGCGCATCTGCGTCGGCTCGTCGAAGTAGATCACGACGTTGCGGCAGAAGATGACGTCGAACTTGCCCTTGAAGGGCCACTGGGCCATCAGGTTCAGCTCGTTATAGGTGATCAGTCGCTTCAGGCGATCGTCGACCTGGAACTTGCGGCGTCCGCCGATCTCGACTTCCTTGAACCACTGCTTGCGGATGGCAGGCGACACGGTTTCGAGCGCCTGCTCGTCATAGGCACCCTGTCGGGCGATGGCGAGGATCTTCGGATCGATATCGGTGGCAAGGATCTTGAAGTCGTAGTCCAGCACGTTCGGAAAGGCCTGGAATACGGTCAAGGCAATCGAATAGGGCTCCTGGCCGTCCGAGCTTGCGGCGGACCAGATGCGCACGCGTCCGCCGGACTTCGCACGCTGAATGAGCCCCGGTAGTACCTCGTCACGCAGATGTTCGAAGTGATGGTTCTCGCGGAAGAAGCGCGTGAAGTTGGTTGTCAGATGCGAGAGCATCTCGCGGCGCTCGGCCGAACCTTCCGGCGAGGCGACAAGCTGGCAATAGGCACGGAAACCGGACAGGCCAAGATTGCGGATGTGCTTGGACAGTCGCGAGTAGACGAGCGACGCCTTGCTGTCGTTCAGCGCGATGCCCGCATCCGAGTAGATCATGGCAGCAATCTCGTTCAGGTCCC
>JBKBXP010000360.1:0-3086 GCA_046314035.1 Pseudorhizobium sp. | reverse complement strand
CGGCCGCGTCTTCAAGGACGGCAAGCTGATCGGCGATCTCAAGGAAATGGGCATCGACGATCGTCGCAGGCTTTCCTATGTCGGTCACGTCTCGGTCGGCGTGCTGCTCGACAGCCGCTTCGACTTCCTCGGCGATCCCGACATCTCGGCCATCGGCCTGCCGGAGCTCGATCACGAGGGCGAGGAGATGGAGGATACGCTCTATGACGCCGTGCTGAACGCCATCGAGAGCATTCCGCGCACACGCCGCAAGGATCTCGGGATGCTGCGGGAAGCGGTTCGCCGCGCCGTGCGTTCGGCGGCCAACGAAGCCTGGGGCAAGAAGCCGGTGGTCACGGTCTTCCTCAACAAGGTCTAGGGGAGAGCCGCGCATGCTGGGACGCGTCAACCATATCGCCCTCGCCGTGCCGGATCTGGCACGTGCGACGGCGACCTATCGCGATCTCTTGAATGCGCGGGTCTCGCAGCCACAGGCCCTGCCGGAGCACGGCGTCACCGTCGTCTTCGTCGAGCTGGAGAACACGAAGGTGGAGCTCCTTGAGCCGCTGGGAGAGGGGTCGCCGATCGCGGCCTTCCTGGAGAAGAACCCTTCCGGCGGCATGCACCACATCTGTTACGAGGTGGCAGACATCCTTGCCGCCCGTGATCAGTTGCAGCAGGCAGGAATGCGCATCCTCGGCGATGGTCATCCGAAGACGGGCGCCCACGGCAAGCCGGTCCTCTTTCTGCACCCCAAGGACATGGACGGTACGCTGGTCGAACTGGAAGAGGTGTGACAGTCCGCCTCTGCTGCCGGGGTTTGTAGGAAGCCGCGGATGTCGCTATAAGCGCGGCAAGGCCAGCAGGAAGCTCAGCATGTCGTTCCTCCCCATCTTCGCCGTCTACTTCATCATCTGGTGGATCACGCTGTTTGCGGTGCTGCCGCTGGGCATGCGATCCCAGGACGACGAGGGTGATGTCACCCTCGGAACGGTCGGCAGTGCTCCGGCCCGTGTGCGGATGGGACGCGTGCTGCTCCTCACCACGATCATTTCTGCCGTCATTTACGGGATCTGGTTTGCGGTCTCGACCTACTTCGGCATCACCATAGGGAACCTGCCGCGGATCGTGCCGGTCTTCGACTGAGGGTGCCCGGAAGCAGGCAAAAAAAAACAAGGCCGTGAGGCCTTGTTCCAAAGTTTCGCGTGATCCTTAACCGTTACCGGGGCTGCGACAAGCGCGCCTAAGATCTGATCCTCCCAAGACTTGACCGCGATCAAGCAAGGATTTGATCTCCTTGCCTCTTTTATGAGCTGAACCTAGCCTAAAGATTAATCCCTGTCACCCGGTTTTTTGCATTTTTGCTACACTCATGCGATAATTTTCCTGTTGACAAAAATGTCGCAGGCTTGTCACAAATTCCGCTTGTTCTTCTGATCTGGGTGCCGCTCCGAGAGCTGCCGCACGACGCACTCCCGTGTCGAGGCGGGTTCCCATCGCCGTTCGAAACGGCTATGACGCTGCTGCCAACGCCCGCTTGAAAACAGCCGATTCCCCTCAGGGAAATCTCCAAAATCCGGAAAAATCCATGCGTCTGTCTCGCTATTTCCTGCCCATCCTGAAGGAGAACCCGAAGGAAGCCGAAATCGTCTCCCATCGCCTGATGCTGCGGGCCGGGATGATCCGCCAGCAGAGCCAGGGGATCTATTCGTGGCTGCCGCTCGGTAAGAAGGTGCTCGACAAGGTCAATGCGATCGTGCGCGAGGAACAGAACCGCGCCGGCGCCATCGAGCTCTTGATGCCGACGCTGCAGTCGGCCGAGCTCTGGCAGGAGAGCGGACGCTACGAGGCCTACGGCAAGGAGATGCTGCGCATCGCCGACCGCCAAGACCGGCCGATGCTGTACGGTCCCACCAACGAGGAGATGGTCACCGACATCTTCCGGTCCTACGTGAAGTCCTACAAGAACCTGCCGCTCAATCTCTACCACATCCAGCTGAAGTTCCGCGACGAGATCCGCCCGCGCTTTGGCACCATGCGTTCGCGTGAGTTCCTGATGAAGGACGCCTATTCCTTCGACCTGACGAAGGAAGGCGCCATCCATTCCTACAACAAGATGTTCGTCGCCTATCTGCGCACCTTCGCAAGGCTTGGCGTGCGGGCGATCCCGATGCGGGCCGACACCGGCCCGATCGGCGGCAACCACAGCCACGAGTTCATCATCCTGGCCGACACGGGCGAGTCGGAGGTGTTCTCCCACAAGAGCTTCACCGAGTTCGACATCCCCTCCGTCGATACGGATTTCGATGACGTCGCCGGACTGCAGGCGATCTTCGACAAGTGGACCTCGGTCTATGCCGCCACCTCCGAGATGCATGACGCGGCAGCCTTCGACGCCATTCCTGCGTCGGATCGCCTTTCGGCGCGCGGCATCGAGGTCGGCCACATCTTCTATTTCGGCACCAAATACTCCGAGCCCATGGGCGCCAAGGTGCAGGGTCCGGACGGCAAGGAACACCTTGTCCACATGGGATCTTACGGCATCGGCCCGACGCGCCTTGTTCCGGCCATCATCGAAGCCTCGCATGACGAGAACGGAATCATCTGGCCGGCGTCCGTCGCGCCCTTTGACCTCGTGCTGATCAACATGAAGCCGGGCGACGCAGCTTGCGACAGCGTCTGCGCCAGGCTTTACGAGGATCTCGGCAAGGCCGGCAAGGACGTGCTGTACGACGACACGGACGACCGCGCCGGCACCAAGTTTGCCACCGCCGACCTGATCGGCGTGCCGGTGCAGGTGATTGTTGGACCCCGGTCTGCGGCCAGCGGCGAGGTCGAGGTCAAGGATCGCAAGACCGGCGCACGCGAGGTCATGACGCTGGAAGCCGCCATGAACAAGCTCGCCGGCTGAGCCGGCGGCTTCGGGCGGTCGGCTCAAACAGGTTGAGGATAGACAATGGCAAGCGCAGCGGATCGTCAGACGGAAAAGATGGACCTTGGTCCCTCTGCCGCACCATTTTCCGCCTTTGAGCGGATGGTGGCATGGCGATATCTGCGGTCGCGGCGCAAGGAAGCCTTCATCTCCGTCATCGCCGGGTTCTCCTTCA
>JBKBXP010000359.1:0-3116 GCA_046314035.1 Pseudorhizobium sp. | reverse complement strand
GGGCCTGACGGGCGATGTCGAGCGCCTTGCCGCAGTTGTTGCGCTTGACGATCGAGACCATCTCCGGCGCCATCCGGTGCTCGTCCATCAGGCGGCCGACCCTAAGCGATGCCTGCAGGCCGAGCGCGATTTCCGTCTGCATGTCGGCGAGCTTCTTCTGGTAGAGCTGCATGCCGGCCAAAGGCTTGCCGAACTGCTTGCGGTCGAGGCCGTACTGGCGGGCCCGGAACCAGCAGTCTTCCGCCGCACCCATGACGCCCCAGGAGATGCCGTAGCGGGCGCGGTTGAGGCAGCCGAAGGGCCCCTTGAGGCCGGAGACGTTCGGCAGCAGGGCTTCCTCGCCCACTTCGACGCCTTCCATGACGATCTCGCCGGTGACGGAGGCGCGCAGCGACAGCTTGCCACCGATCTTCGGGGCCGACAGTCCCTTCATGCCCTTTTCGAGCACGAAGCCGCGGATCTCGTTGTTGTGGGCCTCGGATTTTGCCCAGACGACGAAAACGTCGGCAATCGGCGCGTTGGAAATCCAGGTCTTGTTGCCGCTAATGCGATAGCCGCCTTCGGTCTTTTCGGCACGCGTCTTCATGCCGCCCGGATCGGAGCCGGCATCCGGTTCGGTCAGGCCGAAGCAGCCGATCAGTTCGCCCGAGACCAGACCGGGCAGATATTTGTCCTTCTGCTCCTCGGAGCCATAAGCAAAGATTGGATAGATCACGAGCGAGGACTGCACGCTCATCATCGAGCGATAGCCTGAATCGATGCGCTCCACTTCGCGGGCGACGAGGCCATAGGCGACGTAGCCGGCGTCGGCAGCGCCGTATTTTTCCGGCAGCGTGACGCCGAGCAGGCCGGCCTGGCCCATCAGGCGGAAGAGCTCCGGCGAGGTGGTCTCGTTGAGGTAGGCCTCCTGTATCCGCGGCAGGAGTTCGGCCTTGCCGAAGGCAGCCGCGGCATCGCGGATCATGCGCTCCTCGTCCGTCAGTTGGTCCTCGAGAAGAAAGGGATCTTCCCAGGAAAAGGCTGCGCGTCCGCTCATCATCATACCTCCGGTTATGTGGCTGGATTATCCGCGAGCCTAGGCTCCGCAGCAAGCCGCGTTTACTCATCCTGCCATGATTGATAGTAATAGGCCATGACCAGTCTCAGTCGCCGCCTGCTGCCGTCCACCGCCGCCCTTGCCGCCTTCGAATCGGTGGCGCGGCTGCGCAGTTTCTCATCTGCCGCGGAGGAGCTGTCGCTGACGCAAGGCGCCATCAGCCGGCAGGTTTCAGGGCTTGAGGAGCAGCTCGGCGTGCTGCTGTTCGAGCGCACCAGCCGCGGCGTGGTGCTGACGTCGGCGGGCGCGGATTACGCCAAGGCGGTCGGTGCGGCGCTGTCGCAGATCCGCTCGGCCTCGCTCCAGGCCATGACGAAACGGCATAGCGATACGCTCAACCTCGCCATCCTGCCGACCTTCGGGACGCGCTGGCTGATGCCGCGGATCCCCGGTTTCGTCGCGCGGCATCCGGAAATCACGCTCAATTTCGCCACCCGCATCGGCGTCTTCGACTTCGACCGCGACGGCATCGACATGGCGATCCACATCGGGCAGGCCGACTGGCCGGGGGCAGATTGTACCTTCCTGATGGAGGAAATGGTGGCGCCGGTCTGCAGTCCCGCCTTCCTCGCCGATCACCCAATCGAGCGGCCGGAGGACATGCTGGCGCTGCCGCTCCTGCACATGGCCTCGCGCCCGGGCGCCTGGAGCCACTGGTTCCAGAGCCTGGGTCTGTCCGGCGCCAGTTCGCAGGGGATGCGGTTCGAACAGTTCTCCAGTGTCGGGCAGGCCTGCGCGGCGGGGCTGGGCGTGGCGCTGATGCCGCTCTTCCTCGTCGACTCGGAGCTGGCAAGCGGGCAGATCGTGCAGGCCTATGCACACCAGGTCCGGTCTCCCAGCGCCTATTATGCGGTGGCGCCGCTGACGAAGACGGACTTCCGGCCCGTGGTCGCCTTCCGGTCCTGGCTGCTGGAGGAGGTGGAGCGCTATCGCGGCGAGGTCATGGCCTGGTAGAGGGTACCGCCCTCGTTTTGCACGCTGAAGACACTTGCCTAAAAATGTCGCAGGACGAGGTCGTTTCCCTCTTGCGGTCGGCAAAGCTGGCGCTAGGATCGCGCCGACATTCACCTCAAGCGCTTCCCACTACATTTAGGACTTGTTCATGGAACTGGTGTTCGACGGCCACAACGACGTGCTCCTGCGGCTCTGGCGGACGGCGAAGGCAGGCGGCGATCCGGTTGCCGAATTCATGAACGGCACGACCGCGGGGCATATCGATGCGCCGCGTGCGAAGAGAGGCGGGCTCGCAGGCGGGTTCTGCGCCATCTACATTCCGTCCGGCGAACTGATCCTCAAGGACCCCGACGAAAACGGTCACTACGTCACGCCGCTGTCCGACCCTCTGCCGCTTGGCCCGTCGCTGGAGGTCGCCCTGGAGAAGGCGGCGATCGCGCTGCGCCTGGATAGGGCCGGCGGATGGCGTCTCTGCCGGTCCACGGCGGATGTTCGGGCCGCCATGGACGAGGGCATCTTTGCCGCCGTCCTGCACATGGAGGGCTGCGAGGCGCTCGATGCGGACCTCGACAATCTCGAGGTCTTCTATGCCGCCGGCCTGCGGTCGCTCGGGCCGGTCTGGAGCCGCCACAACATCTTTGGCCACGGCGTTCCATTTGCCTACCCGATGGATCCGGACACAGGACCGGGGCTGACGGACGCCGGCTTCGATCTGGTGCGCGCCTGCAACCGTCTCGGTATCCTGATCGATCTCGCTCACATCACCGAGAAGGGCTTCTGGGACGTTGCGAAAACCACGAACCAGCCGCTGGTTGCCAGCCATTCCAATGTCCATGCGCTGACGCCGGTGGCGCGCAATCTGACCGACAAGCAGCTCGATGCGATCAAGGAAAGCGGCGGCCTCGTCGGGCTCAACTACGCCGTGACGATGCTGCGTCCGGACGGTCGCGACGATGTGCAGACACCGCTGTCCGACATGGTCCGGCACCTGGACTATCTTGTCGAAAAGCTGGGCATCGACCACGTCGCGCTCGGTTCGGACTTCGACGGCGCGTCGATCCCGGAG
>JBKBXP010000358.1:0-3126 GCA_046314035.1 Pseudorhizobium sp. | reverse complement strand
AGTTTTGAAGGCTTAGTCGACCAAGGATTGATCAATTTCAATCCCTCGGCTTCAAATGGGCTTGTAACTCGCGTTGCAACGGCGAAACGGTTCTCTGCTGCCGTAGCGGCAATGTATCGATCAGCCTTGCTGATTGCCTGTCCCGATACTCGGCCCCTGGCCATTCGCTTTGCGTAGAAGTGGGAGGTCCCTACGTTGAAGGGCAGAATGCGCCCGTAGAAGTGCGGCAGGACTTCATTTTCAAGACGATCATGGGATGGTCTGACGTTTCCCTGAAGCCATGGAAGCAATCCCAAAATCCACGTGTGGCTTGTGCACAAACAGAGTGTAGGCATCCCGAAGGGCTCAAGAGCCGAATCTCTTATTCCGGTTAAGTGATTGACTTCACCGTCTTGCAAGGCGACTGGACGATGATCCCAGAGGCGCGCCTCCTGCCATGCGAGAAGATCGTCAGTCGCTCGTCCTCATGCTTACCGCATCTCTCTGGCGATCAGCGTCTCTAGCGCCTGCACCGCCAGCGGATAGCCCTGCGCGCCCAGTCCAGCCATGACCGTTGTTGCGGTCATGGAAACGTAAGAGCGGTGATAGATCGACTCGCGCCTGTGCACGTTGCTGATGTGGAACTCAATGATGGGTCCCTTGAACATCTTGAGGGCATCGAGAAGCGCCAGCGATGTGAAGGTGAAGGCGGCCGGATTGATAATGATGCCGGCCCCCTCGTCGATCGCTTCGTGGACCCAGTCGATCAGCTTTTCCTCGCTGTTGGTCTGGCGAAATTCAACCGGGCGCTCGCCAGCGGTGTCGCGGCACCAGACCTCGACCTCGGACAGTGTGGTTGTGCCGTAGATTTCCGGCTCGCGCTTGCCCAGCCGGTTGAGGTTGGGTCCATTCAGAATGTAGATCGGCTTCATGATCTCTCTCCCATCAGCCCGGGTAGCCGAGCAACCGCGGCAGCCAGAGCACGCTGTCGGGCACAAAAGTAATAAAGGCGAGGCACAGCACCATCCAGAACAGGAAGGGTGCCGCATCGACGATGATGTCCTTGATCGGCGCTCCGGAAATCTTCGCCACGATGAACAGCAGCAGCCCGTAAGGTGGCGTCACCAGCCCCAGCATGATGTTGACCACGACGACGACGCCGAAGTGGACGAGGTCGATGCCGAGTGCCTGCGCCGTGGGGATGAAGACCGGAACGATGATCAGCAGGATCGCCGTGCCTTCCAGAATGCAGCCGAGGATCAGCAGGATGACGTTGACGAGGATCAGGAAGCCGACCGGGCTCAGATCCCAGGCCGTCAGCATGTCACGGATGCTGTCGGGGATGTTCTCGATCGTGATCACGTAGTTGAACACCAGCGCGCCGGCGATCAGCATGCCGATGGAGGCCGTCGATTTAGCACTGGCGGCCAGCGAGCCGTAGAAGTCCTTGATGCTGATGCTGCGGTAGAGAAAGACCGAGATGGTGAGGGCATAGGCTGCCGCAATGGCGGCGGCTTCCGTCGGCGTCGTGATGCCGGAGTAGATGCAGCCGAGCAGCACGACGGGCATCATCAGGGCCGGGAAGGCGCGAACCGTGATGCGCGGGATCTCGCGCATCGGCACCGGCTCTTCCACCGGGAAGTTCCGGCGCCGGGCGGTGATCACCACCTGCACCATCTGCAGGCCGGCCATCAGGAGCCCCGGCACCATGCCGGCGAGGAAAAGGTAGCCGATCGAAGCATCGGACACGAGCGAATAGAGGATCATCGGGATCGACGGCGGGATGATCGGCCCGACGACGGCGGTCACTGCCGTCAGGGCGGCCGCGAAGCTTGGCGTATAGCGTCCTTCGCGCGTCATCATGCTTTGCATCATCTTGCCGCTGCCGGCCGCATCGGCGATCGCCGAGCCGGACATGCCGGCGAAAATGATGCTCTGCACGATATTGACCTGCGCCAGGCCGCCGCGGAAGCGGCCGACGAGCACGTTGCAGAAATTCAGCAGGCGCTCGGTCATCGATCCGACGTTCATGAATTCGGCAGCGAGGATGAAGAGCGGCACCGCCAGGATGACGTAGTTGGAATACATGCCGTTCAAAAACTGCTCGGCGACGATCCCCATGTCGGCGCCGACCAGCAAGAGATAGAGGATCGAACCGCCGATCATCGAGAGACCGATCGGCAGGCCCATGAACGCAAGCGCGGTGATGACGACAAGGGTGATGGAAAAGGGACTTGCGAAGGTCATACGCCCGAGCCTGCCTTGGTTGGATCGAAGGCCTCCGGCGCATTGCCACGGACCGCCTGGAAGGCCAGCCACAGGTAGCGAATGATCATGGCGATCGCGAAGATGACGTAGATGGAATAGAGGTAGTCGAAGCGGATCTTGAGATAGGCCGTCTTTTCCACCTTCATGAAGGTGACGTAGTCGATCACCGCAGGCAGAGACACGGAGAACAGAAAGACCAGGGCTGCCGCGCAGATGATCTGCATGATGCGGCGGTTCCTGTCGCTGGCGCCGCCCCAGATCAGATCGAAGCGGATCTCGTCGACCTCGCGCACGACGAAGGCCGAACCGAAGAGCACGATCCAGATCCACAGCGCGACGCTGACTTCATGGGTCCAGCCTATCGACATGTTCAGCGCATAGCGGAAGACGATCTGCAGGATGAAGACGACGAACATCGTCAGGAGCATCAGGCACAGGAGGTTTTCCGCGCGCCGTCGCAGCCATCCGCCGATGGCCATCAGTCTTGGGGGCATGTCCATTTCTCCAGGAGGCAGCGAGGCGGATCATAAGATCCCGCCTCGCTGCTCTTACAGTCCACGAGCGAGAGTGGCTGCGGCTTTAGAGTGCCGCCACTTTCTCCAGGATACCTTCCGGCCAGGACTTCGCCAGATCGGAGTTCAGGTACTTCTCCTGGGCGAACTTGCGGAAGGCTTCCAGGTCCGGCTCGTAGATGTCGAGGCCGGCGGCACGGAACTCCTCGAGCAGGGCTTTTTCCTGCGCGACATGCTTGTCTTCGCTGAACTTCATGGCCTTGTCGGCGGCTGCCTGGAAGGCCTGCTGCTGTTGCGGCGTCATCTCGGTCCAGACCTCGTTGGAGATGACCAGGAGGTCGTAGCCAATCAGGTGCGACGTCAGGGC
>JBKBXP010000357.1:0-3131 GCA_046314035.1 Pseudorhizobium sp. | reverse complement strand
ACCGTTCTGTGACTTGCCCCAGGTGATCGCTTCCTTGACGGCATCGGCAAACATCGGCGTGCCGAGCGCCTTCAGCACGATCGTCGGGTTGGTGGTGCAATCCACCGGCTTCAGCCGGGCAACCGCCTCGATGTCGCCGGTGTCGGCGACGACCGTGGTCATGGAACGGAGCTGTTCGAGTTTGGAGGTCATCCCGGCATATCCCTTGGAAAGTGGTGGTGAATGGCTGGCAACCCCGCCTGTTCTGGGGGGCGTCCTGACATCGACTATCATCAGCCGAACATGGCGAAGTCAAGACATTTGCGCAATTGGATCGACATAAGTATCATGTCGTACACTGTACCTGTTCATGCAATGCCGGAGCCCCCTTGGCCAAACTCAGACGCGAAACCCATCCCGGCATATCCGACGCCGCGTCGCTGCGGCTGCGCGCCGCCTGGCTCTATTACAATCAGGGCCTGACGCAGAAGGATGTCGCCGAGCGGCTGGGGGTCAGCCGGTCCACGGTGATCCGCATGCTGGACGAGGCGATGAAGCGCGCCGAGGTACAGATCTGGATCAATGCCGGCGTCGGCGACTGCCTGTCGCTCGCCACCCAGCTGGAAGAGGCCTATGGTCTCGACGAGGCGATCGTCGTGCCCGAGACGCGGGTTGCGGGCGCTGAATCCTTGGCGAGCGCCGTCGGACTGGCGCTCGGGCAGTTTCTCTCGGAGGTGATCCAGGACGACATGACCATCGGCGTCGGCTGGGGCCGGACGATGACCGCGTCGCTGGCAAGCTTCCGCCCGCCGCGCCGCCAGGGTTGCAAGGTGGTCTCGCTGCTGGGCGGCATCGTCGCGGTGCAGCAGACCAATCCGATCGACTACACCTGGCGGCTGGCCAGCCAGTTCGGCGCCGAATGCTACATGTTTCTCGCGCCGCTGCTGGTGGATTCGGTCAAGACGAAGCGGGCGCTGATCGAGGAATGCGGCCTGAAGGCGATCTATGAGTTGGCCGAGAAGATGGACCTGGCGGTCGTCAGCTGCGGCGACATCGGCCCGCAGTCGACCTCGCTGTCGGAAGGCTTCATCTCCAAGGCCGAACTCGACGAGCTGATCGCCGCCGGCTGCGTCTGCGACACCATGTTCAACTTTCTCGACGCCGAGGGCCGTTCCGTTCGCCATTCGATCAACGAGCGGGTGATGTCGGTCGACCTCGATACGCTGAAGACGGCCAAGCACATCGTCCTCTCCTCCGGCGGCGCCCACCGGGCCGTCGCCATCCGCGCCACCATCCGCCGCATCGGCTGCAACACGCTGATCACCGACGAGAGCGCGGCACGGGAACTGGTGGCGATGGCGCAGGTGTAACTGCCGTAAGGTCAGTCTTCGTCGATGAAGCTGGGTAGATGCCTTTGGAGATCCATGGAGTCGTGGAGGATGCGGCCGATGCCGACGAGTGCAGGTCGAAGTTCGCGAAACAGGATCAAGTGGCGGGGTCGGCGAACGATTCCGGTCGCATGACGAGCGCGGTCGCGACTGTGGCGAAGGTGATAGCTTCGCACATCTGGAGCAAGATCCATCCGGACGATGGTCCCGTTCCGGTGAGGATCTGCAGCCAGATCTTGCAAAGCGGTCACAAGAAGGCATTCGTACCGCAAGCGCGCCTCGCTGCCGAAGTTTTCATGGGTATGGACAAGGATTTCGACTATGTCGGATTCAGCCGCGGACGAAAGACGAAGCTCAGCCATTACCCTTCGCGCCTGATCGCCGGGCTCGCTCGGCGGCGCGACTGCCGAGGTTAGCGATATAGTCTCCCAAGCCATCTGGCGTGACGTCCGAGAAGCGGCCTTCCTCCAGATCGCTGAAACCTATCCTTGCTGCTTCGCGAAGCACTTCAAGCTTGGCCTCCTCCAGTTGCTCGCGCTGCTCGATCAACCGCAGACCTTCGCGCATCACTTCACTGGCATTTTGATAGCGGCCGGATTTCACCAGGCGGTCGATCACGCTCTGATGATGTTCTGTCAGGACGACATTCCGAGTCGGCATGAGTGTGTCCTCATCATTGATGGGCAGACAGTACGCCCGATGGCATATCCTGCCAATATCCATGGAGAAGCCAAATCACGCGTTCCCCGCCTCCCACCCCAGAATCGCCCGCTTTCGCGTCAGCCCCCAGTGATAGCCGGTCAGCGCGCCGCTCTTGCCGAGCGCCCGGTGGCAGGGCACCACGAAGGAGATCGGGTTGCGGCCGATGGCGGCGCCGACGGCGCGGCTGGCGGTCGGCTGGCCGATGTCGCGGGCCACATGCGAATAGGTGACCGCCTTGCCGAAGGGGATCTTCAACAGGCTCTGCCAGACGCGCACCTGGAAGTCCGAGCCGATCAGCACGACCTTCAGCGGCTGTTCGGCCGACCAGAGCGCCTTGTCGAAGATCCTGCGGATGTAAGGCGCCGTCATCTCGAGGTCCTCGACGTAGGCGGCGTTCGGCCAGCGGCAGGTCATGTCGTCCAGGCAGGCTGTCTCGCCGCCGAAATCCGCGAACGCAAGCCCCGCCAGTCCCCGCTCCGTAGCCATCACCAGCGCCACGCCGAAGGGCGACGGATGGAAGCCGTAGCGGATGGTCAGCCCGCCGCCGCGCGCCTTCCACTCGCCGGGCGACATCGCCTCGTGGGTGACGAAGAGGTCGTGCAGCCGGCCCGGCCCCGACAATCCGATCTCGTAGGAGGTTTCCAGAAGCGGCAGGCCCTCGTGGCCGAGCAGCCGTTTGGCATGGTCGAGCGTGACTGCCTGCAGGAAGGCCTTGGGCGACAGCCCTGCCCAGCGGGTAAACACCTTCTGCAACTGCGTCGGCGACTGGCCAAGCTCGGCGGCGATGCTGTCGAGCGACGGCTGCGCGCGGTAGTCGATCGTGATGAGCTCGATCACCCGGCGCACGGTCTCGTAGTCGTCGCCTTCGGGCGTCACGTCGAATGCGGGTTCTGCGATCTGGGCAAATGCGTTCATCGCGGGTCTCCTTTGCCCGTACAATGCCCCCTCACCTCTGTCCGGGCCACCCGTTTCTTGCGGGCCTCACAGTCTTTGCGTGACGGTCGCCAGCGCGCCGCGGAAGGCCTTGGCAAAGCTTTCCCGGTCGTCGGGATTGAGGAAGGA
>JBKBXP010000356.1:0-3155 GCA_046314035.1 Pseudorhizobium sp. | reverse complement strand
CACGCTTTCCGGCCCGGGCCCGTTCACCGTGTTCGCGCCGACCAATGCGGCGTTTGCAAAACTGCCCGCTGGCACCGTCGACACCTTGGTGCAGCCCGAGAACAAGGATAAGTTGACGTCGATCCTCACCTATCACGTCATACCCGGCCGGATCACCGCCCGGGATATTGCCGCCAAGGCAAAGGCCAATGGTGGGACGGCGACCTACATCACCGTTCAGGGCGAGCCGATCATGTTCAAGAAGGCGATGGGCGGCTGGGCCATCATGGACGGCAAGGGCGATACCGGCCGCATCACCACCGCCGATGTCATGCAGTCGAACGGCGTCGTGCATGTTATCGATACGGTGATGATGCCATAAACGAGGGCGGATCATGACATGGGATGGGGCGGCAGGTGGTCGCTCTATCCACGCGACGGTGGGGCAGTCTGTTGCGCAGGCCCCTGGCACCCCGGTAGGAGACGATACGTGCTGTTTCACACGATGATTGGTTCGAACGACATTGAACGGTCGAAGCGCTTTTACGATACTGTGCTGGGAACGCTCGGCATCGGGGAGCCGATGCGGAACGTGGCCGATAGCGGCCACACCCGCCTGATCTATCGGGGCGAGAGCGGAACCGCCTTCATCGTCACGCAGCCGATCAATGATGAACCGGCGACCGTTTCGAACGGCGGCACGGTCGCCTTCCAGTGCGACTCGCCCGAGCAGGTCGAGAAATTCCACGACGTCGCCGTGGCAGCCGGGGGTACGTCTATCGAAGCGCCACCCGGTCCTCGTCATACGGCATCCATGGGAACGATCGAACTGGCCTATGTCCGTGATCCGGACGGCAACAAGCTTTGCGGCATTCATTTTCCGGGGTGACCCGATAGGGCATGGGGCTTGCCACGAATGGCGACGGCAAGCCCATGTCCCAGCAGATCCTCCCTTTCCTAGGCAAGGAAATCGCCATGACACGTGGAAACATGCCCGATGTTTTCTAAGCGATATTCCAATTCGCAGCGCGTTGGATTTGCCCGGCTGGTCGAAGACCATGTTCATATCGAGTCGAGCATCTCGACCCTGTTGAACGATTTGAAGGAAGAGCCTGCATCGCCTCACGACATCTCAGTTCAGCTCGATGCCCTGGCCATCGTCATCCGCAAGCATCTGCGTGAAGAGTCCGATGTCATCCAGCATACACGCCTGGAAATATTACCCGATCCATGGCGAGAGACCTGGGTCGAGGGTGAGGCCGCTCTTCTACAGCTCAAGGCCGATTGGAGTGATTTCCTGGACCATTGGATCGAAAACCGTATCGCCAACGATATGCCGGGGTTTTCCGTCGCTGCAAATTCGATCCTGGCCCGATTGAGCGATCGCGTCAAAACAGAAATAGAATGCTTTTATAAAACTGCCCTGTCGTCAGGTAGTATCGACTGCTAATTTCTAGATCATTGAAACCGGTGTCGATTTGTCGATCATTGACTTAATAATTCTTGCTTCGCTCGCGGCTGTCGTCGGACTGGCGACGGTCCACTACCACGCCGTCGATAACGGGATCTTATCGCTGTCACGTTCGCTGATCGCTACCGTTCATAGTGATGTGCTCCCCAGGGCTCTATAACTCAAAACGGGGGCTGAAGCTGGTGTGATCTTCCCCTTGGTGGCGTTGCACGACCAGCTTGGCAACCTGTGCAGTTATCAGGCAATGATTAACGAGCGTCCGCTTCCGGGGGACTGCCGCATTCGTCCGAATGACCGGTTGTGGGTCTCGGCCACCTCAGCGGCCTGCTGGTGAGCATCCGCACGGACGATACCCCACTTACACCGGAAGAGGTGATCCCTGGCACCTGGCGGTCGTTCGATATAGTGTTGACCGCCCCGCAAAGTTACGGCGCGCTCCCTCACTCCGCATCCGTCCACGCGATGAATACAAGCGGAGCGAGAGAGCCCTGGTGGTGAGCGATCAGCAGCGTGGTGTAGACTTGGCCAGATCCATTTCCTTGAGAATACGCCCGGCCTCATGCGGCTCGGACCGCAGATATTGTGGTGGTGCATCCACCGAGGCGCCGAGAGCAGCAGCCGCATGCCAAGGCCAGCGCGGGTCCCACAGCACGCCGCGCGCAATCGCGATCGCGTCCGCATCGCCATCCTGAAGGATAGCCTCAGCCTGATGCGGGTCGGTGATGAGACCGACCGCTATGACCGGCATCGACACGGCCTGCTTCACCACCTTCGCGAGCGGCACCTGGTAGGATGGACCGACCGGAATTTTCTGGCGAGGGTCAAGTCCCCCGCTGGACACATGGATCGCGGCACATCCGCGGGCTTCGAGTTCTGCCGCAAAGATCGCGGTTTCGTCCACCGTCCAGCCGCCTTCGACCCAGTCCGTGCCCGAGACGCGAACCGTCACCGGCTTGTCGGCCGGGAAGGCCGCGCGCACGGCATCGAATACTTCGAGCGGGAAGCGCATCCGATTGGCAAGATCGCCGCCATATTCATCCTCGCGCGTGTTGGAGAGGGGCGAGAGGAATTCGTGCAGGAGATAGCCGTGTGCGGCATGGATCTGGATCGAGTCCAGACCGATCCGGGCGGCGCGCCGTGCCGCATCGGCAAAGGCATCGCGGATACGCGCAAGGCCATCGCGATCGAGCGCGCGCGGTGGATGCTCGTCTGGTTCGAACGGCAGGGCGCTCGGCGCAAGGGTCTGCCAGCCATGCTCGGCATCGGGCGCGATCTGAGCGCCTCCATGCCAGGGCTTTGCCGTACTCGCCTTGCGTCCGGCATGGGCGAGCTGGATCATCAACGGCATGTCGGACCATCGGCGCACGCCATCGACGACGCGCTGCATCGCCGCTTCGGTGGCATCATCCCACAATCCGACATCGCCATAGGTGATGCGCCCCTCGGTCGTAACCGCCGTCGCCTCGATCGTCAGAGCGGCCGCGCCCGACATGGCCAGCTGACCAAGATGGATCAGATGCCAGTCGGTCATCGCACCGTCTTCGGCCGAATACTGGCACATGGGCGCAATCACGATGCGGTTGCTCAGCGACAGGCCGCCCACGTCCAGGGGTTCGAAAAGCTTGGCCATTACCATTCTCCTACGTTGGGCATCGAAGCCCATGGTTCGGCAGGCGCCTTGTGTTCGCCCTGCTGGAGTAGTTCG
>JBKBXP010000355.1:0-3192 GCA_046314035.1 Pseudorhizobium sp. | reverse complement strand
TGATCTGTCCGCAGTTGGTAGCGACGGCAAGATCGGCGATCGTGGAGTCTTCGGTTTCGCCCGACCGGTGCGACATTACCGCCGTGTAGCGGGCCTTGTGGGCCGTTTCGACCGCGTCCAACGTTTCCGTCAACGTGCCGATCTGGTTGACCTTGACGAGGATCGAATTGCCGACGCCCATCTTGATGCCGTCGCGAAGACGGGCGGAGTTGGTGACGAAGAGGTCGTCGCCGACCAGCTGGCACTTGCTGCCGATCTTGTCGGTCAGGTACTTCCAGCCATCCCAGTCGTCTTCGGCCATGCCGTCCTCGATCGAGATGATCGGGTATTTGCCGGCCAGTTCGGCCAGGTAGTCGGCCATGGCTTCCGGCTCCAGCGTGCGGCCTTCGCCTTCCATCTCGTATTTGCCGTTCTTGAAGAACTCGGTCGAGGCGCAATCGAGCGCCAGGCAGACGTCGTCGCCCGGCGTGTAGCCGGCCTTTTCGACCGACTTCATGATGAAGTCGAGGGCTTCCGGCGCGCTCTTGAGGCCCGGCGCAAAGCCGCCCTCGTCGCCGACGTTGGTGTTGTGACCCTGCGCCGCCAGTTCCTTCTTCAGGACGTGGAAGATTTCCGAGCCAATGCGCACCGCGTCACGGATGTTTTCCGCGCCGACCGGCATGATCATGAATTCCTGGAAGTCGATCGGGTTGTCGGCATGGGCTCCGCCGTTGATGATGTTCATCATCGGCACCGGCAGGAGATGGGCACTCGCGCCGCCGACGTAGCGGTAGAACGGCAGGCCGGACGAATCGGCGGCGGCCTTGGCGACGGCGAGCGATACGCCGAGGATGGCGTTGGCGCCCAGCCGCGACTTGTTGGCCGTGCCGTCGAGCGCGATCATCGTCTGGTCGATATGAATCTGGCTTTCGGCATCCAAGCCGCCGATGGCATCGAAGATCTCGGTGTTAACCGCTTCGATGGCCTTTTCGACACCCTTGCCATGGTAGCGGCTGCCGCCGTCACGCAGTTCGACGGCCTCGTGGGCACCGGTGGAGGCGCCGGACGGAACCGCGGCGCGGCCCATGCTGCCGTCTTCCAGATATACATCGACCTCAACGGTCGGGTTGCCGCGGCTGTCGAGGATTTCGCGTGCGACGATGTCGGTAATGGCGGTCATGATCTCTCCCTGAGGTAAGCTTAAGGCCCATCGGTCATCGACAATGTCTCTTATTCGATGACAGGCAAATTACAATCTTGGCGCCAAACCGCGATCAGGCGGATTTGGTGACGGCGTCGAAGGCGAGCAGCTTTTCCAGAAGCCGCGGCATGTCCTTCAGATGCACCATGTTCGGCCCGTCCGAGGGGGCATTGTCGGGATCTTCATGGGTCTCAATGAAGAGGCCGGCGACGCCGACGGCGACGGCCGCGCGGGCCAGCGTCTCGACGAACTCGCGCTGTCCGCCCGACGAGCCGCCCTGGCCGCCCGGCTGCTGCACCGAGTGAGTCGCATCGAAGACCACCGGTGAGCCCATGGCCGCCATGGTCGGCAGCGAGCGCATGTCGGAGACCAGCGTGTTGTAGCCGAAGGAGGCGCCGCGTTCGCAGAGAAGGACGTTCGGGTTGCCGCTGGCCAGGAACTTCGACTGCACGTTCTTCATGTCCCAGGGGGCGAGAAACTGCCCCTTCTTGACGTTGATGACGCGACCGGTCTTGGCAGCGGCGATCAGGAGATCGGTCTGGCGGCAGAGGAAGGCGGGGATCTGCAGGATGTCGACCGTCGGCGCCACGAGCGCACACTGCTCTTCGGTATGGATATCGGTGAGGACGGGGAAGCCGAACTCCGTCTTCAGGTCGGCGAAGATTTCCATCGCCTTCTCAAGGCCGATGCCGCGCTTGCCGGAGATGGAGGTGCGGTTCGCCTTGTCGTAGGAGGACTTGTAGACCAGCCCGATGCCGAGCTTGCCGCAGAGCTCCTTCAGGACGCCGGCGATCATGAAGGCATGGTCGCGGCTCTCCATCTGGCAGGGGCCGGCGATCAGGGAAAAGCGTGCCGTCTGCGAGAAGAGCACGCGGCCGGCGCCCTCGCCTGCATAGACTTCCGAATTCGGGCTCACGTCCATCGCATCACTCCTCGAAGGCAAATATCACGTCCTTGCCGGTTGCGGCCGCCACGGTCAGGCGGTTGTCCCGGCGCAGGAACGGCACGTCATTAGCAGCAAGGACTGCCTCTGTCACGGCGAGATCGGCGACGGCAAAGACCACCGCATGCCCGCGCAGGCCCGGCACCGCGCGCCCGTCGGCCGGGGATCCCACTGGCGGCTTCGGGTCTTCGACGACGCGCAGAAAGCCGTTGCGGGTGCTGAACACAATGGAATCGCCTTGGCGCATACCCTGCGCCGCCAGCGCCGTCTCCAGGAGGTGAAAATCCTCTGCGAGGGAGGATGCGGACAGAACGACCTCTCGCAGCCCCGACACGCCGTTGATATGATGCACCAGGGCGCCGAGGGCCCGGGGGAGCGCGTTGATCCGCTGGCAGGCAAACAGGAAGAAAGCCGGCGAAGTACTTTCGGCGGCAAAAGCCAGCCGGAAGCTTGCCATGACCGATCCCCCATCGGGCATTGCCAGCTTGCGGGAAAACTCCAGGATCTCACCGGCGGAGACGCCCGAGGCGCGGTAGCCGGCATCCTCTGCGACGGCGTCGTCGGTCGCCAGCACGAGGCCCGACAGACCGGCATCCGGGACAACGCGGCGAACCTGCCGATCGCGGGCGGTGAAGACGTTGCCGGCATCGGCCGACTGGTCGTAGGTCGCGCGGTCGGCAATGGCGAGCGGCTCCAGATAGGCGCCATCCGGGAGGAACACGCAGGCATTCTCGGTGCCGAAGGGATGGCGGGCATCCGGGGCGACGGTGAAGCCCAGGCGCTGGAGTGCCGTGCGCGCCTGCGGCAGGCCGGCGACGGGCAGGACAAGGTGGTCTATGCTGCGGTGATTCATATATGCGCCTTTTCCATGAAGCTGGATAAGGAGCATGGCTTTTGCAGCCGCCGAAAGCCATGCCGACCGCCTCTCCAGGGTTATTTTGACCCTTGCGGAACACATGTGGTACAGATTCAGTCTGTTCCGTATTTGTTTCACACCATAGGGGCCACGCTGCTCACGCGCAAACAGCAGGAACTGCTTCTCTTCCTTCATGAACGGATGAAGGAATCA
>JBKBXP010000354.1:0-3193 GCA_046314035.1 Pseudorhizobium sp. | reverse complement strand
CTTTCGTCGATGGCATCAAGGATACCGGGCAAAAGCTGCCGATCCTTGTGCGGCCGATCGCGGGAAAGCCTGGGCATTATCAGGCCGCCTATGGTCACCGTCGGCTGCGCGCCTGCCAGGTCCTGAGCCGGCCCGTTAAGGCGATCGTGCGCGAAATGACCGATGAGGAGCTCGTCGTTTCGCAGGGGATCGAGAACTCCGAGCGTCTCAACCTCTCGTTCATCGAGCAGGCACTGTTTGCCTTGAAGCTCAAGGAGCGACGCTACTCCCGCGAGCTGATCTCCGACGCTCTCGGCCGCAAGGAGGGACAGAGGCTCGCCTATATCTCCATCCTCACCAATACGGCGGCCCTGGTTCCTGAGGATCTCATCCGCCTGATCGGACCGGCGCCGTCCGTCGGCCGGCCGAAATGGGAAAGGCTGGGATCGCTGATCCACAACCGGAGCCTGAACACCAGCCAGAAGCAGGCGCTTGCCGAGGTCAAGGCGTCATCCGCTTGGTCGGAGGGCGCAAGCGACCAACGGTTTGCGCTGGTGATGCAGGCCTTTGATCGATCGTCCAAGGCTACCCAGGAAAGTGTTGACGTGGAGGTCGCCGACGGCGTGATCCTGCTTGCCAGGCGAACTGAGACCACGACGCGCATTTCTATCCCCGATAACCGCCTTCCAGGGCTTTCGGACTGGCTGCTGCAACGGCTGCCCGAGCTCGTCGAGGAGTTTCACCAGGAGCAGAAGAGGAATTCTGGGATGACCTAGTCGCCAGGGAACGGAAAAGGGCCCACCGACTGCAATCGGAAGGCCCTTGAACCACTAGCCAACGGAACACGAGCACCGTCAACTTCAGCTGTAACAAACTGATTCTAAGACGGACGAGCGGATGAATCAAGTCTCTGTAACTCACAGAGACGGATTTTTTGCGCCTTGCGATCCTGTGGCTTCCTAAAAATTTCGGTTTCGGACTGCGATCTTCGGATCTGCAGCGGGGAAAGCTATGACTGAAACATCGTCCGTTGCGTCCTTTCGGCGCGTCACCCCTGCCATTGCTGCCAGCGCCCGCCTGGCTATGGCCAATGATGTTCCCGACACGACCAAGTCGGAAATGGCACTGCTCTTGAAGAAGGCTGCCCCCGTTCTTGGCATCGACGGAACGACCTATCACGTCATGGACATCCTGCTTGGTCTCTCGCGAGCGGAAGACTGGAAGGGAGCCGGGCGGCCGGTCGTGGCAATCTCCAACGCCAAGCTTGCCGAGTACACGATGCGCTCTGAGCGCACTGTGATCAGATGCCTGCGCCGCCTGGTTGAGGCAGGAATTGCGGCTTACCGCGACAGCTCGACAGGACGCCGGTTCATCTACCGCAATGGAGCAGGGGAAGTGGTCGCCGGCTACGGTATCGATTTCACGCCCGCGCGCGTGCGGGCGGATGAGCTGAAACAGGCGGTTGATCAATATCATAGACGCCTGACGGCAGAACTGGCGGCCAAGCGAGACATTGCGCGTCTGTCGCGGGCGATCGAGGACGTCTGCAGCACCTATCCTGACGACGCAGCAACAGCCAAGGCGGAACTCGAAGCGATTGCCGCGAGCGGAGCGTCTCTTTTCGAGCGGGCCGAACGGGTCAGGGATCTGCACCAGCGGACCATCAATCGCCTGGCTCCTGAGCATGTTCCGTTTGAAATGTCATGCGAGGGTGACATTGACGTCACCTCTAATATGAATACAACCCCCAAACCTTATTCTGGAAGTAGCAAAGACGAACGGACCCGCTCTAACGAGCGGGACATCAACCCAAAGAACGGCCGCTACGCGGCCGAAACGGCTTTTGAAAAAAAGCCTGGCGAAGCCGAGGTTCGACGGCAAGCTCCAACTGGTGGCCAGGACCGCGATGCGAACGCCATTCAAAATAAGGTCCTTGCATCGGTTTCGGTGGGCTTGATCCAGGCCGCCTGCCCCGAGGCGCAGTCGATGATCGCTCAACAGTTTGATAGCTGGACCGCCCTTGGCCGCGCCGGCGAGATGCTGCGCAGGATGATAGGCCTGTCGGAAGCGGGCTGGGCGGACGGCCAGCAGAAGGTTGGCCTCTATGCCGCGGCGGCGATCCTTGCGACGGTGGTGGAAAAGGCAATCCGTGATCCGGAGCAGATCACCCGCCCGGGTGGATATTTCCGAGCCATGATTGACCGGGCGATCGATGGCAAGCTGAACCTCGAGCGCAGTCTGTTCGGACTGGCCGACACGCGGTATGGAGCGGCGGAAAAGTAACAGCTGTTACTCTTGCGGGGCCGAAACGGGATGTCGATCCCGCGCCACCGTGAGGCAAAGCGGATCGGACTTTGAGCGCTTGCGCCCTCACCCGGGCGCCGAAGAAGGAGACCGGGGGGACGTGTCTCCGGTTCGACAGCGCAGTCGTACCGGTGAGCTCGCCGGCTTTGTGGGAGGCTTGATGGCCTCGATGCAAACGACTCGCGCGGCGGGAGTGGCTTTTCACGAGGCGTCAAGCTCGCTATGTTCTATCTTTGTTCGGAGGCGCTCGACCCGCCTGTGATCGTGAAAGTGAGTAACGGATGGCCGCCACATACCTTGATAAACTGAATGATCGTCAAAGGCAGGCGGTCGAACATGGGGTTGGCCTGCCAGGGGGAACTGTCGGTGGGCCCCTGCTGATCATCGCCGGTGCAGGCTCCGGCAAGACCAACACCCTGGCCCATCGCGTCGCACACCTCATCGTCAATGGCGCCGACCCGCGACGCATCCTGTTGATGACCTTTTCGCGCCGGGCAGCTGCAGAGATGACACGCCGCGTCCAGAGGATCTGCCGGCAGGTCCTCGGCGAAAAGGCCGCGGCGATGACCGAAGCGCTGACCTGGGCCGGGACCTTCCATGGAATCGGCGCGCGGCTGTTGCGGATGTATTGCCAGCAGATCGGCCTCAACGCCGACTTCAGCATCCATGACCGGGAAGATGCCGCGGACCTGATGAACCTCGTGCGGCATGAACTCGGTTTGTCGAAGAGCGAAAGCCGCTTCCCGACCAAGAATACCTGTCTTGCGATCTATTCGCGTGTCGTCAATTCGCAGGGATCGCTTCTGGACGTTCTGAAGTCCTCCTACCCCTGGGCGATCAACTGGGAACCTGCACTGAAGGCCTTGTTTGCAGGCTATGTCGAGGCAAAGCAGGCCCAGAACGTCCTCGA
>JBKBXP010000353.1:2836-3224 GCA_046314035.1 Pseudorhizobium sp. | reverse complement strand
GGCCGCCATCTCCTATACCCGCGTCTACGGCATGGCCATGGGCCGCTACCAACGTCCCGTCGCAGCCTGGCCGGGCGATATCCAGCTCGTGCCCCACCTGATGGGGGTGCTGAAGGCGGAGGCCATCGACGTGGAGGTTTGCTTCGGAGAGACGATCGAGTTCAGCGCCGGCGGCAATCGCAAGCTCCTGAGCGCGGTTGTGGCAGCGCAGATCCGCCGGATGCTGTTTGCCCGCCTGCGCGGTCGCGACGACAGCTGAGACGAGGCTTCTATTGGGAGCCGTATTGCGGTAAACAGCCGCCCATGAGCACCGATACAGCCATCCCCACATCTGCCGCCGAAACCCTGGCTGGCGCCGCCACGCGCAAGGTCTTCATCAAGACCTATG
>JBKBXP010000353.1:0-2826 GCA_046314035.1 Pseudorhizobium sp. | reverse complement strand
CAGATGAACGTCTATGATTCCGCCCGCATGGGAGACGCGCTGGCGAGCGAAGGCTATGTGCCGACGGAGGAGATGGGAGAGGCGGATCTGATCCTCCTCAACACCTGCCATATCCGCGAGCGGGCGGCCGACAAGGTGTATTCCGCCCTTGGCCGCCTGCGCGACATGAAGAAGGCCCGCAATGCCGAAGGCCTGGAACTGCTGATCGGCGTCGCCGGCTGTGTGGCGCAGGCCGAAGGGGAAGAGATCCTGCGGCGCGAGCCGTCGGTGGACGTGGTTATCGGTCCACAGACCTATCACCGTCTGCCCGATGCCCTGCGCCGCGCCCGCCAGGGCACGCGTGTCGTTGATACCGACTACGCGGTCGAGGACAAGTTCGAGCACCTGCCGGCAGCGGGAAAGGCAAGTATCCGCGCTCGCGGCGTCACAGCCTTCCTGACGGTGCAGGAGGGCTGCGACAAGTTCTGCACCTTCTGCGTGGTCCCCTATACCCGCGGTGCCGAGGTGTCGCGGCCCTTGCGCCAGATATTGGACGAAGCAATGCGCCTGGCCGAGAGTGGCGTGCGCGAGATCACGCTGCTCGGCCAGAACGTCAACGCCTGGCGCGCCGAGGGGCCGGACGGTCGCACATGGGGCTTGGGCGACCTTCTCTACAGGCTCGCCGAGATTCCGGGCCTCGCAAGGCTGCGCTACACCACCAGTCACCCGCGCGATATGGATGACCGGCTGATCGGCGCGCACCGCGACCTGCGGGCTCTGATGCCCTATCTCCACCTGCCCGTGCAGTCCGGTTCCGACCGGATCCTGAAGGCGATGAACCGCCGCCACACGGCTGCCGAGTATCTGCAGCTGATCGGGCGGATCCGCGAGGCAAGCCCGGACATCGCCATGTCCGGCGATTTCATCGTCGGCTTCCCCGGAGAGACGGACGCGGATTTCGAGGAGACGCTGCAGATTGTCGAGGCCGTGAATTACGCCCAGGCCTATTCGTTCAAATATTCGACCCGTCCCGGCACGCCCGGAGCCGATCTGCCCGACCAGGTGCCCGAGGACGTGAAGGCCGAGCGGCTCGAAAGACTTCAGTCGCTGCTCTTGAAACAGCAGGCCGCGTTCGCCAAATCATGCGTTGGAAAAGTCGTCGATCTGCTGCTCGAAAAGCCGGGCCGGATGCCTGGGCAGCTGATAGGAAGATCGCCCTGGCTTCAGTCTGTGAATGTTGATGCAAAAACATCGCAGATCGGTGACATTATACCGGTACGAATCATTGGCACGGGCCCGAACAGCTTGTTTGCAGAGCCGACGCGGGGTCTAGTCGCAGTTGAACCATCTGGCGGGAGCTTGCCTACTTGAACGGACACGAACTGGTTTCCTCACCCGCACGCCAACCCCAAACGGCTGCGACCGACTCCAACCACTTCGTACTCACGTTCGAGAACAACAGGTTCGCCAGCGAACTCTTCGGACAATTTGACCAGAACCTGAAGCTGCTGGAACAGCGGCTGCACGTAGATGCGCGTGCGCGCGGCAATTCCGTGACAATCTCCGGCGACGTCAACGCCACGAGCCAGGCGCGCCGTGCGCTGGATTATCTTTACGACCGTGTTCAGAAAGGTGGGAGCGTGGAAGCCTCCGACGTAGAAGGTGCGATCCGCATGGCCGTTGCGGCTGACGACCAGCTTCAGCTGCCGACGATGGAGCGTAAGGCCAAGCTCTCGATGGCGCAGATCTCGACGCGCAAGAAGACGATCGCTGCCCGCACGCCGACCCAGGACGCCTACATGCGCGCCCTGGAACGGTCGGAGCTCGTCTTCGGCGTCGGTCCTGCCGGGACGGGCAAGACATATCTCGCCGTCGCCCAGGCAGCGCAGCTCCTGGAACGCGGTGCCGTCGATCGCATCATCCTCTCCCGCCCGGCCGTCGAGGCAGGCGAGCGCCTCGGCTTCCTGCCGGGAGACATGAAGGACAAGGTCGACCCCTATCTGCGGCCGCTTTACGATGCCCTCTACGACATGATTCCGGGCGACAAGGTCGAACGTGCCATCACCGCCGGCGTCATCGAGATTGCGCCGCTTGCCTTCATGCGCGGACGCACGCTGGCCAATGCCGCGATCATCCTCGACGAGGCGCAGAACACCACCTCGATGCAGATGAAGATGTTCCTGACCCGGCTTGGTGAGAACGCCCGCATGATGATCACCGGGGACCCGAGCCAGGTCGACCTGCCGCGCGGCGTCAAATCCGGTCTGGTGGAGGCGCTTCATCTTCTCAAGGGCGTGGAGGGCATATCGGTGGTGCGCTTCAGCGATGCGGACGTCGTCCGCCATCCTCTGGTCGGACGCATCGTCCGGGCCTATGACTCGCAATACGCCGTCCATCAGGAAAGCGAGGAGGCTCACCGCTAGTCGCGGTTGCCATCTTCCATGCCACAACTCGAAATACAGATCAGCGTCGAAGACGAAGGCTGGCCCGAAGAGGGCGAGCTGCAGGCGCGCGTGGAACAGGTTCTTCTGGCCGCAGCCGAGTTTCTCGCCGTGACGGAAAAGCAGCCGTATCCGGAACATCCAGTTGAAATTTCGCTCGTATTCACAAGCGACGAGGCCATCCGTGAAATCAACGCGGAGTGGCGCGGCAAGGACAAACCGACCAATGTTCTCTCGTTTCCGGCCTATCCATTGCAGCCGGGTGGCAAGCCGGGACCGATGCTCGGCGATATCGTACTGGCGCGCGAGACGATCGAGCGCGAATCAGTCGAGCTCGACAAGAGCGTCGAAATCCATTTGACCCATCTGCTGGTGCATGGTTTTCTGCATCTGTTCGGCTACGATC
>JBKBXP010000352.1:0-3227 GCA_046314035.1 Pseudorhizobium sp. | reverse complement strand
GCCGGCTCACCGGCGGCGGTTCTCCGAACGACGGGGGAGACCATGAACATTCATGAGTATCAGGCCAAGGCGGTCCTGAAGGAATACGGCGCTCCGGTTGCCGAAGGCGTCGCCATCTTCTCGGCTGACGAAGCAGAAGCCGCAGCCAAGCAGCTGCCGGGCCCGCTCTGGGTCGTGAAGTCGCAGATCCACGCCGGTGGCCGTGGCAAGGGCAAGTTCAAGGAACTGCCGGCCGACGCCAAGGGCGGCGTGCGCCTCGCCTTCACCATGGAAGACGTCATCAAGCACGCCAAGGAAATGCTTGGCAACACGCTGGTGACCGCCCAGACCGGTGAAGCCGGCAAGGTCGTGAACCGCCTCTACATCGAGGACGGCGCCGACATCGAGCGCGAGCTGTATCTCTCCATCCTCGTGGATCGTTCGGTCGGCCGTCCGGCCTTCGTCGTCTCCACCGAAGGCGGCATGGACATCGAAGCCGTTGCCGAGCACACCCCGGAAAAGATCGTCACCCTGCCGATCGACCCGGAAACCGGTGTGACCGCGGCTGACGCTGCCAAGCTCTGCGATGCGCTGAAGCTGGAAGGCGACGCCCGCCAGGACGGCATGACGCTGTTCCCGATCCTCTACAAGGCCTTCATGGAAAAAGACATGAGCCTTCTGGAGATCAACCCGCTGATCGTCATGAAGGACGGCCGCGTGCGCGTTCTGGACGCCAAGGTGTCCTTCGACGGCAACGCCCTGTTCCGTCACCCGGAAATCGTTGCCCTGCGCGACGTGACCGAGGAAGACGCCAAGGAAATCGAGGCTTCCAAGTGGGAGCTGGCCTATGTCGCCCTCGACGGCAACATCGGCTGCATGGTCAATGGCGCCGGCCTTGCCATGGCGACCATGGACATCATCAAGCTGTACGGCAAGGAGCCGGCCAACTTCTGTGACGTCGGTGGCGGCGCCAGCAAGGAGAAGGTGGCAGCAGCCTTCAAGATCATCACCGCGGACCCGCGCGTGGAAGGCATCCTGGTCAACATCTTCGGCGGCATCATGAAGTGTGATGTCATCGCTGAAGGCGTGATCGCGGCCGTGAAGGAAGTGGGCCTGCAGGTTCCGCTCGTCGTCCGTCTCGAGGGCACCAACGTCGAACTCGGCAAGAAGATCATCTCGGACAGCGGTCTGAACGTGATCGCCGCCGATGACCTCGACGATGCGGCACAGAAGATCGTCGCAGCCGTGCAGGGCGCAAAGTGATGGCGGCCGCACGCAAGGTCGTGAACCGTCAGGCCTTCGGACCGAACGAGACCGACATCAACCTTTGCTACTTCGTGTGCTGGGACAACACCCCTACACCGGAAGATGGCGTGGCCAGCAGCTGGGCGCATTTCACCGACCGTGAAGATGCGTCCGAGTACCTGACCATCAAGGCAAAGGATGCCAAGACCTACGTCTGGCAGGGTGAGCTCGGTATCTCGAAGTCCGACGGCAACTTCGACTGGTTCAGCACCAACTGGTCCCGCAACCTTGATGCGCACATGCCGCACAAGCAGGCGACCGGCAAGGGCTATCGTTTCACGAATGACGTCTTCGAGGAGTTTGACGCCCTCGAGTTTGAGGAAGAGGAAGCAGAATAATGTCGATCCTCGTCAACAAAGATACCAAGGTCATCGTCCAGGGCCTGACCGGCAAGACCGGCACGTTCCACACGGAACAGGCACTGGCCTACTACGGCACCCAGATGGTGGCCGGCGTGCATCCGGCCAAGGGTGGCGAGAAGTGGACCGGCTCGAAGGGCGAAAGCCTGCCGATCTACGCTTCCGTCGCCGCTGCCAAGGATGCGACCGGTGCGGATGCTTCCGTGATCTACGTGCCGCCGGCCGGTGCCGCGGCTGCGATCATCGAAGCCATCGACGCCGAGATCCCCTTCATCGTCTGCATCACGGAAGGCATTCCGGTGGCTGACATGGTGAAGGTCAAGGCCCGCCTGGAGAAGTCCAAGTCGCGCCTGCTCGGCCCGAACTGCCCCGGCATCCTGACCCCGGAACAGTGCAAGATCGGCATCATGCCGGGCTCCATCTTCAAGAAGGGTTCGGTCGGTATTGTGTCGCGCTCCGGCACGCTTACCTATGAAGCCGTGTTCCAGACCTCCAACGCCGGCCTCGGCCAGACGACGGCTGTCGGCATCGGTGGTGACCCGGTCAAGGGTACGGAATTCATCGACGTGCTGGAGATGTTCCTCGCCGACGAAGCCACCCAGTCGATCATCATGATCGGCGAGATCGGTGGTTCGGCCGAAGAGGACGCTGCCCAGTTCCTCAAGGACGAGGCCAAGAAGGGCCGCAAGAAGCCGATGGCCGGTTTCATCGCGGGCCGGACCGCTCCGAAGGGCCGCACGATGGGTCACGCAGGTGCCGTGATCTCCGGCGGCAAGGGCGGTGCGGAAGACAAGATTGCCGCCATGGAATCGGCTGGCATCCGCGTCTCTCCGTCGCCGGCCAAGCTGGGCGAGACCCTCGTCCAGGTCCTGAAGGGCTGATGCCACTGCGAGCCGGGCAATTTGTTTACGGTTCGTAAGGCATAACCAAGGAAAGCGGACATCGGCACCCCCGGTGTCCGCAATTTTCGAGCGGGGTCCGTGTCCTGTGACGCGGGCCCGAACGTGCAACACAGGCCAGCCTCTGGCTGCGCCTGAGAAAAAAGGGCGGAGCGACCCTCCGCTGAACGAGCATGGCCCGGCAGGACGCGAACAATGTCTTCGCGCTGACGTCGTTCCTTTACGGCGCCAACGCAGCCTACATTGAAGAACTCTACGCCCAGTACCAGGAGAATCCCGCTTCGGTTGACGCCGAGTGGCAGGACTTCTTCGCCGGTCTGCAGGATGAAAAAGCCGATGTGCTGAAGGAAGCACGCGGTGCCCCGTGGGCGCGGGCCGATTGGCCAGTCGCAGCCGGGGGCGACCTCATCAACGCTCTCGACGGCAACTGGGGCCAGATCGAGAAGGTGGTCGGGGACAAGCTGAAGCAGAAGGCCGATGCCAAGGGCGCGGCAGCTCCGGCATCCGCTGGCGACGTGCATCAGGCAACCCGCGACAGCGTGCGTGCCCTGATGATGATCCGCGCGTACCGCATGCGCGGCCATCTGCACGCTGACCTTGATCCGCTGCGCCTCTCGCCCCCGGGCGACCACGAGGAACTGCATCCCTCGTCCTACGGCTTCACCGATGCCGACTGGGACCGTCC
>JBKBXP010000351.1:0-3239 GCA_046314035.1 Pseudorhizobium sp. | reverse complement strand
GATCACCAGCATCCGGCTGGCCGCCAGCCGTTCCGTCTCCGGCAGCTCGGCGCCGCGTCCGTTCGCCATGATGAACCGGCCGTGGCCGCCCCGCTGCAGGGCCACCCGGTCGGGATAGGCATGCAGCAGCAGGGGACCCGCATGGGATGGCTCGGCCGAAGCGGTCGTCGCAGGCAGGCTGCGCGCCAGCCGGGATGCCAGCCCCCGCGCGGCGTCCGCACGGGATCCGCGTTCGAATCGAAACCGCCGCAGCCGCTCGTCGAGGTCGACGTCCTTGCCACCGAGCCCCTGCTCGGTCAGCAGCACCGCAAGCTGGCATGCGAGCAGCCCGAGGCCCTCGGTGGCCGCGGAAATCGCCATGGCCGAAAGCCGCGGCGGCAGGGCAAGCCGGCGCATCAGATGGCCCTTCTGTGTGATCCCGAAACTCGCATCGAGCGCACCGAGCTGCACGAGCAAGGTGCGGGCTTCCGAGAGCGCAGGCGCCGGCGGCTGATCCAGGAAGCGGAGCGCTGCCGGATCCTTCACGCCCCAGTGCGCGAGGTCGAGCGCCAGCTGCGACAGGTCGGAGGAGAGGATCTGCGGCGGCGTGAAGGCGGGCAGGGCCGCCGTCTGCCCCGCATGCCAGAGGCGAATGGCGGTTCCGGGTTGCGTACGTCCGGCGCGCCCGGCCCGCTGTTCGGCGGAGGCCCGCGACACCCGGACCGTCTCCAGCCGGGTGATGGCGGTGGCGGGCTCGAACACCGGCAGCCGTTGCAACCCGCTGTCGATGACGACGCGCACCCCGTCGATGGTGATCGAGGTCTCCGCGATCGACGTCGCCAGGACAATCTTGCGGGTGCCAGCCGGTGCTGGCCGGATGGCCAGATCCTGGTCCGCTTGGCTGAGGTTCCCATAAAGCGGCGCAATCAGCGTCTGCGGTCCGAACCGCCCCTCCAGGCGTTCGGCGGTGCGCAGGATTTCGCCCTGTCCCGGCAGGAAGGCAAGCATCGACCCCTCTTCGTCAGCATGCGCGGCCAGAATGGCGCTCGTCACGCTGTCTTCGATCCGCTCTCCCGTCGGCCTGTCCCGATGGCGGATCTCGACGGGAAAGCTGCGGCCCTCGCTGACGATCACCGGCGGATGATCGAGGAGTGCCGCCACCCGCTCGACATCGAGCGTCGCCGACATCACCAGCACCCGCAGGTCCTCCCGCAGCGCCGACTGCACGTCGAGCGCCAGCGCCAGCCCGAAGTCCGCGTCGAGGGAACGCTCGTGGAATTCGTCGAAGATCACCGCCGAGATGCCGGCAAGCTCCGGTTCCTCCAGCACCATGCGGGCGAACACGCCCTCCGTCACCACCTCGATCCGGGTGCGACCGGAAATCCGGTTGTCGAGCCGCATCCGGTATCCGACGGTCTCGCCGACATGTTCGCCGAGAAGCGCGGCCATCCGGCCGGCCGCTGCCCGGGCCGCCAGCCGCCGCGGCTCGAGCAGGACGATCTTGCCGTTGCACCAGGGCTGGTCGAGCAGCACCAGAGGCACGATCGTCGTCTTGCCGGCACCCGGCGGCGCCGAAAGCACCGCTCTGTTGCCATCCGAAAATGCCGCCATGATGTCCGGCAGCACGCCATTGACGGGGAGATCGGGAAGGATGCGGTCGCCGCTGGTCGCCATCAGGCGCCGGTCTCGGGAGTTGTCCCGTGCGCGGTCCGCTCGTAGGCGAGAATGGCACCGGCCAGGTCCTCCAGCGCGGCGCCCACCGACTTGAAGAGCGTAATCTCATCGGCTCGGCTGCGTCCCCCGTGACGTCCGCCGACGAGATCCGCGAGTTCCGCCAGGACCCGGTCTTCGGTGAGCACGCCGCTGCGGAGCGGCTGGACCACGTCGCCGCCCTCCTTCAGCGCCCCGGCGCGGGTGTCGACGAAGACGGAGGCGCGGCGGATGCAGGCGTCGTCGCTCTCGCGCATGTCCGGCTTGAAGGCGCCGACGAGATCGAGATGCGTGCCCGGTCGCAGCCATTCGCCCTGGATCAGCGGCGTGCTCGAAAGTGTTGCGCAGGAGATTATGTCGGCGTCCCCGGCAGCCGTAGCGAGGTCGGCGGTCGCGACAGCATTGAGGCCGAGCGCCCGCGCCTCGGCGGCGCAGGCCTCGGCCTTGTCCGGATCGCGGGCCCAGACGGCGAAGCGCTCGAGCGGCCGCACCGTCGCATGCGCCTGCATCAGGTTGAGCGCCAGCCGTCCGGCCCCCACCATCAGCATCGAGCGGGCGTCCTCGCGGGCGAGGGTGCGTGCTGCAAGCGCGGACGTGGCCGCCGTGCGCCGCGCCGTCAGCTCGCCGCCATCGACCATGGTCAGCATCTCGCCCGTCGTGCCAGAATACAGGAGATATGTGCCGATGATGGTCGGCAGGGCGCGGCGATGGTTGTCGGGAAAGAGGTTGAGGATCTTGACGCCCATGTGGGTGCCGGGCACCCAGGCCGGCATCAGCAGCATGGTGGCGGCCGCTTCCCCGGGCACCTCCACCGCATGGTGGTGGCGCACGGGCGTCACGCAATCGGCGGTGAACATCGTCTCGATGGCGCCAATCAGCGGCACCCAGGGAAGGGCTGCCCGCGTGTCGGCCTCGTTCAGTACCAGCATTCCGTCACTCCAGTTTTGATGCCGACAGACTAGCAATCCCGTGACGCCGCCGGAAGGGGCTTCTCCCATTGCTGGAAGCCCTGCGCACAAGGGATCAGAGCGTCGAGGGAGACACCGTGCCCGCTATCGAAGGATGGGCTGCGTGAGAAAAATGACAGTTTTTTGAAAATCCCCGTTGACTTGTTTTGTTGGTTGGGACTATAAACCGCTCACCAACGAGGGCGGCGGCGCTGCTAGCGACGATGTCCTTCGTTCTAGGGAATTCCAACAGAATTAGCGCATGCTGATTTGGAGCCGGGCTACGGTTCGCAGGGATTTTCCGACGGTTTTATCCTTAGGGGTTTTGTCGTCAGTTTTTTGACAATTGAATATGAGAAGAAAGAGAAACGTGGTCGGCGGAGTTTCGCGGACGGTTCGCAAGGACTGTCTGTATAGAAGACAAGTGACGGTCACGTTTTGATATGAGAACACCAGTTTTTGCTGGGCTCGGATATCTTTCGCCATTCCTTTGGAATGACGGGACCCGAGCCGTGCCTTGATCGCTGTGAAGCGCTTTTGGTTTAAGGCAGAGACTTAGTGAGTTCTCGTCGATTCAGAACATAATTATTTAGTTAGTGATTG
>JBKBXP010000350.1:0-3243 GCA_046314035.1 Pseudorhizobium sp. | reverse complement strand
TGGGTGATGCGCACATCCTTCAGATCGGGATAGGTTTCGACGATCTGCTTGCGAATGAAGTTTGCCGTGTCTTCCGGGTTGTTCGAGGAATAGACCTCGCGGCCGCCAAACAGCAGCCGGTTGTCGGGGGTCTTGCGGAAATAGCGGACCACGAAACGGGAATCGGCGACGCCCTCGCCGCCGGAGAGAATGCCGGGATGATCGTCCAGCGGTTCGGTGGCGGCAATGAAAGAGCCGATCGGCATGATATGCGCGGCGGTCACGGGCTCGAGCTTTTCACCATAGGCGTTGGTGGCCAGCAGCACGCGATCGGCCGACACCGTGCCGAACTCCGTCTCGACGAGAGTCCGGCCGCCGGCCCGGCTCAGACCGGTGACCTTGGTCATTTCATGAAGCTCGGCGCCGGCGGCGTCTGCGGCACGGGCAAGGCCGATGAGGAGCTTGAGGGGATGGATATGTCCGGTGCCGGTATCGCGTACGCCGCAGTGGTAGTGGCTGGAACCCAGGCGCTCTGCCGTCTCCGCGCGGTCCATGAACGTCAGATGCGGATAGTTGTATCGCGCGGCCGCGATCTCCGCATTGGCACGGTAATCTTTCTCGTACCCCGGCTTGTGCGCCACATTCATCTGGCCCGGCGTATATTCCATGTCGATGTCATGCTCGGCGGCAAAGTCGAGCAGATAGCGCTTCGCCGCCTCGGCCATGTCGAAGAGGGCCTTCGACCGTTCGAAACCGATCTTCGCTTCCATTTCCTCCGGCCAGGCGCGCTGGCCCGTGCCGAACTGACCGCCGTTGCGGCCCGACGCCCCGTCTCCGAACCGATAGGCCTCCAGCAAGGCGACGGAGGCGCCCTGTTTTGCGAGATTGTAGGCGGCCTGCAATCCGGTGAAACCGCCGCCGACGATGGCGACGTCTACCGTGCGCGAACCATCGAGAGCCGGGTAGCTCGGCCGTTCGCCCAGGGTGGACTGATACCAGGAAAGGCCGGGTGCAATGGGGCTCTGCCAGTCGGTCATTCCCGTCCCCTCATACGTTGAGAAGCAGGAATTCCCGCTCCCACGGGCTGATGACCTGCATGAAGGTCTCGAACTCGCCCCGCTTCACCCCGGCATAGAGCCCGATGAACTCCTGGCTGAACACTTCCGTCAGCGCCGGCTCCGCTTCGAGTTCCGATACGGCCTCGAGCAGGCCACGCGGCAGATCGATGGATCCCTCGTTGGCGGTGTACTCCGTCGGCGGCTCCGGCTCGATGGATTTCATGATGCCGAGCAATCCGCAGCCGAGCGAGGCCGCCAGCGCCAAATAGGGATTGGCGTCCGAGCTCGGCAACCGGTTCTCGACGCGGCGCGCTGAAGCATCCGAGACCGGTACGCGAAACGCCGTGGTGCGATTGTCGTAACCCCAGGCGTTGTTGACCGGCGCCGCCATGTCCGGCGTCAGGCGACGGTAAGAGTTGACGTAGGGCGCCATCATCACCAGCGCCTTCGGTACGTATTTCTGCATGCCGCCGATGAAGTGGAAGAACTCCTTGGACGGGCTGCCGTCTTCGTTCGAGAAGATGTTGCGACCGGTCTCGATGTCGATGACCGACTGGTGGATGTGCATTGCCGAACCGGCCTGGCGCTGCATCGGCTTGGCCATGAAGGTCGCATAGATGCCGTGTTTGAGGGCCGCTTCCCGGATCGTCCGCTTGAACATGAACACCTGGTCGGCAAGTTCGATCGGATCGCCGTGACGCAGGTTGATCTCGAGCTGCGCCGGACCCTCCTCGTGAATTAGGGTATCGATCTCCAGCCCCTGCTTCTCGGAGAAATGGTAGATATCGTCGATCAACTCGTCGAACTCGTTGATCGCGGCGATCGAATAGCCCTGGCCGCCGAGGATGGCACGCCCGGAGCGGCCCTTCGGCGGATGCAGCGGGTAATCCGGGTCGTCGTTCTTGGCGACGAGGTAGAATTCGATCTCCGGCGCCACCACCGGCTTCCAGCCACGTTCGCGGTAGAGCTCGACCACATGGCGCAGCACGGCGCGCGGCGTGTAGGAGATGTTCTCGCCGCTGGTGCCGACGACATCGCAGATCACCTGCGCGGTGGGATCGGTCTCCCAGGGCACCACCGACAGCGTCGACAGGTCCGGAACCAGCTTCAGGTCGCTGTCGCGCGGCTCATAACGGAAGCTTCCTGTCTCTTCTGGATATTCTCCCGAAATCGTGTGCCGATAGAGGGCGGAGGGAAGGGCGAGCGAGGTGTTCGATGTGAACTTCGACGAGGGCATCATCTTGCCGCGCGGAACGCCGGCAAGGTCGGGTGTGATACATTCGATGTCTTCGATCCCACGGGTCCGCAGCCACAGGGCCGCCTCGCGCCAGTCCGAAGCTCCCCGCAGTGAAGTCATCGCCGGCTGTACCGCCGGGTTGCCCGTCGACTTCAGAACGCCGCCCGTGGGCGGCGTAGGTGCGGTTTCTTTGCGTGGCATGACTCACCGTGGGTTTGTTGATTGGAACACCATCATAGTCGGTCATTGGCAATTGGCGAGGGGGTGCGGCATTGACTTTGCCGGAAGGATCGAAAAGAGCAGTGCTTCAGACAAGGGAGTGACGATTGGCTCGCAAGTTCGATGCGGTGATCCTGGGGGCAGGTGCCGCCGGCATGATGTGCGCGATCCGGGCGGGCCAGCGTGGACGGCGCGTGCTGCTGCTCGACCACGCCAAGGCGCCGGGGGAGAAGATCCGCATCTCCGGCGGAGGCCGCTGCAACTTCACCAACATCAACACGTCACCGGCAAACTACCTTTCGGCCAATCCGCATTTCGCCAAGTCGGCGCTCGCCCGCTACACGCCGCGCGACTTTCTCGATCTGGTGGAGCGGCACGCAATCGCCTGGCACGAGAAGACCCTGGGTCAGCTCTTTTGCGACAACAGCGCCAAGGACATCATCCGGATGCTGCTTGCGGAGATGCAGGCGGCGGGTGTGACGATGGAGCTGCAGCAGGAGATCGCAGCCATCGAGAAGACGGACGACGGCTACCGAGTCATCGTCTCCGGCGGGCAGGCAGTCGAGACGCCGTCCCTGGTCATTGCAACCGGCGGAAAATCGATCCCCAAGATGGGCGCGACGGGGTTCGCCTATCGCATCGCCGAACAGTTCGGCCTGCCCGTGACCGACACCCGGCCTGCACTCGTTCCCCTGACGCTTGAACTCAATCTGCTCGGCGAATTGTCGGAGCTCTCGGGCGTTGCCGTCG
>JBKBXP010000349.1:0-3266 GCA_046314035.1 Pseudorhizobium sp. | reverse complement strand
GAACATCGTGGCCGCGTCGCTGGAAGCGATCGTGTCTGCGGCAAACCGCATCATTGCCGACAAGAAGGCCTGATCGTCAGATCAGGCCGGCAGCCTTCGCCGCGATCTCACCCAGGGATGCGGCGGAGGAAGGGCCGATTGCGACGTAGGTCGCCGTGGCACTTCTCCAGGACATCAGCGCGATATTGTCCCGGATCAGTTCGGAAAAACCGTCGTCGTCCGGCTGGTTCTTTCTAAACAGGATGGCGATGACCTCGCCCTCGTCGGAAGTGTAAAGCAGTTCGCCGATCGGCATTCCGCCCGCTGCAAAGAGCCTGGCTCCCTGGAAGGTGAGGTCGTTGTCGGTAAGATCCGGAATGCGGAAATTGACGCCGGTATTGGTGAGCAGCCATTCGACGACGGCCGCGGGATCGGAGGCCGGCATTTCGGCAAGGCGATCGGTCTGGCGCGAAAAGATCCGATAGTGGGCGACGATATCGTCCAACCAGTCTCTGTCCGCTTGCGTCACCACGGTCTGCGCGGGCACGCTCGGCTGCCGGCCGAGCGTGTAGCCGAGGCTTCCGGCCAGGGCGACGAGAACGAGACTGGCGATCGCCGTCTGCATGCCCGGGAGCTTGAAGTCGAAAGCGGGTCGGGAAGGCGAGGGAAGCCGGACGGCCCGACGTGGCGGCGGGGCGGTCTTGATGGTCCGGACCAGATCGAGCGGCACCGGTTCCTTCAGGAGATCATCGAAGATTGCGCGGCCGCGGTCGCTTCCGGACCGCAGCCTCTCGTAGAGCGCACGGGCCTGCGGATCGTCGCGCAAGGCGGCTTCGAATTCCTGATGCTCGCCATAATCGCGTTCGCGATCGAGAAGCATGCTCATCCTGAGTTCGGGGGAGGTGTCCTTCGATGCCATCATGCTCTTCGCTCCGAAGCCGTCGGCTGGATCGCGGCAAAGCTCTGGCGGGCGTCGCACAGGTGCATGGCGACAAGGCTGGAGGAGATGCCGAGGATATCAGCGGTGTCGTCGTAGGAGAAACCTTCGATCTCGACGAGGAGGAACACGCTCGCCTGCCCTTGGGGCATGACCTGGACTGTATTCTGTTGCTCGGTGCCTGGCTTGCTTGCAGTTCGCCTGGTCGGCGAATTCGTCTTCTGCCTGCCGGTGGTTTCGGAGGAGGTTTTGCGGATCAGCCGGAACAGCCAGGGCGCTGCCGAATGCTCGCTGGTCGGGCAGTACCCCTCGACGATTGCCCGGGAACAAGCCGCCCGCACCAGTTCGTCTGCCTCGTCGACGCCGGGTGTGAGGGTGAGGGCGAAGCGGCGCAGGCGCGGCAGGAAAGTCACGAATTCGCGCCGTATGTCGACCGGTGCGGTGGATGCATGAGTCAAATCGAGAAGGCCTTACTGAAGCTGAAAAGCTGCACTAGCCGCAAGATATGAATCGAATATGGCGATTCCACAAGTTCGTGGACTAAATCAGTCTAGCCGCTTCCGGTATCGAGACAGGAGAAGGTGCTTCGCCGTAAAAGACATGACTGTTCTCGAGCGCGACACCGTCGCCTGACTCGGTCAGCGAATGGCGATCGCAGCTGAGGTTCCAGGCGCCAGGCTCACCCGACACAGTGAAGAGATTGTAGGCGGCGCGCGGCTTGTGTCCGCCGGGACCCTGCGATGCCGAGGCGATGCCGACGACGGGGATCTGGCCATGATGGCTCTTCAGCCAGTAGACTGTGTTGAGGTGTGTGTGGCCGTGCAGGACCAGTTCCGCTCCGCCCGTGGAGATCGCGGCTGCGAACCGACGGATGCCGATCATGCGCTTGTGGGACGAGGCGGCGCCGCGGATCGGCGGATGATGGATGAGCACCACCCGGAAGAGGCCTTCCTCGCCGGCCTTTCTCAAGAGGTTCACCGTCTCGCGCGCCTGGCGCGGGCTGAAGTAGCCGGAAGCGGAAAAGGGCGGCGTGGCGACCGATGTCGAACAGCCGATGATGGCGAGCGGGCCGCGGCGGCGGATGGTCGGAAAGACCTTCGTCTCGTCCTGCCAGCTGCGGGTGCCTTCGTCGCCGATGATATAGGGGAACCATTCCTTGACGGAGCGCTCGTGGGCGCCGGGCACGTAGGCGTCGTGATTGCCCGGCACGACCGTGGTCGCGTCCGGGTCGCCCACCGTCTGTAGCCATTCGCCGGCGAGCCTGGTCTCGATGCTGGTCGCAAGGTTGACAAGATCGCCGGTGATCATCAGGTGATCCGGTTCGCGCGTCTTCAGATCGCTGAGCAGGAGATCGAGCGTGTTGACGAAAAGATGCTTGCTCCGGTTCCGGTGCCAGTTCACAAACCCGGTGATGCGCTTCGACATCAGTTCGCGGAGCGTGAGCCTTGGGAGCGGGCCGAGATGGATGTCGGAGATATGAGCAAATTTAAACATGGCGCAGACTTAACGCACGAAGCCATGAATGGTTATCTAATTTCTTCGTCGCGGAGATTTGAATAGTGGCCATCGGGATCCCGGAAGTCAGCGGGCTGCGCGGCCGTGTGGCGGTGTGGCTTTTCCATCGCGTGTTCATCCTGACGCGCGGCATGACGCTCGGAGTGCGGGCCGCCTGCTTCGACAGCGAGGGCCGGATCTTCCTCGTCCGCCACACCTATGTTCCGGGCTGGTACATGCCCGGCGGCGGCGTGGAGCGCAACGAGACGGTTCGGGAGGCGCTGGAGAAGGAATTGCGGGAAGAGGGCAATCTCGTGATGACCTCGGAACCAAAGCTTTTCCACGTCTACTTCAACAGCCGCATCAGCAAGCGCGACCACGTCCTGCTCTACAGGGTGCAGGTGGAGCAGACGGCGCCGCGGGAGCCGGACCGCGAGATCGCCGAGTCCGGGTTCTTTGCTCTCGATGCGCTCCCGGACAACACCACGACGGCGACGCTTGTCCGTGTCCGGGAACTCTCCGGAGCCGTACCGCCCGCCGACCTCTGGTGATCAGGCCCCCAAGTCCTCCCGGCCATGGGGGGCCTGGAGATCCATCTCCGGTCCGACCGGCACGACTCCCGTCGGATTGATGGTCTTGTGGCTGCGGTAATAGTGCTGCTTGATGTGGTCGAAGTGGACCGTCTCGGCGATGCCCGGCACCTGGTAGAGGTCGCGCAGGTAGGCGCTGAGGTTCGGGTAATCGGCGATGCGGCGGATGTTGCACTTGAAGTGGCCGACGTAGACCGGATCGAAGCGCACCAGCGTCGTGAACAGCCGCCAGTCGGCTTCCGTCTGGCGATTGCCGACCAGATAGC
>JBKBXP010000348.1:0-3271 GCA_046314035.1 Pseudorhizobium sp. | reverse complement strand
CGCGCAATCGATATCGACGGCGTCGTCAGTTGCGCCAGTATTTGCTCATCCATGCGGTCGAGCGAGTAGTGCAGATCCACCGATGCCGAATCCGGCTCGGTCTTCTCGTCAGCGGCGAACCTGTAACCCCAGCCTTGCAGCGCGGCCTTCAGCGCGATGGCATATTCTGTCTGGTGTTTATCCATCTTGATTGCGGGGAGCCTGGACGGGTCGACCTGTTCGGCCAGACGGCCTGCCATGTCGCCGGCTATAGCGCCCGCAGGAGGGCCAGACAGTTCCACCGAGGAAGCGGTGGGGGCCGCATCGCCGGTGGTCTGGCAGCCTGATAGGCCCATGATCATGAGGAATGCGAAATGCAGCTGTCGCATGGCGTCACCTTCCACGCCGGATGGTGATTTTCTGCTGTCTCCAGCCGACGCCGGACATCAGAACAGCCTTCTCGATCGCGTAGTCTGCGATCATCATGTCGTTCTTCATCCGGTAGTTGACGATACGGTTCTGGCCGCCGCTCACCACGAAGAGCACAGGTGCGTCCTGGCTCGCAATCGATCTCGGAAACTGTATGTATGTCCTCGTGCCGTCGGAATAGACGCGCTTCGGCTTCCATGATGCGCGGCCACTGACGGAATAGGAAAAGTCCAGTCTGTCGGGCGTTGTACCTGGCCCTCCCCCCGTCTCAAGCCGGGCGTTGACGTCGCTGAGTTTCGTCGAAACGTCTTCTGGATACTCGAAGCCGACGCGCGCCATGTATCGGCTGGGATGCGACTTCAGTTGGACGTGGTATGTGCGGCGCGAGGTGGTGACCACCATCGATGTCAGCAGGCCCGGTTCGGACGGCTTGACGATCAGGTGAATGGCCTGGCCGCCTGCCGAACCCGATGTGGCCGGCTCGACCTTCCATCGCACCGTATCGCCCAACAGGACGTCGCGGACAATCTCACCACCCTGAAGCTCTATATCGCAGACCTGCAGGGGCGAGCATATAACCGAGGGTTGGGTCTGGCCAAACAGGAAAACGACCTTCCCGTCCGCACCGGGGGTGACAAGTCCGGGCGATGTCCGCCACCTTTCCGACAGACCGGTTCCCTTGTGTTCGTTGGCTGTCATCGATTGCGCTTGCACGCCACCTGCCAGTGTGAGGCAGCCTATGAAGCCAGCCGCCACCATCAATCCAGTGCTCTTCATCAGAGGCTCCCTGCTGTTAAAGCTGCGCAGTCCAGTCAAAGTCCTGCAGATAAAGGCCGATCGGGTTGAGGCGGATCGTTGCTTCATCCTGCGGCGCGCTCAGGGTCACGGTCGCGATCCCTCGGAAGCGGCGCGTCGCAATCTGCCTGCCCTTGCGATCGCGCTCATACTCGGTCCAGTCGATTTGATAGCTCTGGTTGGACAGTGCCACGATGTTATTGACCTCGACCGAGACGGTGGACGTCTTGGCTTGCTCAAAGGGTGAGTTGGCGCGGAACCAGGAATTGATCTTCTGTGTCGACGGATCCGACGTACGCAGCAGCGCATAGGTCCTGTCGATGTACTGCTTCTGCACGACCGCATCGGGCGTGACAGAGCGGAAACTAGTGATGAAACCGCCAAGTGCCGCACGCACGACGCGGGCATCGGCGTATTCGATCTGCTGCGGGATGCCTGCATTGACAGCGGTGCCGAGCTTGTCGACTTCCACGATGTAGGGAACCAGCTTGACCTGGGTGCTGAGATGCAGCGAATAGGTGAAGCCGATCACAGCCATGGAAAGGCCAAGCACGCCAACGATCCGCCATGCACGAGCAGCCTGGACATAGGACCCATACCGCTCTGACCACTCCTGTCGCGCGGCAAGATAGGGGTTCTCGGGTGCGCGTTTCATTGCCAAAGGGCTCCTTTCTGGTCAGAGGCCGTCTTTGCGTTCCGGAGGTGGATGTTTGGTGCCCGCGCTGCCGCGGCGCCCCTCCAATTTTGCATTTGCCAGGCCAAGGATCGATCCAGCGTAGGCGCCTGGTGATCCGATCGCCTTTTCCTTCGCCGCAGACCCCGTCGCCCTGGCCGCCGATCCGAAGCTGGCGGCGATCCCGCGCGCGCCCGCACCTGCCGTTGACGATCCAGCTGCGCGGGCAGACCGTGCTGCTGCATATCCCGCTCCTGCCGCACCAGCAGCCAGGAAGGCTGCGCCCGCCGCGAAGCTGGCGCCCTGGCCACCGTGACGGATGCTCTCCATACCTCCCGTGACGGTGGCGCCCTGAACCACGCCCTGAATGATGGTCGGTACATACATGGCGATGATGAAGACGACGACGGCTATGCCGGCGATCGCCAGGCTTGTCTGGAAATCATCACCGATGTCAGGCTGATTGGCGAGACCGATGAGGACCTCAGCGCCGATCCGCGAGATCATCACCAGAGCCATCAACTTCATGCCGACGGAGAAGGCGTAGACGAGATAGCGGATGGCGAAGTCCTTGGTATAGGACGAGCCGCCAAGCCCGAGCATGATCATGCCGGCAAGCAAGCCGAGGTACATCTCGACCATGACCGACACGAAAATTGCAGCAACGAGCGAGAACGCAATGACGGTCACGATCATCGCGAATGCCGCGGAGATCGCCAGGGCATTGTCTTCGAAGAGGCCAAACTGCACTTTCTCCGACATCTTTGTCGCGACCGTCAGGCCGGCATTGAAGACATCGGCGGGGGATGCTGTGCCGCCGCCAGCTCCGATCTCGAAAAGGCTGTCCACGACAGCCTTGGCGAAGGTTGGCCCCTGGGCAAGAACGAAGGCGAAAAAGCCGACGAACATGATCCGCCTGACAAGTTCTGCGAACCAGCTGTCAAGCGAGGCCGCCTGCAGGGCAAGCCAAACTGCAGCGATTCCGATCTCGATCGTTGCTAGAATCCAGAACAAGGATCTTGCAGCGTCCAGGACCGTGGTTTCCCACCCCTTCGCGGACGAAGTGATCTGGTTCTGGAGCGAGGTGAGGATCGAGCCCTCCTGCGCCAAGGCGGGTTGAGAGGCGACAGCGATGATTGCCGCCAAGAACGCAATGCTGCGGACATGAGCGAAGGGAGATGCCGTCCCGCTGACCGCTCGATTGCGTGTTTGGTGCCGCCGGACGCTGGACGCCGCATTGCTGCAAGCCGAAGTTTGTCGGCTGAAAGAGGAATGTAACTGGCTTACCATTCCACCCTCATCCTTTCACCGCCGGAGGTCGAGGGTGCTGTCGATTTGAAAAATTCCTCCCGCCGCTTCTGTGCCAGGTCCTTATCGCTTTGCTCAGACTGCAGC
>JBKBXP010000347.1:0-3275 GCA_046314035.1 Pseudorhizobium sp. | reverse complement strand
CAAGTTCGGTCGACAGGGCGGCTGATCAGGAAACCCTGGATCTGGTCGCATCCCTCCGAAACGGTGAAGGCGCGTTGGTCAGCGGTTTCCACGCCCTCGACAGTGACGGTCATGTTGAGTTTTGCCGCAAGCGAAGTCACTGCCTGGATGATCGCGACACACTCTCGGTCTTCGGGCACCTGCTGGACGAAGGAGCGATCGATCTTGATCTTGTTGAACGGGAACCGCCGCAGATAACTCAGCGAGGAATAGCCGGTGCCGAAGTCGTCCATGGAGATCTGGATCCCCATGCCTCGCAGCTCATGGAGGGTTCTGTAGGTGTTGTCCTCGTCATCGAGGAGCGCGCTCTCGGTGATCTCCAGCTCAAGGCGCGACGCCGGAAAGCCCGTCTCGTTCAGGATCCGCAAGACGTTGGCGGCAAGACCGCTGTCGCGAAACTGAACCGGGGAGAGGTTTACCGCGACTGTCAGGTGCGACGGCCAGTGTTTGGCTTCCTCGCATGCCGTGCGCAGCACCCACTCACCCAGGGCGCCAATCAGGCCCAGTTCCTCCGCAAGCGGAATGAAATCGACCGGCGAAACCATGCCACGACCGGGGTGGTGCCAGCGCACCAGCGCTTCGGCGCCTTGAAACGTTCCGTCGCGCGGATCGACCTGCGGCTGAAAATAGACGTCGAATTCGTTTCGCGCCAAGGCGCGCCGCAGGTCGAGCTCGAGCATCCGACGGGCTTCGGCGCGTTCGCTCATACCGCTGTCAAAGCGGTGAACCGCGTTTCCCCCGGCGCCCTTTGCCGAGTAAAGTGCCAGATCGGCACTGCGGGAGAGGTGGGATGGCTGCTGGCCGTTGAGGGGGGCAACGGCGATGCCGACACTGGCCGCAATTTCGATGACCGCACCGTCGATCAGGAACGGGCGCCCGACAAGATCGATGATATTGCCCGCGATCTGGTCGCCATGGGAGGTGTCGCCAACAATCATAGCGAATTCATCACCGCCAAGACGGGCGATGGTCTTGATGCCGGCGCCGCAGGCCAAAAGCCTTTTGGCGACGCGCTTGAGCAATTCGTCGCCGACGGCATGGCCGAAGGTGTCATTGACGAATTTGAAGCGATCGAGATCCAGGAGCAGAAGCATGAACGGCGTGCCCGTTGCCGCGGCCTGCTGGCAGTATTCGTCCAGCACCTGATTGAACTGAAGTCGGTTGGCAAGACCTGTGAGCGTGTCGGTGAAGGCGAGCGAGCGGATCCTCTGCTCATTGCGGAGCCGCTCGCGCTGGTCGCGTACCGCCAGCACGCTCTGGTTGCTTTTGCCGATCTTGACGACCTTGCGAAGCAGCCGCACCGGGATCGCCGTGCCGTCTGCGGCGATCAGCTCGGCTTGCTGTTCCTCACCCTCCGGGATCAGCTCGATCTGCACCTCTGGCAGGAGCGATGCAATGGGGCGGCCGGTCAATTCAGTTTTTGGGCAGCCGACCAGACTGGCGAGGCTGTCGTTGACGGCATCGATGATCCCGCCCTGACAGATCGCCAGCCCTTCCACCGCAAGATCTGCCAGTTGCTTAAGCCTGATCCGATCTTTGGCCGTTTCGGCGCGAGCCGCCAGGCTGAAGCGCAAGCCAAGGAAGGCCAGCGCCACGAGGGCACCGCTGACCGACGCCACGAACGGCGCCACCACCTCGGGCGCCAGCGCCGTTTGCGGTAGGGAGATGCGCGGGTCGAAGGTCAGCTTCAGAGCCGCCATTGCTGCAAAATGCAACACGGCGATGGCGCCGATCAGCATGGGCGCGGCCAACTGGCGCAAGCTGCGGCTTCGTTCGCCGGAGATGACGATCGCCGCGCCGAAGAGCGGCAGCGACAGGATCAAGGACAGGCCGACCAGTCGGCTGTCCCAGCTGACATGGCCGGTGACGAGGTAGGACGCCTGCCCCAGGTAGTGGAGAATGGTGATACTCAGGCCAAGCAGAAGCCCCGACCCGAGGCGCTTTCGGCGATCGCGCGAGCCGATGGCGCTGGCCATGGAGACGCCGATGCCAAGAATTGTGAGCAAGAGCGACAACAGCGTCAGGAGTGGGTCGAATCCGGACTGCATGCCGGGCTGGAAGGCAAGCAGACCGATCATGTGGGTTGCCCATGCGGTGCATCCGCTGGCCGCTATGGCAACGGCTGCCCAAATGAACTTGCTCCTGCCTTCCAGGCGACTGGCATGGCGCGCGATCGAGATCGAAGCGTACACGCCGATCACGCAGACGGCGCCCGCCAGCCAGAGAAGGCTTTGGTCATGGGCGTAACGCAGGCAGTTGTAGATGGTTTCCATTCGCCGTCTCCTGGCCGCCCAGATAACGCCCCTGACATTAAAGTAATCCTCCGCCAGCCCCGCTCTTATCGCGAGTTTGGCCACATGGTTAACAGATCCCTGCTCACCGGGACCGGTCATGGGCTTCTTCGGCTAGCCACTGCCGGCACTTCACCGATCGCTGTGCGGACCGCCTGTGCGCCCCAGTCGGTGTGCTTGCAACAGTACAGCAGGCTTTTCGCTCATGGATGCCGTCCGGCTAAAAACGCGATAACGGCTAGACTTTGGATTGCCACCGCCAATATGAAAACGGCGGGGTCGAACATCGTCCGCGCGATGCCGAACAGCGCCGGCGCGAGGGCATAGGTCGCCTGGCTCAGCGCCACAATCAGCGGCACGACGCGGGAGATATCGGCTTTGTCGAATTCCACCTGAGCGATGAGAGGCGGGAGCGATGTGGCGTTGCCAATGCCGAGCCCGAAAAGCAGGACGCCGACGACCATTGCAGCCGCATTCTCTCCAGCCGTCGTCAAAAGCATCAGGGTGCCGATGATCTGAACGCTATAGCTTGCGGACGCGATCAATCGGCGGTCTGCCGAAACCGGCATCAGCCAAGCGATGCCGGTGCGCCCGACGATTGCCGCAACGGTAGCCCCTCCCATCAGCAGGCCCGCCGCCTGTGACCCAAAGATGGGAACCATGATCGAAAACAAATGGGCCAGCAAACCGATCTGCGCAAACAGCCCGGCAGCCATACCCGCTGCCAGCGTCAGGAAGCGGCGGTCGCGCCACAGCAAGGCGCCTGCTGAGGGCGCAGCAAGGGTCGGAGCGTCCGCGCCATGGTGCGGGCGTGCGCCGTCTGGAACTTGCCCCAGCACGTTTGGAGATTTGGAGAATGCCACAACGGACAAGGTGGCCACGGTTGTCACCATGAAGATGCCGACGATGACGGCTGCCTGTGTGAACCCACTCGAGGCGATGAGT
>JBKBXP010000346.1:0-3289 GCA_046314035.1 Pseudorhizobium sp. | reverse complement strand
AACCGCGCCGCCTCCTCGAGCGAGGGATCGAGCTGCCGATAGGCGGCAACCACCGGCTTCAGGCTGACCGCCAGGAAGCTCGACAGATAGGCAAGCAGAATGATCCAGATCGTACCGTAGATCGAGAAGCCGAGGATGGGAAGCGGTGCGGCCAGCAACAGGATAAAGGCAACCGCCAGAACGATCCCCGGCAGCGCATAGGGGATTTCGGCCATGGCCGAGATAGTCGCCGCCGTCCGGCTTTTGGTCTGCACGATATAGTAGCCGAGGAGAACCGAGATCACCAGCAGGCCGAAGGCGCTGGCGAGCGCCAGCGTGACCGAGTTGGAGAAGGCCGAGCGCGTCACCGACTGGCGGAACAGGACCTCTTCGTAGGCATGCAGGGTTGCCGTCTCCAGGTTGAGCGGCACGCCGTAGGCCGGCGCCAGCGAGCTTGCCAGCAGCGCCAGGAACGGCAGGACGAGGATGACGAAGGTCACCAGCCAGAGCAGGATTTCGGCGGGCAGCCGCACTCCCGCAAGTCTGAAGACGGCCGCCTGCCCGGAAAGGCCGATGGTGCGGAAATCGCGCCCGCGCAGCACCCTCGCCTCCACCGAGAGCCCGGCGACGGCCAGCAGCGTGATCAGCGCCGAGATGATCGAGATGTCGGCAAACGTCGTTGGGCCGAAGCTGGCAAACTTCGAATAGATCAGCGTCGGCAGCGTGTAGATCGAGGCCGGGATGCCGAGGATCGCGGGAATGCCGAAGTTGCCGACGCCGGACACGAAGGCGATCGCGGCACCCGCGACCAGTCCCGGCAGGGCGAGCGGCAGGACGATGTCCCGCAGCACCCGCAGCGACGAGGCACCGGAAAGCCTTGCAGCCTCCACTCCCTCTTTCGGCAACGCCAGCAGCCCTGCGCGCATGGCAAGATAGACGAGCGGCGCATGCTGCACCCCGAACAGCAGCGCGATGCCGCCGACGGAATAGAGCGGCTGCGGGCTGCCGAGCGGCGGCGCCATGCCGATGGCCTTCAGAAGCGTGCTGGATGGGCCCGTCAAACCGATCCAGGACAGCGCCGTCACCTGCGGCGGGATCATCATCGGCAACATGAACAGGAAGCCGAGGGCGCTCCTGCCGCGCACGTCAAACAGCGTCAGCAGCACGGCAAAACTGCCGCCGAGAATGACGGCGGCGATCATCCCCAGGACGGAGGTCGTCAGCGTGTTGAGCGTCGCGGTCCAGAGCGCAGGGTCCGCGAGCAGCTGTCCGGCGTCCCCGCGCAGGGCGGAGACAACGCCCGTCCATGCCAGCCGCGCCAGCGGCAGCACGCTTAAGATGAGGATGACGATGACGACAAAAGGAAACAGCCAGCGCGGCTGGCTGTTTCCCGACCTTGCGGAAGATCGCATCTGCGGCTGACGGATCAGCCGGCGGTGCCGAAGATTTCGGAGAAGGTCTTGAGGTCTTCTTCCGAGGTCTTCAGGGCGTCGGCAGCATTGATCGGCAGGACCTTGATCTGGTCACGCGCGGGGAAGCCTTCCGGTACGCCCAGACCGTTGCGGGCCGGGATGTAGCCGAGGCTCAACTGGATCTTCTGGCCGTCCTCGGACAGGATGTAGTCGATGAACTTCTTGGCGGCATCCGCATGCGGCGAAGACGACAGGATGGCGACCGGCTCGGTGACGGCGGAAACGCCCTCTTCCGGGAAGACGAACTCGACCGGCGCGCCCTTGGCCTTCTCACGGATCGGCATGTAGTCGACGACCATGCCGTAAGCCTTCTCGCCGGAGGCGACTGACTTTAGCACGGCGCCGTTGCCGCCCGAAGCGATCGCACCGTTTTCCTTCAGCGACCGATAGTAGTCCCAGCCGAGGCTGTCGACGCCGGTCAGCGTCTGGGCGTGAATGAGTGCTGCACCCGAGGTCAGCGGGCTCGGCATGGCGACCAGGCCCTTGGCTTCCGCCGAGGCAAGATCCTTCCAGCTGGTCGGCTTCATGGCTGCCTGGGTGTTGTACATGATGCCGGTGGTGATCAGCTTCGTCGAATAATAGTGGCCATCGGCATCGTAGAGCGCGGCATCGAAGTTCTGGGCTTCCGGCGACTTGTAGGCGAGCAGCTGGCCGGCCTGCTTCATGCGCTCGAGCGTGACGGTGTCGGCGATCAGCAGAACGTCGGCCACCGGATTGCCAGCCTCGATCTCGGCCATCAGCTTGGCCATGATCTTCGGCGTTCCGTCGCGAACCCACTCGACGTCGAGATCGGGGTTGGCGGCCTTGAAGCCGTCGACGGTGGCCTGGGCGTCTTCATTGGGCTGGCTGGTGTAGATCACCAGATCGGCAGCCTCGACGGCGCCGGCCAGCATGGCCGTGGCGGCGAGAGCGGAAAATGCGGAGACGATCTTGTTCATGGGATGGTCCTTCCTGATGGCGTGAGATTGCTAGACCACAGCCATCTGACAGGCATATGACAGTCCACTTCAATGCCTCTGAATGAAGCGAAGGCGGCAGAGCTGCCGCCCTCCGGGCAGGTCCTGCCTATGCAGCTTCCGCGACAGCCTGCCCGATCAGCCGGCCGAGCCGCTGGATGCCTTCCTCGATCATCGCCTCGTTGGCGCAGGAGAAGGACAGCCGCAGCGTGTTGTTGTTGGAGCCGTCGGCATAAAACGCCCGGCCCGGCACGAAGGCGACCTTTTCCGTCTGGATCGAACGGGCCAGAAGCTCTGCACCATCCATGCCCTCCGGCAGCCGCACCCAGACGAACATACCGCCTTCCGGCTTCGTCCAGCTGGCACTGGCCGGCATGTATCTGGCAAGGGCCGCCAGCATGGCATCGCGACGCGCGCTATAGGCCGCCTTGATCTTCGCCACCTGCTCGGGGAAGATCGTCTGCGCGACGGTCGCAACCGCCATCTGGTTGATCGTCGAGGAATGCAGGTCGGCTGCCTGCTTCATCAGCACCAGCTTGCGGATGACCGGCATGGCCGCCACCACGAAACCGACGCGCAGGCCCGGCGCCAGCGTCTTGGAGAAGCTGCCGCCGTAAATCGTGCGGGTGTTCTCGATGCCGCCCCTGCGGGCGATGTCGAGCGAAAGCACCGGCGGCACCGGCTCGCCGTCGTAGCGCAGGTTCTGGTAGGCGCCGTCTTCGATGATGGCGATGTCCAGTTCCTCGGCCAGGTCGAGCAACTTTTCGCGCGCGGCCAGATCGACCGTCTCGCCGGTCGGATTGGCGAAATCGGGCGAGAGATAAGCGAACTTCACCGCACCGCCGGCCTTGGCCGCCGCCTCGCGATAGCCTTCCGGCGTCC
>JBKBXP010000345.1:0-3323 GCA_046314035.1 Pseudorhizobium sp. | reverse complement strand
ATCTCCACAAGCTGATCTCGCAGCGCGACACGGCCTTCCGGTTCGGTGCCGCGACGACTGCGGCCACCAGACGCGGATGAGCTGTTGAAGGCAGCCCTTATGGCTCCCTTCAACGTGCCGGATGCGGTATGGGAGGGAGACTTTATCCTCCCACGAAAGCCGCATCATGCCGCAATCCAGTAACATCAGCGCCGCGCTGTTCGATGGCGAGCAGCCGAAGGATCCACGGGCGATCCTGAAGCGGGTCTATGGATATGACGCCTTCCGCGGCAAGCAGGCTGCGGTCATCGAGCGGGTGGTCGCGGGCGGCGATGCGGTCGTTCTCTTTCCCACCGGTGCCGGAAAGTCGCTCTGCTTCCAGATCCCGGCGCTTGCCCGCGAGGGCGTCGGCATCGTCGTCTCGCCGCTGATCGCGCTGATGCGCGACCAGGTCGAGGCGCTGAAGCAACTGGGCGTGCGTGCTGCGGCGCTGAATTCCTCGCTCACTCCGGAGGAGTACTCGGAGGTGCGCCGATCGCTGGCGGACGGCACCCTCGACCTTCTCTACGTCACGCCGGAGCGGATCACGACCGCCGGGTTCAAGGACATGATCCGCTCGACGAAGATCGCGCTGTTTGCGATCGACGAGGCGCATTGCGTCTCGCAATGGGGGCATGACTTCCGCCCCGAATATCGCGAGCTCGGGCATCTCGCGGAGATGTATCCCGGCGTGCCGCGGCTGGCGCTGACGGCCACCGCCGATCCGCACACCCGCGAGGACATCATCGACAAGCTGGCGCTGCGTTCGGCGGAGGTGTTCACCACCTCCTTCGACCGTCCCAACATCGCCTATGAGATCGTCGAGCGCGACCAGCCGCGCCAGCAACTGCTGCGCTTCCTCTCCCGCCACAAGGGATCGAGCGGCATCGTCTACTGCCTGTCGCGCGCCAAGGTGGAGGAGACGGCCGAATGGCTGAACGGGCAGGGAATCCGCGCGCTCGCCTATCATGCCGGCATGGATCGGTCCGTGCGCGACGCCAACCAGGATGCCTTCCTGAAGGAAGAGGATCTCTGCCTCGTCGCCACCGTCGCCTTCGGCATGGGCATCGACAAGCCGAACGTGCGCTATGTCGGCCATCTCGATCTGCCCGGCTCCGTCGAAGCCTACTACCAGGAAACCGGCCGTGCCGGCCGCGACGGGCTGCCGTCGGAAGTGTGGATGGCCTATGGCATGGCGGACGTCATCCAGCGCGGGCGGATGATCGACGGCGGTCAGTCGAGCGAGGACATCAAGCGGGTCGAGCGCTCCAAGCTCAATGCGCTCTTGGCCATCTGCGAAACGCCCGGCTGCCGTCGCCAGTCGATCCTGGCGCATTTCGGCGAGGCGCATCCGGGCGCCTGCGGCAATTGCGATACCTGCCTGAAGCCCGTCGAGACCTGGGACGGCAGCGAGGCGGCGATCAAGGCGCTGGCGGCTATCTATCGGACCGGCGAGCGCTTCGGCACCGGCCATCTGATCGATGTGCTGCTCGGCAACGAGAACGAGAAGACCAGCCGCTTCGGTCACGTCGAGATGCCGGTCTTCGGCGCCGGCAAGGATCTGCCGTCGAAGACCTGGCAGTCCGTCTACCGCCAGCTGCTGGCGGCGGGCCTCGTCACCGTCGATCACGAAGCCTTCGGTGCACTAAAGCTCGGACCTGAAGCACGGGCGGTCTTCCGGCGCGAACGCGAGGTGCGGTTCCGCAAGGACCGGCCGACCTCCGCCAAGGCGTCAAGGGGCGCATCCTCCAGCGGCGCTAGTGCGCGGTCATCGCTCGAGGGAGCCGACATGGAGCTCTTCGAGGCCCTGCGCCAGACGCGCCTGGAGATCGCCAAGGGGCTTTCCGTGCCGCCCTATGTGGTTTTCCCGGATACGACCCTCGTCGCCTTCGCGACCCAGCGGCCGACCAGCCCGGAAGAGCTGCTTGGCATTTCCGGCGTCGGGCAGTCCAAGCTCGAACGTTACGGCGAGGATTTCCTGGAGGTCATCCGGGCGCATACGCGGTAGTTCAGGCGACCGTCTCTCCGATCCGCTGCGGCGGCAGTTCGACCAGCGGTGCCGGCACGTCGCAGGTCTTCTCCGGCGACTTGCAGAGATCGGCGATGACGCAGTGCTCGCACTCGGGCTTGCGCGCCTTGCAGGTGTAGCGCCCATGCAGGATCAGCCAGTGGTGGGCGTGGAAGAGATACTGTTTCGGGATGACCTTCAGGAAGCGTTCCTCGACCTCATCCGGCGTCTTTCCCGGCGCCATCAGCAGGCGGTTGCCGATGCGCAAGACATGCGTATCGACGGCAAGGGTGGGGATGCCGAAGGCCATGGACATCACCACGTTGGCGGTCTTGCGACCGACGCCCGGCAGCGTCACCAGCTCGTCGAGCGTCTTCGGCACCTCGCTGCCGAAATCATCGATCAGCTTCTGCGACAGGGCGATCACGTTCTTGGCCTTGTTGCGGTAGAGGCCGATCGTGCGGATATGCTGCGTGACGCCCTCCTCACCAAGCGCCAGCATCTTTTCCGGCGTGTCGGCGATCCTGAACAGCTCTCGCGTCGCCTTGTTGACGCCGGCATCGGTCGCCTGCGCCGACAGCGCCACGGCGACCACCAGCGTGAACGGGTTGGAATGCTCCAGCTCGCCCTTCGGCTCGGGACGCTGCACGCAGAAGCGGCGGAAGATCTCCTCCATCTCGGCCTTGGAATAGCGGCTGCGGATATGCCGGCGGGCGCGGCTTCCCGTCGCATTTGACTTTTGTGAAGAAGCTGTGCTGGATTTGGGTTTCGAAATGGCCATATCGCTTCTATAGCCAGCCGACGCGAAGGAAAGCAACGTGGAGATGTCCGAGGATCCGCCGGTCTTTGCGGCCGAGCTCACCCCCTATCGCTCGCTCGGGCGCCAGGGCTTTCATGTGGTGCTGGCATTGTCCGGGGCTGTCTGCCTGATCTACGGTATCTTCTTCATGGTCACCGGCGCCTGGCCGATCGGCTTCTTCCTCGGCCTCGACTTCCTGGGGCTCTACATCGCGCTGCGGCTCAGCTATCGCTCGGGCCGCGCGAAGGAAGAGGTCACGGTGTCGCGCACCAGGCTCTCGATCCGCAAGGTCTCGCCGGCGGGGCGGGTGGTGGAGCACCGCTTCAACCCGTTCTGGGCCCGTTTCGGCGTCAACCGCCACGAGGAATTCGGCATCACCTCCATGTATGTCACGGGCGAAGGGCGCTCGACCGACATCGGCTCCTTCCTCAATCCCGACGACCGGGAAAGCTTTGCCAAGGCCTTTCGCGGCGCGCTGGCGACCGTCACGCAAAGACT
>JBKBXP010000344.1:0-3333 GCA_046314035.1 Pseudorhizobium sp. | reverse complement strand
CGATTAACAGCGACGCGGCAGCAAACAGGCTCGTCTCGGCGAGAATCGTGAAGCTGATCGGCAGCCCGAGCGCCAGGTTCTCGCGGATCGCGCCCCAGTCGGCCCGCCAGAAGCGCACGAAGAGCTCATAGGTATGCGTCTCCGCGCGGTTGTTGATGTAGAGCATCATCGCCACGCAGCCGAATGTGCTGGCACAGACGGATGCCACGGCGGCACCGACGAGGCCCCATGCGGGAGCGCCGAAGTTTCCGAAGATCAGCGCATAGTTCAGCAGGCCGTTGACGACAAGCATCGCGATTGTCACGTAGAGGATGATGCTCCCCCGCTCCAGGCCGCTGAGAAAGCTGCGCAGCACCATCAGGGTCAGCGCCGGGAAAATCCCCCATTGCGCAACGCGCAGATACCCCTGGGCAAGCGTTGAAACCTCCGGTTCCTGACCGAACGCCAGCAAAAGCGGTTCCGAGAACCACAGGATCGGCGCCGTCAGTGCGCCATAGCCCAGCACCACCCAGATGCCCATCCGGACAGCGCGTCGCACCGACGTGACATTGCCGCGCCCGACCGCATGCGCCACCATCGGAACGACGGCGGCCGCAAAGCCCGAGCCAAAGATGAAGACGATGAAGAAGATCTGGCTGGCGAGAACGATGGCCGCGAGCTCGGTGGTGCCGAGCCAGCCGACCATGATCACGTCGGTCGTGTTGATCGCCATCTGGGCCAGTTGCGCCCCGACGAAGGGGATGCCGAGATTAATCGTCGAGCGGATGTGCCGGCTCCAGCTGTTATCCGCAACGACGGGCTCCATCACGGGAGGGTGGCTCGACATCGTCATTCTCCAGATGAAAAAGGCCGCGTCCCGATGGGACGGGCGGCCGATACCGATGCCTTTGGAAAATTGCCCATTGCGGCAAGCATGCGCCCTGCCCGGCTTCGGTAACGATCGGCAGGCGACAGCGTCACTTAGCCGTAGCTTCGCGCGGAGACAACACGGGAAGCGTCAATCTTGTTGATGCACCCGACAAAGATGCTGATGATGGATCGGAACCTTCCCGGCACGAAGGCCGAACGGAGGCGGACATCTGTCGTCACCTCGACCGCAGATGTCCGCCTCCTGATCCAGCCCGCAATTAGATGTCGGCCGAGAAGGTATCGCAGCTGTTCATGTCGCCGCTCTCGAAACCGCGCCGAAACCAGTCCATCCGCTGCGCCGAGGTTCCGTGGTTGAAGCTTTCCGGCACCACGTAACCCTGGCTGCGCCGCTGGATCGCGTCGTCGCCGATCTGCTGGGCCGCGTTCAGCGCTTCCTGAAGATCGCCCTGCTCCAGAATACCCTTCTGGTCGGTAAACTTGCCCCAGACACCGGCGAAGCAGTCCGCCTGCAGTTCGACACGCACGGACATCCGGTTCGCTTCAACTTCACTCATCTGCTGACGCGCCTGGTTGAAACGCGGCAGGATGCCGAGCAGGTTCTGGACGTGATGCCCGACCTCGTGAGCGATCACATAGGCCTCCGCAAAGTCGCCGGAAGCGCCAAACTGCTGGCGCAGGTCCTGGAAGAAGGCCGTGTCGAGATAGACCTTCTGGTCGCCCGGGCAGTAGAAGGGCCCGGTTGCCGAGGAGGCAAAGCCGCAGGCCGACTCGACCTGACCGGAGAACAGCACGAGGGTCGGCTCCTGATATGTCTCGCCGCCGGCCTGGAAGATGCCGTTCCAGGTATCCTCCGTCTCCGCAAGCACGGTGCGCACGAAGGCCGTGGTCTCGTCGTTTGCGGGCGCCGCATTCTGGGTCTGCTGCTGCTCGTAGCCGCCACCCGTGGAGCCGGTGTCACCGGACAGCAGCGTCAGCGGATTGATGCCAAGCGCCCAGGAGACGATCAGGATCAGGATGATGCTACCGATACCGAGCCCGCCGCCGGCGCGACGCACGCCGCCGCGACCCATGGGGATCCGCAGGCCTCCACGCGGACTGCGCCCGCCCGCTCCGCGCCGATCCTCGACATTGTTCGACTGTCGGCGGCCTTTCCATTCCATGGCAAGCGTCCTCTGCTGCTGCTTCTTCTACCGCCCTTAATACCGGGAATGTCAAAGCGTTCCACTTGCGATTTGAGGTCGGCGAATGCTTCAGCTCTCTGCATAGACGTAAGCGCCGCCGCGCGTGAGAGCGCGCTGATAGGCGGGGCGTGCCCGGATTGCGGAAAGGTAGCTACGGATCGCACCCAGATCCTTTGCTTCACCCATGCGGCTTGCCGCCGTTTCCACCGGAAAACTCATCATGATGTCGGCCGCCGAGAAGTCCTTCCCGGCAAACCAGCCGTCCCGGGAAAGCTCGCCGTTCCAGAACTGGACATGATCGCGAAGCTGCGGCGCGATCAGCGTCTTGGAGACGCCCTTGCAGATAAGCCCGGCCGGCGTCTTCAGGAACCAGGGCACCTGCCCCGGCAATTTCGCAAAGATCAGCGTCAGCAGAAGCAGCGGCATCGCCGACCCCTCCGCATAGTGGAGCCAGTAGCTATAACGCAGCCGCTCCTCGCCGCCTGCCGGCCGCAGTTCATTGCCGCCGTAGGTCTCGACCAGATACTCGACGATAGCCCCGCTCTCGGCGATCACCCGACCGTCATCCTCGATGATCGGAGACTTGCCGAGCGGATGCACCGCCTTCAGGCTGTCAGGCCCCCGCATATCCCTGCCTCGATGGTAGATCTCGACCTCGTATTCGAGCCCCAGCTCCTCCAGGAGCCAGAGGATGCGATGGGCGCGGGAATTGTCGAGATAGTGCAGCTTGATCATGAGGTAGCCTTTCGAGCCATGGGCCGCCGCATTCACCAGTTCGGTCCTTGCCGACGAGGACCGAGAGAGCGTGACCACGACAACCAATACGGCAGGTTCAGCGATTTGGTTCCCTGCGGGATATCACTTCTGGCGAGAGTTAACGGCCGCAGATCCAGGGCCGCTCAGGCGTCTCTCAAACTTTCCTGTTTCGTCCGTTTTTTGGGGGTTCCGTTCGCCACCGCATTTCCCTATAAGGCCCACCTAGCCCAAAGAATGATCGCCCGCAGCCGGCCCGGTTCCCAACCGACGCCGGTTTTTCATGCAGGCTGCGAACTAGAGACGGATTACGCCCATGCCGAAGCGCCAAGACATCAAATCGATCCTCATCATCGGCGCGGGGCCGATTGTCATCGGCCAGGCATGCGAGTTCGACTATTCCGGAACGCAGGCGGTGAAGGCGCTGAAGGAGGAAGGCTACCGGGTCATTCTGGTGAATTCCAACCCGGCCACCATCATGACCGATCCGGGCCTTGCGGATGCGACCTACATCGAGCCGATCACCCCC
>JBKBXP010000343.1:0-3362 GCA_046314035.1 Pseudorhizobium sp. | reverse complement strand
GAGCGCAATCTGCGGCGCATCCGACAGCGCCCTCGATACGGTCGTGACGGCCAGACCCGTCAGCTCCGCAACCGTTCTCAGCGTCGGTTTCGAATCATATCCGAGGTACGTACCTCTTTCCCGTGCGGGCTCCTTGTCCCCGTCTTTACCTCGCCGCTGACTCATCGGCCCTCCCTTCCTCTCACGCTCACGACGAAGCGTTCCCTAGCCAACTATATCGTTATAAATTCCGGGGGCAATCATTTGCAATTCGCCCTGCGCGGAAAACTTGTCTCTTGAAAACAACGCCCTAACTTGACGGCGGGTGGCTCCCCCAGTGGTCGCACGGGGTTGACAGCCCCCGGTTTTATATCGTTATAAATTATCAATCCGGAGAGGAGCCCGGATCTAGAGGGAGATTCTCATGAACATCAGAACATTTACGAAGCTCGCTGCCGGTGCAGCGGTGATTGCGCTTGCTGCCGGGTCCGCAAAGGCCCAGGAGAGCGTGGAAGTCCTTCACTGGTGGACAGCTGGCGGCGAAGCTGCCGCGCTCAACGTCCTCAAGGACAACCTGCAGAAGGAGGGTATCTCCTGGCAGGACATGCCGGTTGCAGGCGGCTCCGGCGTCCAGGCGATGACGGCACTTCGTGCCCGCGTAACCGCCGGCGATCCGCCGACAGCCGTGCAGATGCTCGGTTTCGACATCAAGGACTGGGCCGAGATGGGCGTTCTCGGCAACCTGAACGACCTCGCAGCCGAACAGGGCTGGGATGCGGTCATTCCGGCCGCTCTCCAGGAATTCTCGAAGTTCGACGGCGACTGGATCGCCGCACCGGTCAACGTCCATTCGACGAACTGGCTGTGGCTCAACAAGGCCGCTCTCGACAAGGCCGGCGGTGCAGAGCCGCAGACCATGGACGAGCTGTTTGCGCTGCTCGACAAGTTCAAGGAACAGGGCATCACGCCGCTCGCCCACGGCGGTCAGCCCTGGCAGGACGGTACGCTCTGGGAATCGGTCGTCCTTTCGGTCGGCGGCATGGACTTCTACAAGAAGGCCGTGATCGAGGCCGACGCGGAAGCGCTGTCTAGCGACACGATGCGTCAGGTCTTCGACAACATGACGAAGCTTCGCGGCTATTTCGACCCGAACTTCTCCGGTCGCGACTGGAACCTGTCGACGGCACTGGTGATCGAAGGCACTGCCGGCGCCCAGCAGATGGGTGACTGGTCCAAGGGCGAGTGGCTGCGCGCCGAGAAGACGCCTGGCACGGACTTCGTGTGCATGCGCTTCCCGGGTACGCAGGGCTCGGTGCTGTTCAACTCCGACCAGTTCGTGATGTTCGATGTCGGCGCCGACCAGCGTGACGCCCAGCTGAAGATGGCTTCGGCCGTTGAAGACCCGGCCTTCCAGATCGCCTTCAACACCGTGAAGGGCTCCGTTCCTGCCCGCACCGACGTTCCGGATACGGACTTCGACGATTGCGGCAAGAAGGGCATCAAGGATCTGGCTGATGCTGCGGCCAGCGGCAATCTCGCCGGTTCGATGGCGCACGGCCATGCGCAGCCCTCGGCCGTAAAGGAAGCGATCTTCGACGTCGTGACCCAGCACCTGAACGGTCAGATCAACACCGACCAGGCTCTCGAGCGCCTGCCGCAGGCGATTGCCTCCGCGCAGTAAAATCGAGATCTTCTCGACACTCTGAATGGCCGGGATCTCCCCGGCCATTTTCTCACTCACGACATTCTTGAACTTGGATCCGGGCTTCTGGCCGGAGGTGGCGCATGACGACGATCGAACCCGTTCCCTATGTGACAGAGCAGCGGTCGCGACGGTCCTACAAGGATCGGCTGGGCACCCTGCTGCCGAAGATCGTGCTTGCGCCGTCCTTCGCCATCACGCTCGTCTTCGTCTACGGCTTCATCCTGTGGACGGTCTATCTCTCGTTTACCCGGTCGCGGATCCTGCCGATCTACGAGCTCGTCGGTCTCGATGCCTATTACAATCTCTGGTCTCAGCCGAGCTGGTACATGGCGATCAAGAACCTGGCGATCTTCGGGGTTCTCTACATCACCCTCTGCATCGTTATAGGTCTCACCATCGCCATCCTGATGGATCAACGGATCCGGGCCGAGGGTGTCTTGCGGCCGATCTTCCTCTATCCGATGGCGCTGTCCTTCGTCGTCACCGGCACGGCCTGGAAGTGGTTCCTCAATCCGGGCCTCGGGCTCGAGAAGACCATGCACAATCTCGGCTGGGAGAGCTTCAAGTTCGACTGGCTGATCAATACGGACATGGCGATCTACACGATCGTGATTGCAGGCGTCTGGCAGGCTTCGGGCTTCATCATGGCGATGTTCCTGGCGGGACTTCGAGGCATCGACGGCGAAATCATCAAGGCGGCGCAGATCGACGGCGCGCCGACGTTCTCGATCTACCGGCGGATCATCATCCCGATGCTGCGCCCCGTCTTCCTGTCGGCCATCATCGTGCTCGCGCATATGGCAATCAAGTCCTACGACCTTGTCATCGCGCTCACCGGCGGTGGACCCGGCAATGCAACCGAACTGCCGTCGACGTTCATGTATTCCTACACCTTCACCCGCAGCCAGATGGCCGTCGGTTCGGCAAGTGCCGTGATGATGCTGATGGGCATTACCGCCATCATCGTTCCCTATCTCTATTCCGAGCTTCGGGAGAAGCGTTCATGAGTGCTCCCAGCGATACCGTCAGCGCCGGTTCGGCACGAACCACGCGCTTCGTCATCTACACGCTGCTGCTGGTTCTGGCCGTCATCTATCTTCTGCCGCTCTACGTGATGCTGACGACCTCGTTCAAGTCGCTGGCGGAAATCCGGGCGGGTGACATGCTGGCCCTGCCGCGCGCGCCCTCGCTGGATGCCTGGTTCAAGGCCTGGGGCGATGCCTGCATCGGCGTCACCTGCGAGGGGATCAAGGGCTACTTCTGGAACTCCCTCAAGATGGTGGTGCCCGCCGTCCTGATCTCGACAGTGCTCGGCGCTCTCAATGGCTATGTGCTGACGAAGTGGCGCTTCCCGGGCCACAAGCTCGTCTTCGGACTGATGCTGTTTGCCTGCTTCATTCCGTTCCAAGCCGTCCTGATCCCGATGGCCCGGGTGCTCGGCATCTTCGGCCTGTCGAACACGACATCCGGCCTCGTCTTTGTGCATGTGGTCTATGGCCTGGGCTTCACGACCCTGTTCTTCCGCAACTACTACGAGGCGTTTCCGGACGAGCTCATCAAGGCGGCGATGATGGATGGTGCCGGCTTCTTCAAGATCTTCTGGCGGATCCTTCTCCCCAGTTCGGGGCCGATCATAGTCGTCACCGTCATCTACCAGTTCACCAATATCTGGAACGAC
>JBKBXP010000342.1:0-3369 GCA_046314035.1 Pseudorhizobium sp. | reverse complement strand
GATGTCGAGCTTCGGCGGCGGCGTCATGGCGCTTGGTCAGCAGCTGATGAGCCTCGGCCTCGGCATGGGCGAGATCACCGGCCTGGCCAAGGAAACCATCAAGGTTGCCCGCGAGCACGCCGGCGACGAGACCGTCGACACGGTCGTCGCCTCGGTCCCGGGCCTCAGCCAGTTCGTCTGATTTCAGTCGAAGATGCACATAGGAAAGCCGCCGGACCACTCCGGCGGCTTTTTCAGTTCCTGGACAGCCAGTCCCGAAGCGCCTGATTGATGCGCGACTGCCAGCCTGGCCCCTGGGCCCGGAACTGCTCCAGCACATCGGCATCCAGGCGGATTGTCGTCGATACCTTCGTCTGCGGGCTTTTCGGACGCCGCGCAGCACGGGCGCGGCAGCCAGTCTTTCCGACCACGGGCTTTCCGTCAGGTCCGGCGCATCCGCGTCAGGACCTGGCATGTCTGACGCCATAGGCGTTCCGCTTTCGGTCATTGGCTTTTCTCGTCCTGATGATCCGCTGGTGTGCACCGCAGGGTGCGCTCGATGACGAAATATCTTCGCTGCAGGTGGCGCTTCTTGCAAGGCGCTGATCGGGACGCGCAGCTGCGCCCTGCCGATACAGTTTCTGTACTAGACGACGTCTCTTTCCGGGCGGATACTGCGCCCGCAGAGGGTTGATCATGTCCAAGGATGGCTACAGCCTGTTTTGTCCCATCGCCAAGGCCTGCGAGCTGCTCGGCCCTCGGTGGACCATGTTGCTGCTCTGCGAGCTCTGGTCGGGCTCGACGCGCTTCAACGAGATCCGCCGCGGATTGCCGGGCATGTCGCCGACACTGCTGTCGAAGCGGCTGCGCGAGATGGAGGAGCTCGGCCTTGTCGTCCGCGGCCGCGGCGAGGCCGCCGGCGAGGTTCACTACCGGCCGACCGCCATGGCCAATGAGCTCGAGCCGATCCTCTTTGCGCTCGGCAAATGGGCCCATCGCAACGTCAATGCCGATGTGACGCTGGAGCACCTCGATGCCCGGGTGCTGATGTGGAACCTGCGGCGCAAAGTCAACAGCGTCGCCCTGCCGCAGGGCCGGCGCAGCGTCGTCCAGTTCACCTTCCCGGAGCTGCCGCGCGACGAGCAGAGCTACTGGCTTCTCGCGCGTCCCGGCACGCCCGTCGACCTCTGTCTCGTCGATCCCGGCCATGACGTCGATCTCTTCATCACAGCTGACCTGAAGTCGATGACCTCCGCCTGGCTCGGCCTCTCCAGCCTCGATCTGGAGATTGCGAGAGGCCGCATCGAGCTGATCGGCGACCGCCACATCGCCAGCGCGATCGGCAGCTGGATGGTACGCAGCTCCTACGCCGCCTGATCGCCGCACTCCAGTTTCTGTACCCATCCGCTACAGTTTCTACACTGGGCCGAACGGGGCGGGATGCGCCACAATCCCGGCAGTTGGCAGATGAAGAGCGGGCTGGCGAGAAGTCGCCCTGCCGCTCCTGGCCAGCACCTTTCCAGTAGAAGCTTTTCCGGCAGCACGAATGCGCGGCCACGGCCGCATCTTGCGCTGCCCCATCCGGGAGATAAAGAAATGAACGCCAACCTTGCCACCGTGTCCAGCCTGACCCCCGCCGCGACACCCGCCCCCGATCTGGCCGCGCTCAAGGCGCGCCAGCAGCTGGCCTGGTCGTCCGGCAACTATGCCATCGTCGGCACGACGCTGCAGATCGTCGGCGAAACCCTCTGCGAAGCTGCCGATCTCCGCTCCGGCGAGCGGGTTCTCGATGTCGCCGCGGGCAACGGCAACGCGACGCTGGCGGCCGCCCGCCGCTGGTGCAACGTCACCTCGACGGACTATGTGCAGGCGCTGCTCGACGGGGGCCGGCGCAGGGCTGTCGCCGAGGGACTGAGCGTCGATTTCCAGCTCGCCGACGCCGAAAGCCTGCCCTTCGCCGCGGACACCTTCGATGCGGTGCTCTCCAGCTTCGGCGTCATGTTCACTCCGGACCAGGACCAGGCCGCCCGCGAGATGCTGCGCGTGCTGCGACCGGGCGGGCGCATCGCGCTCGCCAACTGGACGCCGGCGGGCTTCATCGGCCAGCTGTTCAAGACCATCGGCCAGCATCTGCCGCCGGCGCCGGGGGTGAAGTCGCCTGCTCTCTGGGGCACGCAGGAGCGCCTGGAGGAACTCTTCGGCGCCGACGCGAAGGTGATCGCCACCCCCCGCAGCTTCACCTTCCGCTACCGCTCGCCCGACCACTGGCTGGAGGTCTTCCGCACCTGGTACGGCCCGGTCCACAAGGCCTTCGAAGCGCTCGGCGAACAATCCAGGCAGCAGCCGCTCGCCGAGGATCTGCTGGCGCTGATCGACCGCTTCAACGTCGCAGCCGATGGCACCATGGTGGCGCCGAGCGACTATCTCGAGGTGAACGTCGTCAAGAGCTGACGCGACTGCCTCTGTCGGGCAAAGATCACAGGCTCTGAAACAAAGAAGCCGCCGGAGCGATCCGGCGGCTGTTTGCTGTCAATCCCACTTCGGCGCGAGATGCCCCGGGTTGAGGATGCGGCCGTCGGGACGGGCGAGCGCGTGGACTGCGGCCATTTCGTCTTCGCTGAGCGCGAAGTCGAAGATGGCGAGGTTCTCCTGGAGACGGCTTTCGGTGGCGGTCTTGGAAAGCGCGACCACGTCGTCCTGCTGCACGGCCCAGCGCAGCGTGACCTGGGCCGCCGACTTGCCGTGCTTGGCGCCGATATCCTTCAGCACCTCGTCCTGCGGCACCTTGCCATCGGCCATCAGGTAATAGGCCGTCACCGACATGCCGGTCTTGGCGGCCTCCTCGATCACCTTCGTCTGGTCGAGATAAGGGTGAAACTCCACCTGGTTGGTGACGATGGGCGCATCCGACAGACTGACGGCCTCCGCCATCAGGGCGGTGGAGAAGTTCGAAACGCCGATGTCGCGCACCTTGCCGGCGTCGCGCAATTCGTTGAGCGCCCCCATGCGGTCGGCGAGCGGCATCTCGCTCTGCGGCCAGTGCAGCAGCAGCAGATCGACATAGTCGGTCTTCAGCTTGGCGAGGCTCTCGTCGACCGAGGCGATGAAGGCGTCATGACCGACGCGGTCGACCCAGACCTTGGTCGTCAGGAAAATCTCGTCGCGGGAAATGCCCGAGGTGTCGAGCACCTCGCCGACCGCTGCCTCGTTCTTGTAGATCTGCGCGGTGTCCACGTGCCGGAAGCCGAGCTTCAGGGCCTGCGGCAGCACGCGCAGAACGTCCTCGTCCGGCATGCGAAATGTGCCGAAGCCTAGGGCTGGAATATGGGCGCCGTTTGCGCTGACAGTATGCATAAAAAACTCCCTTAGAAATGCCCGGCCAAAAGCCGG
>JBKBXP010000341.1:0-3410 GCA_046314035.1 Pseudorhizobium sp. | reverse complement strand
GCAACCGCTGCCAGTTCTCCTTTGCCTGCGACAATATCCGCGACCGCGTCCGCTCCGAACAGCACTGGAAGATTGCCCGCGACGTCGGCATGGCGGTGACGGCTGGCAAGATCTGGCTGGATGAAGTCGGCTCCTCGACTCACTACCACGCCGTCTACGTTCGCCCGGGCTGGGCCAAGACGATGAAGAAGGTCGGACGGATCGGCCTGCACGTGTTTTACCGTACCTACGGCGGCGGTTGGAGCTGATCCCGCGCCATTCGTCGCAGCGATTCTCTCACAAGTTTTGAAGAAGTCGCATGCGGGCGGTCTAACTGCTTGTTTCAGAACCATATTTTGCCTGTGGGGCAGGTCTTTGGTATGCCTTGACTATGCGGGCACGCAAAACTATGTTGCGCCCGACTTGAAAACGGGCCGAAAGGCGCGAAATCCCTCGCTGTCAGCATGTTTCGGACGGGTTGAAAGATCCAATTCCGGTGATGCCGCGAGACGGGCACGGGAGATTGCAAATGACGGCAGACCGGGACGAGAGTCTGGAGCAACGTCGCAAGCGTCTGGCCGCCGAACTGGCGGAGGTGGATGCGCAGGAAGCGGCGGAAGCGAAGAGGGAAGCAGCGGGTGGAGCGAGCCGTAAAGGCATGGCTCTCGGTCTGAAGATCTCTTCGGAGTTCATCGCCGCGATCGCGGTGGGGGCAATGCTCGGCTATCTTCTCGACCGTTTTGCAGGTACAGGGCCCTGGGGGATGATCATTCTTCTCCTGCTGGGCTTCTGCGCTGGTGTGTTGAATGTGATGCGCGCCGTCGGAATTGTCGCAATGCCGCTCGAACCGGGCGACGGGCAGGACAAGCTTCGAAAGCCTTGAGGGTCGCCGTGAGGGCGAACTTCGGGTGAGGTGAGTGAAGGTAGAAAGAAGGTAGACGGTGGCCAACGATCCGACCAGTCAGTTCCAGATCAAGCAGATCGTGCCGATCGAAATCGGCGGCATGGACTTCTCTTTCACCAATGCGTCGCTGTTCATGGTCGCCACGGTCGCCTGCGCTGCCGGCTTCCTTTATTTCGCGACATCGCAGCGTGGCCTGATCCCGGGTCGTGCGCAGTCGGTTGCGGAAATGTCTTACGAGTTCATCGCCGGCATGCTGCGTGAAGGCGCCGGCAATGCGGGAATGAAGTTCTTCCCGATGGTCTTTTCGCTGTTCATGTTCATCCTGACGGCGAACCTCCTGGGCATGTTCCCCTATTTCTTCACGGTTACCAGCCAGATCATCGTCACTTTCGCGCTGTCGGTCTTCGTGGTCGGGACGGTCATCGTCTACGGTTTCTACAAGCACGGCCTTCACTTCCTCAGCGTCTTCGCGCCCTCCGGCGTGCCGAAGGTGCTGCTGCCGCTTGTCTCGTCGATCGAGATCATCTCGTTCCTGTCGCGCCCGATCAGCCTTTCGGTTCGTCTGTTCGCCAACATGCTGGCGGGCCATATCACCCTCAAGGTCTTCGCTGGCTTTGTCGCATCGATGGGCGCACTCGGTGCGCTTGGCGTCGGCGGTGCCATCCTGCCTCTCCTGATGACGGTCGCCATGACCGCTCTGGAATTCCTGGTCGCCTTCCTGCAGGCCTATGTGTTCGCGGTACTGACATGCATGTACCTGAACGACGCCGTGCACGGGGGACACTGACCACACCAGTCGTTGGCCCGGGTAACCGGTGCCAAAACAAGCCGCAATCACCATTTTAAAGGAGTTTTACATGGAAGCGGAAGCAGCAAAGTACATCGGCGCAGGTCTGGCTTGCCTCGGCATGGCCGGCACGTCTCTGGCCCTCGGCCGCATCTTCGGCGATTACCTGACCGGCGCACTGCGCAATCCGTCCGCCGCTGACAGCCAGTTCGGCCGTCTGGTGTTCGGCTTCGCCGTCACGGAAGCTCTGGGCATCTTCTCGCTGCTCGTTGCTCTCCTTCTCCTGTTCGCCGTCTAATAACGGCTTCGGGTTCTGGATCACGGCCGCTCAAGTTGGCGCGCCGTGATCCTTCGTATTTGGTATCCACCTGGAGGTGATGATGTTCGTGACTTCGGCATTTGCGCAGACCGCGCCGGAAGCCACAGAGACGCTTGTAGCGCCCGGCGTCGCGCCTGTGGGCGAAGTCCACACGGAAACCGGCGTCCCCCATAGCGACGCCGCTGCCACCGGTGTGTTCCCGCCATTCGATGCTTCGACATACCCGTCGCAGCTGTTGTGGCTGGTCATCACGTTTGGCCTTTTTTATCTTGTGATGCAGAAGCTGCTCGTTCCCCGCGTCGGTGGAATTCTCGAGCAGCGCCACGATCGCATCGCACAGGATCTGGACGAAGCGTCGCGCCTGCAGGCGGAAGCCGATGCCGCGGTCGCGACCTACGAACGCGAACTTGCCGAAGCCCGCTCCAAGGCAGGCGTCATCGGCGAGACGGCCCGTGAGGCCGCCAAGGCCAAGGCCACCGCGGATCGCACGGCGATCGAGACGGAACTTGCCCAGAAGCTTTCCGCCGCGGAAGCCCGTATCGGCGAGATCAAGACCCAGGCCTTCGCCCAGGTTGGCGCCATCGCCGAGGAGACGGCCGGCGCGATCGTCGACCAGCTCATCGGCGCCCGGGCGACTGCCGACGACATCAAGGCGGCCGTTGCCGCGGCATCTGCGAAGGGAGCCTGATCCATGGCATTGGACGCATCATTCTTTGCACTCGTCGGCCTCATCCTGTTCTTCGTGCTGCTGGCCTATCTCAAGGTCCCGGGCATGATGGGCAAGGCGCTCGACCAGCGCGCCGACAACATCCGCAACGAACTGGCCGATGCCAAGCGCCTGCGCGAGGAAGCCCAGCACCTGCTGGCGGAATACCAGCGCAAGCGCAAGGAAGCCGAAGCCGAAGCCCGGGAGATCGTGGCCGCGGCAGAACGCGAAGCGGCCATGCTGACCGAGGACGCGCGGCAAAAGACCGAGGAATTCGTGGCGCGCCGCAATGCGCTCTCCGAGCAGAAGATCAGGCAGGCGGAAGCGGATGCCATCGCAGCGGTTCGCTCCGCAGCCGTCGATCTCGCCATTGCCGCGGCCGAAAAGATCATCGTCAAGAAGACCGATGCTGCAACCGAGGAAGCCCTTTTCAAGGATTCCGTCGGCAACGTGCAGACTCGCCTGAACTGACACCAGTTCCGGTTTAAGAACTTCGAGAAGGCCGTGCTCAGCGCGGCCTTTTTTATGCCGGTCTTAGGGTTCGCCGGGGACGTCGGCGAGAGTTTGTTCGACCACCGGATCGCGCCGCAGCGGCCGGAACGTCATGCGATGGAGGACGCAGGGGCCATGGGCCTCAATGCCGGCCCGGTGCTGCGCCGTGCCATAGCCCGCGTGGCTGTTGAAGCCATAGAGCGGAAACACCGAATGCGCCCGC
>JBKBXP010000340.1:300-3411 GCA_046314035.1 Pseudorhizobium sp. | reverse complement strand
CGCAGTCGACGGTGACGATCAGGGTGGCGCCATTGGCGATCAGCTCGCGGATCGCCGCCGGATTGGGCCCATAGCCCTCGAAGACGCGGTCGGGAATGTAGATCTCCGCCTCGACGCCGAAGTGCGCGAGAAAGCGGTAGAGCAGCGCCGATGACGCGGCGCCGTCGACGTCGTAGTCACCGAAGATCGCCACCTTTTCCCGCCGCTGCACGGCTGCCGAAATACGTTCGGCCGCCTTCTCGCAGTCGGTGAGCGTAAATGGCTCCGGCATGAGCGAACGGATGGTGGGATCGAGGAACGCCAGAGCGTTGTCGAGTTCGACGCCCCTTCCAGCCAATACGCGGGCAATGAGATCGGGGACCCCATGGACCTGCGAGATTGCCAGGGCCCGGTTCTGTGCCGCCTGATCGAGGCGCGAGATCCACCGCTGCCCCGACACGGACCGCTCGACGTTCAGGAACGCCCGCGGCACGGGGTCAACCTGGCCATCAGCGATTACAATGGTGGGAAGATGCCTTGCCGTCATGAAAGCCTTCGTAGCCCATCGGCCGATGAAACGGTATCTTTTTCGGCGTGCTGCAGGCAACCCGCCATCATCAACGACAGGCTGCCAAGGCTCTCAGAATGCTGCCATGCGCTACAGCAATGCAATCCGCGGCATCTATAATGCCTTGGGACGTTCGATGCGGATGACCTGTGGCTCCCCGACCAGATAGCTCTCCGCCTTGATCGCCGCGACCGCCTTGCGAACCCACTCCTCGGTGGTCGCGTGCGTCACGAGAATGATCGTCTTGGAATCGCTGCCGCCCGTCGAGAAGCCTGCGCGTTGAACGATTGATTCCAGCGAGATGTTGTTTTCCGCCATCCGGCTTGCGACGCTGGCGAAGACGCCGGTTCGGTCTGCCACCGTCAGCCGGATGAAGTATCCGCCCTCATGGCTTCTCATCCGGGCCCGCACATAGGGCGCGAGCGATCTTGCCGGCGTTCCAAGCACAGGCACCCGCTGCTCGCCAGGACGGCTCTTGGCGATGTCGGCAATGTCGCCGAGCACGGCAGAGGCCGTGGCATCACCGCCGGCGCCGGGTCCGACCATCAGCAGTTCGCCGAGGATATCCGATTCGATTGCGACGGCATTGGTGACGCCATCGACCTGGGCGATGACGGAATCGCGCGGCACCATTGTCGGGTGAACCCGCTGCTCGATCCCCGTCTCCGTCCGCTGCGCAACCCCCAGCAGCTTGATCCGGTAGCCAAGATCCGCCGCCGCGCCGATGTCCTCGATCGAGATGTTGCGGATGCCTTCCAGATAGATCTCGTCGGCGGCGATCTGCGTGCCGAAGGCGAGCGTCGTCAGGATGGCAAGCTTGTGAGCCGTGTCATTGCCTTCGATGTCGAACGTCGGGTCCGCTTCCGCGTATCCGAGGCGCTGCGCCTCGCTAAGGCATTCCTCGAAGGTCAGCCCCTCCTTCTCCATCCGGGTCAGGATATAGTTGCAGGTGCCGTTCATGATCCCGTATACGCGCGAGACCTTGTTGCCGGTCAAGGATTCCCGCAGCGCCTTGATGACGGGAATACCACCCGCGACAGCGGCTTCGAAATTCAGAAGAACGCCCTTGTCTTCGGCGAGCGCCGCAAACTCCACGCCGTGCTGTGCCAGCAGCGCCTTGTTTGCTGTCACCACGTGAATGCCGCGCTGCAAGGCCGCTCTGACGGCGAGGTCTGCAGGCCCCTCGGCGCCGCCGATGAGCTCGACGAGAACGTCGATATCGGCCTCTCGCGCCATGGCCTCGGGGCTCTCGAACCAGGTCATCCCGGTGAGGTCGATGCCGCGGTCCCGCGAGCGGTCCCTGGCACTGACGGCGACGACCTCGATGGCACGACCGCATGTGACCGCGAGTTCCTTGGCGCGCGCCTGGAGTATCCTGACCAGCGACGCGCCAACGGTTCCGAGACCCGCAATGCCGACTTTAAGGGCATCTGCCATCGTATTCTTCCTGATTTTTTTGGGGTGGCGGCCCTCTCCGGGCCGCCGGAGACTAGCGACGGGTGTTGAGCGAGATCACGTTGTGCATCGTCTCGTCCGCCGTGGAGAGGAACTTCTTGATATTGCGGGCCGCCTGCCGGATGCGATGCTCGTTTTCCACCAGCGCCAGTCGCACGTAGTCGTCGCCCATCTCGCCAAAGCCGACGCCCGGCGCGACCGCCACATCCGCCTTCTCCACGAGCAGCTTGGAAAACTCCAGAGAGCCCAGGTGCCGGAATTTTTCCGGAATCTTTGCCCAGGCGAACATGGTTGCGGCCGGCGGCGGCACTTCGAAGCCTGCCTTGCCGAAGGTATCGACCATGACGTCGCGACGACGCTTGTAGATCGAGCGCACTTCGGCGATGTCGGACCCGTCGCCGTTCAGGGCATGGGTGGCCGCCACCTGGATCGGCGTGAAGGCGCCGTAGTCCAGATAGGATTTGACGCGGGTCAGCGCCGAGATCAGGCGCTCGTTGCCGACCGCAAAGCCCATGCGCCAGCCGGGCATCGAGAATGTCTTCGACATCGAGGTGAATTCCACGGCGACGTCGATTGCACCTGGGACCTCGAGGACGGACGGTGGCGGCTCGCCATCGAAGTAGATTTCCGAATAGGCGAGATCCGACAGCACGATGAGCTCGTGCTTGCGGGCAAACTCGATCACGTCCTTGTAGAAATCCAGCGACGCCACATGGGCGGTGGGATTGGACGGATAGTTGATGATCAGCGCCAGAGGCTTCGGGATCGAATGCTTCACGGCCCGCTCCAGCGGCCCGAAGAAGCTGTCGTCCGGCTCGACCGACATGGAACGGATGACGCCGCCGGCCATCAGGAAGCCGAAGGCGTGAATGGGATAGGTGGGATTGGGGCAGAGAATCACGTCGCCCGGCGCCGTGATCGCCTGCGCCATGTTGGCAAAGCCCTCCTTGGAGCCCAGCGTCGCGACGACCTGGGTGTCCGGGTTGAGCTTCACGCCGAAGCGCCGCGCGTAATAGGCGGCCTGCGCACGGCGAAGACCGGGAATGCCCTTGGAGGAAGAGTAGCGATGCGTGCGTGGATCCTGGACGACCTCGCAAAGCTTGTCGACG
>JBKBXP010000340.1:0-290 GCA_046314035.1 Pseudorhizobium sp. | reverse complement strand
GCCCATGCCGAGATCGATGATGTCGGCGCCACCCGCTCGCGCGCTGGCCTTCAGGCGGTTGACCTGTTCGAAGACATAAGGCGGCAGTCGGCGGACTTTATGAAACTCTTCCATATCTCTCCCCGTGGAAGCACGCGCGGCACAGGCCAGCGCGGGGATATCGCCCTCTTGGCGATTTGGTGATTTGCGACCAAACCGCCCGAAAGGCAAGCTCTAATTGGCGATGGCGGTTTCCGCATCCTGCCCATGGTTTGCCGCAAGGCTGCGCAGTTCGGCAACCCGACGCCGAT
>JBKBXP010000339.1:0-3427 GCA_046314035.1 Pseudorhizobium sp. | reverse complement strand
CGGCGACACATGCAATGATCGCAGACGCAATGGACCCAGATGTCGGTATGACCTCCATGATGGGCATAAACAGGGTGAGGACCAGGATTAACAAGAGCGGCAAATACATCACGGGCGGCGTCACCAGGGCAGTCAGGCGCTCCTTGAGAAATCGCTCCACGAGATGGACGGGCTTTCGCAGCCACCGAATGCCTTTGCACAGGGCGTCTGTGGGTAAGCGACGTCGTGAAACAAAGTCCGGCAGCCACAAGCAATGGCGGCCCGCGATCATCTGGATGACAAGCAGGAACTCGATGACAGCGACGCTGGCGGTGACGCCGGGAATAGCGCTTGCCGGGGAGGTCGAGATCAGCGCAAACAGCAGCATCAGCGCCGCAAACGACTGCGGTCCTATCTCTGTCACGAGGTCGCTGATGGCAACATCATCTCCTTGGACACAGTCTTCAAGGTGATCCAGAAGATCCGTGAGCGCTCTCATCGCCAGCGACCGTCCACGGCATTAGGAATGCGACCGTCCACGGCAATAGGAATGGCGGCCGCCTGCTTTGCGCCGGCCCTGTTGTCGTCAAGACCAAAACCTCCCTGCGGCTGCGCGATATCCAACGACCAAGACGCGGCAAGGGCTGCGGCGGGCATGGATTTTGCGAGGGTAGCAAGGCGGGTGGACATCGGCTGCTCTTACGGCTTGAACGCAAGTCCGCTTAAACCGGAAAAACCCGTTTAAGTTCCCAAGATGTGGGGTGCGATCGTTCTCGCCGCCCTCGCCCCATTGGCTATTGCATCGGCCTGAGATGGCGATCTGCTGCAACACGACGCGATCCGATTTGATGAGGATTGCTGAGCCCTTAAACAGTAGGTTTGCTTGTGGGCGTCGAGGATCAAAACATGGCCGTTGAAGAGAGTGCATTTTTAGAGGCCGCCGCTTCGCAGCCAGCTCAACTCGTCAGGCCCACGATACCCTGCCCCACAAGTGTTTGAGCGCGCGCCGGCTCTATCTTCGTTTGGCGCCGCGCCAGAGGCACATCTTGCAAAGCTCGCGGGCCACTGAGCTTCCCGTCCGTGTCGCCTATCACGGTGTTGCGGATCAGAGGATTGACAAGCCGCCTCAGTGGTGATGAACTGGTATTACCACCGGAGGCCAGTTGTGAGTTCAGTTGTTGTAGAAGCACCCACTGATCTAGCGGGGACCGAGAAGGTACTTGCGTTCTTTCGCGAGCAGCTCCTGTCAGGCGCCTTGCGCGAAGGTGACCGCCTGCTGGGGGAACGTGAATTGTCGCTTGCTCTGGGGGTGTCGCGACCGGTCCTTCGCGAGGCCCTCCGATCCCTTGCAAACCTCGGCTTCCTCGACATCCGCCATGGCAAGGGTGCCTATGTGCGAAAAGCTGACATGGCGGTGATCGGCGACTTCCTGACCTTCTGCCTGGCCCAGCAGCCGGACATGATGGACGATATCATGCAGGCCCGCATCGCGATTGAATGTCAGGCGATCCGCCTCGCCTGCGTGCGCGCGACAGATGGGGACCTGTCGCGGATCGGCTCCCTTCTCAGCCGCCTTATGGAGACGATCCATGACGTGGAAGATGGCGGCGCCGCCGATTTTGCCTTCCACCTGGCACTGGTGGAAGCCAGCCGTAGTCCGGCGCTTATGACGATCTACCAGTCGATCGCGACGCTCCTGAAGCGCAGCCACGTTCAACGTCGTCAGGAGACGAGCGAAACCGCCGGGATTCTTGACTATCTCGTGGAAGCTCACAGGGAGGTTTACCTCTCCGTACTCGCCCGGAACCCGGATCAGGCGGAAGACAAGCTTCGACAACATTTTGCCATCGGCGATGAGCTCCGGAGGAAGAGCTACATCGCCGCTTTCACGAAGAAGGACCTGCCGAAAGAGGAGTGACGCAGGTTCGGAGATCCAAAAAGGGAGGAGAAAGAAAATGCTGAATATCTCGATCAAAGGGACGGTCGCCGCTCTCGCCATAAGCGCTGGGCTCGCCGTCAGCTCCTTGAATGCGGCCGAACTCCGATATGCGCATGTCGGGGCGGAGGGTGACATCCAGACCGTCTTCGCGGCACAGGCTGCCGAGGCGATCAAGACAGCGACCAACAGCGAGGTGACGGTTACGGTCTATCCCGCCAGTCAGCTCGGCGGCGTTGCCGAGATGGTGGATGGTGTCCGCATGGGGTCGATCTCGCTGGGCCACCATGACTTCGCGTCGCTTGCGAAGCTCGTGCCGGAAGTCGCAGTATTCAACGCGCCGTTCATCTATCGTGACGGGCCCCATGCGCTCGCCGCCACTGACCCCGCTTCCTCGCCTGCTCTCCAGCAAGTAAACGAAAAGCTGATTGCGCAAGGGGTGCGGATCATCGGCCGCATCTATCGTGGCGATCGGCACATCTCGTCGAACTTTCCTGTAAAGACGCCGGCCGACCTGGCAGGCAAACCGTTCCGGGCCGTGCCTCTCGAACTTTGGGTGTCCATGGTCAAAGGGTTCGGTGCCATCCCGACGCCCGTCGAGGTTGCCGAACTTCCCACGGCATTGATGACCGGGGTCGTAGTCGGGCAGGAGAACCCTCTGACGATGATCGCGTCGAACAACTTGAACGAGGTTCAGTCGCACCTGTCCATGACGGGTCATATGCGCGCTGTCCTTGCCGTTTTTATCAACGAGGAAATCTGGCAGGGTCTGAGCGAGGAACAGAGGACCTTGATCACGAAGGTGCTCGATGAGGAGGCGGAGAAGTCGCTTCAGATGGCTACCGAGTCTGAGGCCAAGCTCGTAGAAGACCTGAAGGGCCGGGGTATGACTGTGCTCACAGAGGCAGACGGCCTGGACATCGCCGCCTTCCGCGAGAAGGTGACGGCGCAGGTCAAGCAGGACTTCCCGAACTTCGAAGAGCTGCTCGGTCAGATCGAAGCCGTCAACTGATGCACATCGACGGGTGGCTCCGCGCCACCCCTCACCTCTGCCTCACCGCATTCAGGGAGTCCACCAGATGGGTATAGCTGACCGCATCCTGACCGTCGTCGTCGCTCTGCTGACCGCGGGTTTGGTTCTTGTGCCGACCACGCAGGTAGTCATGCGCAGTATATTCGCCCTGCCTTTCATCGGCGCTGAGGAGCTGACGCGCTTTCTGCTGATATGTCTGGTCTTCTGCTCGTACCCACTGGTGGTGGCGAACGGCGAGAATATTGTGATGGGCGAATCAAAGCTGCTTTCCCTGTTCGGGTGCGTCGACTCGTTGATATTGCCATCTCACTCAGCGCGATCGCCATCACGGGCTTCATTGCCTGGGTGACCGTATCCAACATCTCGAAGAACCTGGCAAACTCCACCCCAACACTTGGTATACCCTTCTGGATCTTCCTCGGGGCGACCTTCTTCGGCTTTGCCGGCGCCGTCGTGGTTCACTTGATCCACCTTCGCAA
>JBKBXP010000338.1:0-3453 GCA_046314035.1 Pseudorhizobium sp. | reverse complement strand
GCAGCTGCGCTGAAGGAGATCCCCATGCAGAACGAGAAGAACATCATCGGATTTCCGCTGCCGCGCATCGACGGGCCGCTGAAGGTGACCGGCACCGCCCCTTACGCCGCCGAATACCACGAGCCCGGCATGCTCTTCGGTCACGCCTTCTACGCCACGGTGGCCAGCGGCCGCATCACCTCGATCGACACCACCGAAGCCGAGCGCTTCCCCGGCGTCGTTAAGGTCTACACCCACCACAACCGGCCGCCTACCGCCTCCTCCGACGACGACTGGAAGGACGAGGTCGCGCTTCCCGGCCATCCGTTCCGCCCCTTGGAAAACGATCGGGTCCTCTTCGACGGCCAGCCGATCGCACTCGTCATCGCCGAAAGCTTCGAGGCCGCTCGCGATGCCGCCGACCTGATCCGCGTCGAATACCAGGCCGATGAGCCGCATACGGACATCGAAGTGGAGCAGGCAAAGAGCTACGTACCGCCGGTGCCGCGCAAGGAGGATTTTCTGCCGTCCGATCCGCGCGGTGACGCAGAAGGCGCCTATGCCTCGGCGCCGTACAAGGTCTCGGCGGAATATGTTCAGGCCGGCGAGCACCACAACCCGATGGAGCTCTTCGGCACCACCGCGATCCGTGCCGAGGACGGCAGCCTCACCGTCTACGACAAGACGCAAGGGTCGCAGAACAGCCAGGGCTATGTCTGCGGCATCTTCGGCCTGAAGCCCGAGACCGTGCGCGTCGTCAACGCCTATGTCGGCGGCGCCTTCGGATCGGGCCTGCGCCCGAAGCACCAGCTGTTCTTCGCGGTGATGGCGGCGCTCGACCTGAAGCGCTCCGTCAGGGTGGAGATGAGCCGGCGCGAGATGTTCTACCTCACCTGGCGCCCGCCAACCGTGCAGCGGATGCTGGTCGCCGCCGACGCCGACGGCAAGCTGATGTCGATCCGCCACCATGCGGTGCAGACGACCTCGCTCTACGAGGACTACCAGGAGAATGTCGTCAACTGGTCGGGCCTCGCCTACAAATGCGACAACGTCACCCTCTCCTACGAACTGGCCAAGATGACCGTCTCGACGCCGGGCGACATGCGCGCGCCGGGTGCTGCAACCGGCTTCCTGGCGCTGGAATCGGCGATCGACGAACTCTCCTACGAGGTCGGCATGGATCCGCTGGAGTTCCGCATCGCCAACTTCGTCGACTACGACCAGAACGAGGACCTGCAGCTCACCTCCAAAGCGCTCGATGCCTGCTACCGCGAGGGCGCCGAAGGCTTCGGCTGGTCGAAGCGCTCGGCTGAGCCCGCCTCCATGCGCGACGGTCCGGATCTCGTCGGCTGGGGTGTGGCGACCGGCATCTGGGAGGCGACCCTGTCGCCGGCCGAAGCCAAGGTGCGGCTCTTCCCCGACGGCTCGATCACCGTCGCGGCGGCGGCCTCCGACATCGGCACCGGCACCTATACGATCCTGGCGCAGATCGCCGCCCAGGGGCTCGGCCAGACGCCAGACCGCGTCAGCGTGCTGATCGGCGATTCCTCGCTGGCGAAGACCGCCGTCGAGGGCGGTTCGTGGACGGCCGCCTCCAGCGGCTCCGCCGTCCAGGCCGGCTGCTTCGAGATCCGCAAGACGCTGCTGTCGCTCGCCCAGAAGCTCGACAACTCGCCGCTCTCCGACGCATCCGTCGAGGATCTCGTGATCCGCGACAACCGCCTCGTGCTCGACCGCAACGACCAGGTAGGCGTCTCGATCGGCGACATCCTCGGCAGCCACGGCATGTCTTCGGTCGAAGGTCACGGCAAGGTGGCGCCCGACGAGGAGCAGGCGAAGAAATTCGTCAGCTACACCCATTCTGCGATCTTCGTGGAAGTGAAGATCGACGCGGATCTCGGCGTGACGCGGGTGACGCGGGTGGTGATCGCGGTCGCCGCCGGCACGATCATCAATCCGAAGACGGCGCGCAGCCAGGTGCTCGGCGGCGTCGTCATGGGGCTGGGCATGGCGCTTCATGAGGAGAGCATGATCGACCACCGCAGCGGCCGCATCATGAACCACAACCTCGCCGAATATCACGTGCCGGCGCATGCCGACGTGCAGGACATCGAGGTGATCTTCGTGGAGGAAGAGGACGACAAGGCAAGCCCGATCGGCGTCAAGGGATTGGGCGAGATCGGCATCGTCGGCATCGGCGCTGCCGTCGCCAATGCCATCTACCATGCCACCGGCACCCGCCACCGCCACTTCCCGATCACCATCGACAAGATCATGGAAGGATTGCCGAACTGATGAGCCCGCACCCTTCCGCCACCCCCGTCCGCTACCGCCCGGACATCGAACAGGTCGAGCCCGACGAGGGCGAGACCGCCCGCAAGATCGCCGAGACCATGGTGTCCATCTGCGAGAAGACCTTTGAGGACTCCGGCCATGCGATCCGCGCCGTGCATGCCAAGAGCCACGGGTTGCTGTCGGCACGCTTCGAGGTGCCGGACGGCCTGCCGCCCTCACTGGCGCAGGGGCTGTTTGCCGTGCCCGGAACCTACGAGGCGGTGATCCGCCTCTCCACCACACCCGGCGACCTCCTGCACGACAGCGTCTCGACGCCGCGCGGCATGGCGCTCAAGGTTCTGAACGTCGAGGGCCCACGCCTGCCCGGCTCGATGGCCTCGCGCAGCCAGGACTTCGTCATGGTCAACGGCAAGGAATTCAACTCCCCCTCCGGCAAGGCCTTCCTGAAGAACCTGAAGCTGCTGGCCGCCACCACCGACCGCATGGAGGGCGTCAAGCAGGTGGTCTCCAAGGTGTTCAAGACGGTCGAGGGCGCGCTGGAAAAGATGGGCAAGGAGAGCGCCGCCCTGAAGACCATGGGCGGCAATCCGGAGACCCATATCCTCGGCGACAGCTTCTTTGCCCAGCTGCCGCTGCGCTACGGCGAGCACATTGCGAAAATCGCCGTCGTCCCCGCCTCCGACAATCTCAAGGCGCTGACGGGCAACAAGGTCGATACGTCCAAGGACGCCGACATCCTGCGCCACGCGACGGATGATTTCTTCAAGGCCGAGACGGCCATCTGGCACCTGCAGGTGCAGCTCTGCACGGATCTCGAGGCCATGCCGGTCGAAGGCATCGACGCCTGGGACGAGGAGAAGAGCCCCTTCGTCACCGTCGCCCGGATTACCGCCGAGCCACAGGAGGGCTGGAGCGAGGAGCTGTCGCGGCAGGTGGACGACGGCATGCATTTCAGCCCCTGGAATGGTCTCGCCGCCCACCAGCCGCTCGGCTCCATCATGCGGCTCAGACAACTCGCCTACGAACGCTCCGCCGCCTTCCGGTCGGAGCGGAATGCGACACCGGTGACGGAGCCGTTGCGGTGTCCCTTCGGGCATGGAGGCGAAAGGCCCTAATGGCCGTCGTCGTCAAGGACTCTGCCCTGCGCCGGAAAGCCTTTTTCGCCGATACGCTGGCGCT
>JBKBXP010000337.1:0-3459 GCA_046314035.1 Pseudorhizobium sp. | reverse complement strand
GTTTGCACAGCCAGGAAAAGCTGGCCCTGCTGGATGGAACCGGCTCGCGGAGAACTGCGGCAGGGGCAAAGGCGATCACCCCCCCACCGTCTGTCATGGCAGAAAAGAACTGCGTATCCTCGCCGCCGCTCTGCCCAAGCGAGAGATCGAAACGCCGCCCGGAGATATGACGCGAGCCCATATCCATGATGACGTTGCAGGTATAGCCGGTCTTGATCGCGCCGGAGACCCAGACCGGCATGGTCGAGTGAAAGTCACCGTGCCGCATCCAGGCTGGGGCTGCGTGATCATATATGGCCTCTACCGGGCCCAACACAGCATCTGCCTTGGCCGCGAGGATCGACCGGTAGAGTTCGTCCAGCCATACGGGGAGAGCAACCTCGTCATCATCGATGAACGCCAGATAATCCGCCGCACAGGCATTCAGGCAGGCGTTGCGCGCTATCGAGATGTTGGACTTCGGGCAATGCACGTACTCGATATCGAAGGGTGATGCAGGACGCATGTCCTCGACCAAGGCGCGCGCGCTCGGCGCTGCATCATTATCCGCCACGATCAGCCGGACCTTGACGCCCGGCGGGACAGAAAGCGCAAAGAGGGACAACAGCGTTTGCCGAAGCGCCGGGCGGCGGAATGTGCACACGGCCACATCGACGGAAATGGGTGGGTTGGGAATGCCTGTCACCTTGCTGCTCTCCGCTGTCGAGGCCGAAGCACTTCCGACCAAAAACCGGCTGACCAGGCGAAATGCATGATCATGGCAGATACGGCAGCCAAAGGGCCGTATGGATTTCTCTGTGATATGGCGATCCAGAAGCCGTAGGCAAGGCAGAGAACTGCCCACAAGATGAAGGGCACCGCCGTGATCCAGTGGACAAACGCCAGGAGGGCCCCCACAGCAATGGGAGCAACCGCAAGCGGAAGAGCCTGCCGGAGCTTCGGCAGAACCTGGTGCTTCAACATGTTCTTCGCCCTGCCCCGACCATAGCCGAGATACTGCCGGTAGAGGGAAGAGGCCGTTGCGCGTGGGTAGTAGGTCATGAAGGTTTCGGCCGTCATCCAGATCGTGAAGCCTGATTTGCGCAAGCGGTAATCCAGTTCTGCATCTTCATTGTGGCTGAAGTCCTCATCGTAGCCGCCGACTGCACGAAACGCGGAGATGCGCATCAAGGCATGATGGCCATGATCCACCCATTGGCCACCCCCACCGGCGCGGTGTTTGGATCCGCCGTTACCGAGCTTGGAGTTCTGAGCGACGGCTGCTGCCTTCTGGAAAAAGCCAAAACCGACAGTCTTCATGCCAACCACCACGGAGTCTGCCTGGAGCTCCACGGCTTCGCGAAGAAGGGCCTGGCAGTAGTCCAGCGGGTAATCGCCGTGAGCGTCGATGCGGATGAGGAACTCGCAGTCGCCACCAAAGCGCTCCACCGCCAGATTGATTCCCGGGCCCTGGAGGCGTTTTGGATTGTGGAGCAGAAGGAGATCGGGGATTTCGTTTGCCAGTGTCTCCACAATCCCCACGGTCCCATCCGTGCTACCGCCGTCGACCACCACGATCGGCATGCGCGTGGTGTCCCGACTGACCTCAAGCTGACGCAGCAGACGCTCGATATTGCCTGCCTCATTGAGGCAGGGGATCACGATGAGTGTTCTCGTGTTCGAAAAGATCTCGTCTGTCATGGCGTACCTCTGGAACGAATGGGAGACGGGACTGCGAAAGTGGGATCCAGCGCGGAAGCATGGTAAAGCGCTGCCAACTGGTGGACCAAGGCCTGACACTCTTGCCGCCCCGTTACCCAGCAAGTCCTGTCGGTCGCGCCCATGCGCTCTGACAGGGCATGATAACGCTGCACGTCCATCGAACGGAAGGCCAGCACCAGATCGGCTGCCGTGACGTTACCGACGACCATGCCGGCATCCAGTTCCACCAGGAAGCGTCCCGTTTCGGTCGAGGCCCGAGCGATGGGAACCGCCCCATAGAGCGAGCCTTCGTAAAGCCTGTTTGGCAAAAGCCACTCCGAGTTCATGCCTTCTTCGAAGAAGTCGATCGCCCAGACAAAATGAACGTCCGAATATATGTCTTCCAGATCCTCCGGATTGCGGTAGGCGCCATGGAACTCGACGTGAGGTGCGCGGCGAACCTGCTCGTCGAAGTCCTCGAACTCGCTGTATGCAGGTCGCCCGCGAAGCACGATCTCGACGCGTCCCTCCATGCGCGCAGCGAACTCTGTGAGGATTTCCAGCGATTTCCTGCAACGGATCGCCCCGAACCATCCGATCCGCCAAGGCTCCCCTGCTTGGGGCACCGGCGGACGAGCCGCGGGTTTTAGTGCTGTGCCTTCGAGATCCAGAACCTTGTTCTCCAGAAGCAGGGCGGGCAGCGAAAGTTTCGATCTCCGCTGGAAGTATTCTTCCACGAAGGCAGGCGAACTCGTCAGGAGCAGGCGCACATCCCGTCCGAAGTAGCCTTCCGCCCTTCGCAGCAGATTGCCCTTGAAGCCATCGTCCAGCATCAGCCGGTGGATGTCGAGGCACTCGTAGACGATGGGTATTGCACCACCAAGCAGCATGGATGCTCGCCCGGCGAGGGCAAGCATCTCGAGATTGCGCGCGATGATCACCTTGGGCCTAGGAACCTTTGCCAGCTTCTTGCGAAGCGACACGGCTGCCAGGACAACGGCCGCCGCCCGCTGTCCGAGCCGAGCATCGGCCGTATGCCCAAGCACAATGACCGGAACCTCCGGATCATCCACGAAGACATTGGCAGCCCGTTGGAAGCCGGCGACGGTCACCCGCGCCCCCCCTGCGACGAGCATCATCACCCGCCGACGGACAGCCGCGTCGCTGAGATCGTGTGCAAGATAGAGAATATCCGTCACGTCTGAAGGCCTCCGTTGATGCGATGCGGGGTGAACAGGCGCCGGCCTCAATCAAGCTTGCAAAGAAGCGAGTCCGGAAACTGGCACTCTTCACCCGGGGCGGTGAACGCGACACGCTCCACCTCCATGGCACTGGGTCCAGTGTAGGAGAATGGTCCCATCCAGCTCTGGAGGTTGTCGGATCCCCAGAAGCTGAGGAAGATCTTCTGGGTGTTGGAAGGGATCTTTGCCGCATCGGTTACCTCATGGACGAGCTCCCCGTTGACGAAATACCGGATGCGGCCTTCCTCCCAGATGAAGGCATAGTCGTAAAAAGTCTCGTCCGCAGGCGTTTGAAGGGTCACCAGCTTCTCGTTGCCACCCTTCGCCGCGACATACTGGTTCACCTGCACCTGGCGCATATTCTTGCCAAGCACCTCGAAGTCGATTTCGTCGTGCGGCTTCTTGTCGGTTGGTCCGATATAGGTGAAGAAGGCGGAGTTGCGCCCCGACCCCTCCCCAGCCTTCATGCGGACCTCGTAGGTCCCGTGGCCAAATCGGGCGCGTGTCTGGATCTCGCCGCAGGCGAATTTCCGGTCGC
>JBKBXP010000336.1:0-3478 GCA_046314035.1 Pseudorhizobium sp. | reverse complement strand
GGCGGGCCTTATCGACCATGAAGCCGGCACCCGTGACGTGACAAGGCTCGGCGGCCTCCGGTCCGCCATGCCGATCACCTTCGTCGCAGCCCTGCTGGCCGCACTCTCCATGGGCGGCCTGCCGCTCTTCCTGGGCTTCCTCGCCAAGGAGGAGATCTATTACGCGCTCGCCCACGGCGACCTGCGCGCCATGCTCTTCACGCTCGTCGCCATCGTCGGCAACGGCCTGATGCTGGTGGTCGGCTTCACCGTGGCGCTGAAGCCCTTCCTCGGGCCGCATGTCGAAACGCCGAACCACGCCCACGAAGGGCCGGTCCTGATGTGGCTGGGTCCGGCGATCCTCGCCGTGCTCGGCCTCCTCGCCGGCGTCTTCTCCGGCATCGCCCACCGCTTCGTCTCGACCCCCATGGCCAGTGCGGTCGCCGGCGAGCCGCGGCTGGTCGATATCTCCACCATCCCGCATCTGGGCATGCCGCTGCTTCTGTCCGTGGTGACGGTCGCCTTCGGCATCCTCGTCTACCTGCAGCTCGAACGGGCGCGCGCCATGATGGTGCGGCTGCTCGCTGCCATCGGCAACGGTCCGGACCGCGGCTTCGATTACGTCGTCTCCGGCCTCGTGCGCCTCTCGGTCGCCGTCACCCGCATCGTCCAGCCGGGCCGGCTGGAGATCTACGTCACCGCAACCTTCATCTTCCTGGCGCTGGCGCTCTTGGTGCCGCCCTTCGTCTACGGTGAACTGCCTGCGGTGCCGGCCTGGCCGAGCGACGTGCTTCTCCACGAATGGGCGATCATCCTCCTGGCGGTCATCGGCCTCCTTGCGGTGCTGCGCGCCAGCGACCGCCTGACCGCCATCGTCTCGCTCGGCATCCAGGGCTTTGCAGTCGCCGTCATCTTCCTGCTCTTCGGGGCAGCCGACCTGTCGTTCACCCAGTTCATGGTGGAAACCCTCTCGGTCGTCATCCTCGCGCTGGTGATGACGAGGCTTCGGCTCTCGCCGCGCGATCACCGCCCGCTCGGGCAGATGCTGTTTGATGCCGCCATCGCCATCTCCTGCGGCCTCGGCTTCACGCTGATGCTGATGAAGTCGACGCAAGGCCCGTTCAACGCCTACCTGACCGAGTTCTTCAACGCCTATTCCAAGGTGATCGCCCACGGCGCAAATGTCGTGAACGTCATCATCGTCGATTTCCGCGGCACCGATACGCTGGGTGAGATCGCCGTGGTGATGATCACCGGCCTGACGGTGCTGGCGCTCATTCGCGTGCGCCCGCGCAGTCCGCTGCCGCAAGCCGGCGTCGAGGCGCCTGTCGAGGGAGACCGCCCATGAACACGCTGATCCTACGCACCGTCGCCCCCACGATTACCGCCCTGATGCTGGTGTTCTCCGTCTTCGTGCTGCTGCGCGGCCACAACGAGCCGGGCGGCGGCTTCATCGGCGGACTGATCGCAGCATCGGCGCTCGCCATCTACGGTATCGCCTGCGGGGTTTCGGCCGTACGCAGCGCCATCCGCTTCCATCCTATGGCGATTGCCGGCTTCGGGCTGCTGGTCGCGACGCTCTCCGGCATCGTCTCGGTCTTCGCCGGGGTGCCCTTCATGACCGGGCTGTGGATCTATCCGAGCTTCTTCGGCGTCGAACTGCCGCTCGCCACCGTCATCTCCTTCGATGTCGGCGTCTATTTCGTCGTGGTCGGCTCCATCGGTTCCATTGCGCTGGCGCTCGAGGAAAGGGAGAACGACTGATGGAAGCCCTGTTCTCCGTCCTCATCGGCATCTTCTTCGCCTCTGCCATCTATCTGATGCTGTCGCGGCACACGGTGCGCATTCTGCTCGGCTTTGCCATCCTCGGCAATGCCGTGAACCTTCTGCTGTTCACCGCCGGCCGCCTGACGCGCGAAGTGCCGCCGATCATTCCGCTGGCGGCCGATATTCTCCCTGCAGGCGCCGCCAATCCGCTGCCGCAGGCACTGATTTTGACCGCCATCGTCATCTCGTTCTCCTTCTTCGCCTTCCTGCTGGTGCTCACCTACCGCGGCTATCAGGAGCTCGGGACGGACAATACCGACGAGATGCGGCTTGCCGAGCCGAAGGACGATCCCCTTCCGCCGCTCGGTTACTGACAGGAAAACGGACGCGATGGCTGCACCGACAACTGCCCCGATTGATCTTTCCGCCGCACTGGTGATGGCGCCGACGGCGCTAGCCGACTGGCTGGTGATCGCGCCCATGGCGCTGATGATCACGCTGGGCGCCGTGCTGATGATGGTCCGTCACAAGATCTGGCTGCACGGATGGATCGCCATCCCGGGACTGGTGGCGCTCGTCCTCATCGACGCCCTGCTGGTCTATCGGGTCGCCGTCGAGGGCCCCTTCACCATGACGGCGGGCCGCTGGCTGCCGCCCTTCGGCATCTCGTTCACCGCCGATCTCCTCGGATCGCTGCTGGCGCTGGCGTCGGGCATCGTGGCGCTTGCCGCCGGCATCTATGCCCTGCGCGACATCGACGACACGGGCCGTCGCTACGGCTTCTACCCCTTCCTGATGCTGTTGATGGCCGGCGTCACCGGTGCCTTTCTGACCGGCGACATCTTCAACCTCTACGTCTGGTTCGAGGTGCTGCTGATCTCCTCCTTCGGCCTGCTCATCCTCGGCTCGGAGCGGCAGCAGATCGACGGCGCGCTGAAATATGCCGTCCTCAACCTGCTCGGTACGACCTTCTTCCTGATCGCCGTCGGCTATCTCTATGCCATCTTCGGCACGCTCAACATGGCCGACATCGCCCGCCAGGTGAACGACTACCGCGGCACGGCGCCGCTGATGACCCTGAGCGCGCTCTTCATCCTCGCCTTCGCCATGAAGGCGGCGGCGTTCCCGGTTAATTTCTGGCTGCCGGCCTCCTACCACACGCCGCGTATCGTGGTATCGGCGCTCTTCGGCGGCCTGCTGACCAAGGTCGGCGTCTATGCGCTGATGCGCGTCATGGTCATGCTCTTCCCGCTCGAGCGCGAGCAGCTGAGCCTGATGCTCGCGATCATCGCCGCACTCACCATGGTCATCGGGGCGCTCGGCGCTCTGGCACAGAGCGACCTCAGGCGCATGGCCGGCTTTGCGGTCATCGCCGGCATCGGCAACATCGTCGCCGGCGTGGCGATCGGCGGCGTGCCCGGCGTGTCCGGCGCCATCCTCTATTCGCTGCACTCCATCGTCGTCATGACGGCGCTCTATCTGCTGATCGGCGAGGCCGCCCGGATCGGCGGCTCCTGGTCGCTGCAGACGCTGGGCGGTCTCTACCGCGAAGCGCCATGGATTGCCGCTGCCGCCTTCGTCATCTTCTTTGCCGCCGCCGGCCTGCCGCCGTTCTCCGGTCTCTGGCCGAAGATCATCCTCCTGAAGGCCGCCCTCGACATCGGCGCCTGGTGGCTCTCGGCGGCGATCCTCGTGTCGGCCATGATCCTGACGCTGGCGCTCGGCCGGGTCT
>JBKBXP010000335.1:0-3489 GCA_046314035.1 Pseudorhizobium sp. | reverse complement strand
CTGGTTCGGCATCCGGTCGCAGCGCGGCGTGGATGTCGCGAATATCCACCTGCGTCCCTTCGAGATCGAAGTTGACACGCTCGCGGTCGGCGATGATCCGGTGACGGTCGGGGGTGTCGACGACCTTTCGTATCTTGGTCAAAGCCCACCGCAGCGCCGCCCTCGGATCATCAGGGACATCCCAGAGCAGTTCGCAAAGCCGTTCCCGGCGATGCGGTCGTCCAGTGGCAACAAGAAACGACAGTAGCGCACGCGCTTTCCGGGATGCCGGAAGTTCAACTTCACGGTCTCCGAATATGACGCGCAGCTCGCCAAGCAACGATATCCGGATCTCTTCCGGCATTTATTTCTCCGAGCTAATATAAAATGAAGCAGATTCAACGCATTTCGAGCTTCATTACCACTTGCTTCACAACGGTGACAACAACGGCAGCCGAAGACACGGGAGGCATTCGAAACAAGATATCGTGGCATCCGGGCAGCTCAGGCTGAGCTCCGACCGAACTTTCGCTCGTTTGCCGATGGAGCAAGACTATGAACCTGCACGCATCAATCCCCGCGCAAAGCCCGCTCGTGGTCGATCCATTCCAGTTGATGGACGATCCGCATGCCCGATTTGCAGCACTTCGCGAAGATCATCCCATTATCCAGCTGGGCGCGGGGCACTTCATGGCGCTCAGGGCCGCAGATGTGATTTCGCTGCTGACCGATCCGCGCACGGTGCAGATCGAAGGGGCGGATTATGTCCACCTGACCCATATTCCCGACGGCTTCACGTCAAGGCTGATGAGCGACACGATGCTGTTCAGCAATGACGATGCACATCGCGCCAAGCGCAGCTTGTTTGCACGTTCGTTCGCGTTTGCCCGCATGCGGTCGGCACAACCCAAAATTCGTGCGGTTGCGGATGCCATGGTCGCCCGATTGCCGCGGGGCGAAACCGTCGACATCTCGGAGCAGATGGCGGCGCGGCTGCCGGCTCTCATGATCGCCTCGATTCTCGGCCTTCCCGAATCGGAAGCCGATGCCTTCGTTCTTCATGCCAACGATCTGGCGCGAGCTGTCTCACCGGTCTATCCGCTGGCGGATCATGACCGTATCGAGGCTGCGGCTGAAGGGCTCTATCACTATATCGAGGAGCACCTTCGTCGCCGTCTGGCACGCTCGCAGGAAGATCTTCTTTCCGCCGTCGCATCGACCTGGAGAGCCGATCCGATGATCAGCTTTTCCAGCCTGGTGCACCAGGTGATGACGATCGTCATCGGTGGCACGGATACGACAAAGGTGGCTTTCCCGACGCTGGTTGCGCTTCTGGCGCAGCATCCGCAGCAATGGGAGGCACTTCGTGCCAATCCGGATCTTGCAGCCGGCGCCGTCGCGGAAGGGTTGCGCTACGAGCCGGCAGTGGCATCCGTTCCCCGCTTCACCGTCGCACCGGTCGGCGTGGGCGGCATTGCCGTGCCACCTGGGGTGATGCTGCGCGTCAGCGTCATGTCGGCGATGCGCGATCCCGGGCTTTATGCCGATCCGGACGTTTTCAACATCGAGCGCACAGATCATCCCCGGCTGCACACCGCTTTCGGTCTCGGCCCGCATCGCTGCATCGGCGAAATGCTGGCCCGGCTCGAACTGCAGGAAGCGCTGGGAGCGCTTTCGACCGCTTTCTCCAGCATCACGCTGGAGGAAATACCACGGATGACCGGCTTCGGCGGCATCCGGCAGATCACACCAGTACGCGTGATGCTGCGCTAACAACAACCAACGACACGAAGCGCCGCAAAGACCGACACTCCGGTGGCGGATGGATGCGCAAAGCTTCGGCGATCAGGTGAAGGAAACACAACCATGCCTGTCAATTTCAAGAGGCTCCGCGACGCCATCATCATCGAGGTTGCCGGCGCCGTCGATCGCTTCGCCGCTGGTCGGATCTATGATGCCGTCAATGCAGCGATCCGTTCCGCCCTACCGGCTACTCCTGGCGTTCGCCCACTACACCCGAACCCGTCGCGACTAAGTAGCGCTGGCCGAATTGCCGGATTATCTCCTGGCGGATGTCGGGCTGACACGCCTGCAAATCAGCCGGGCGACAATACGGCACCGTGGCTTGGCATGGCGGATCGCGCGCGATCTCGTCATGCCTGCGGCGCGATCTTGAACCACGAGGCCCAGTCGGCGGACCTGGCCTGTGCCTCCGGCGTCTCATCGCCAGCTGTCTCCGGACAGCGATGAGCCGCCGGAGGCCGGAACCACCGGACAAACCGGGCTGCGGCGCGACTGGTCCGGCAAACAGTGAAATGGGCATAGGATGACGACGGATGTTCGGCTAAAGTGCCGTCATGAGTGCATCCTGGAAAGATCCCGTCGTCATCTCCATCGGAGAGCCGCCAGCCGAAACCGCCATCGTCACGCTGCAGGCCGCCGCCTGGGCGCTGATCGACGACTGGCCGCTCGAGGAGGGACCGGCGCTCGACCTGGCGGTGACCGCCTGTACCGGCGTCATCGAGGGGAAGCGCAAGCCGGAGGAGGCCCGTCAGGCTTTCGTGGCCGCTGCGACGGAAGCGGGAATCCTGATCCGCGCCTGAGGCTTCGGACGATGATGTGATCAAAACGATCGCATCATCGCTGGACAGACCGGCACACGCTCCTATCTTGGGCGGCATGAAACGCGCGATCATCACAGGCGGTGCCGGCCTCATCGGCACAGGGGTGTGCTCGGCTCTTGCGAAGCAGGGCTTCGAGGTGGCGTCCTTCGACGTCGAGCAAGGCCCGGAGAGCGTACGGCAGATCCACTGCGACGTCGGCGACGAGACCTCCGTCACCGGTGCCTTCGAGGAACTCGGCTGGGACAGTCTCGACCTGCTCGTCAACAATGCCGGCATCGCGGGGCCGTCGAACGGGCCTATTTCAGAACTTTCGCTCGAAGAGTGGCGGCGGGTGACCGACAGCCATCTGACCGGCGCCTTCCTGATGACCCGGTCGGCGGTGCCGTTGATGGGCGAGGGTGCCGCCATCATCAACATGGCCTCGACGCGGGCCTTCATGTCGGAACCGGAGACGGAAGCCTATGCCGCCTCCAAGGGCGGGCTGGTGGCGCTGACGCATGCGCTGGCTGTCAGCCTCGGGCCGACAATCCGTGTCAATGCGATTGCGCCGGGCTGGATTTCCGGCGACGAGGAATTGCGGCCGGTCGATCACACCCAGCATCCGGCCGGCCGCGTCGGGCGGCCGACGGACGTGGCTGAGGCCGTGGTTTATCTTGCCACCGCCGGCTTCATGACGGGGCAGGTGCTGACGCTCGACGGCGGCATGAGCCGGAAAATGATCTACGCGGAATAGGGGCGCTTCAGATACGTACACCGTCCGCGTCGATTTTCGGCACAGGAAAGCTCGTCACGTCTTGTTGCTGACAGCCGTGATGAAGGTGCGGATCTGCCGATTGAAGGCCGAGAATTCAGCCTTCGTCATGCCGGAGCGCTCCATCAGCGTCTC
>JBKBXP010000334.1:0-3527 GCA_046314035.1 Pseudorhizobium sp. | reverse complement strand
GCGACCTCCATGTCCGCCTCCGACCACGGCTGCGCCTGGTTGCTCACGGTTTCCTTCCAGATCGCAAAGCTCTTTCGCGGCGTGAGGCGATCTCCTAGGGGGCCGGTCGTGTAGGATTTGTCCGGATTGCCGGCCCAGTTCAGTGTCTGGACGACTTCGCGGCGGAAGAAAAACAGGTAGTCGCGAGATCTCTGCGACAGGGGAACGGCAATCACCCCGCAGATATCTTCCGGCGTTATGTCCGACCGCGGCAGGTCTGCAGAAAGCTGATGGCTGTGCCACACTCTGCCCGCAGAGATCTCGGCCAGCAATTCGCCAAGCGCAGCGGCCTCTTCCTGCCGCGGTGCGGCTCCGGCCGCAGTCCAGACGCCACCCAGCCACAGACCGACGCCATCGCATGGCAACATCGCCCCGAATTCGTCCAGAGAGGTACGAAGCAGCGCCCGAATATCGGAGTGATGGGAAGCGCTCTGAAGAAACCGGTCCAGAGACCCGCGCACTTCACGGCTCTTTTCGCCGATTTCCTTCTGCCTCAAGGCGCTGAGATGGAGCGAGAAAAACTCGCCGAAGGTCTCTGCCGCGATACGCTGCGGCATCGAAAGCACCTTAGGTGAGTAATGGTGACAAGCAATCAGTCCCCAGAGCTCACCATCGACGATGATCGAGATCGACATCGAGGCGGCTACGCCCATGTTGCGCAGGTACTCGCAGTGGACTGGCGACACGCTGCGCAGATGCGCAAACGACAGATCCAGCGGATGACCACCCTCGTCCAGCTCTGGGAGGATGTCGACGCGGGAATTGTCGGCGTTTGAGATCACCCGGATCGTGTTCTTGATGTAGAGGATGCGCGCCTGCTTGGGGATGTCGCTTGCCGGGAAATACTGCCCCTTGAAGCTCTCCAGGTCACGGCGCTTGTGCTCGCTGATGACTTTGCCCGCGCCATCCTCGTCGAACCGGTAGATCATAACCCGATCGTATCCGAGAAGGGCGTGGATGAGACGCGTCGAGCGCTCCACCAGTTGATCGACTGTCCCGATGTTGCGAACGCGGCTGATCAGCATGCGGGCGACTTCGAGCGGCTGATCCGTATCGCCCATCACCGGCTCGAACTCCAGGATCGCGTTGGCATCGAACACATGGATCGAGATGTCAAACCGATGGCCGCAAGGCAGCAAGACGTTGTGGCGCAGCGCCGGCCGGGCAGGATCGGACGACGTCGCGATGGCATTGCGCAGCGTGTGTGCGACCTCCCCACCGAGAACCTCGTCGAGGCGCTTTCCGATCAGATCCTGCGGAAGTTCCAGCATGGCTGGTGCATTCGCGGAGTGGCGCAGCACCGCGCTCCCGGACGGGTCGCATGCGATGAGACAGCCATGGGGCTGGATGCTGCCGGGTACATGGATCGGCTCACGGTCGCAGTTGCTGAGGTCGACGGTCTGGCTTTCAGGCATTCTTCATTTCCTCGAAAGCTTGACCGACGGCGAAGAACATCGCCTCGGAGGCTTCGACTGTTCGATCAAGGTCAAGCTCAGGCGCTGCTTCCAGCAACTCCAGCAGCCGCTTCCAGCGCTCACCGGACTGCGCCTGTGCGGCAAGATGGCGCGCACCAAAGACCTCGGACAGTCCGAGCTTCTGTGCGCGGCGATAGAGCACGCGGGCTCCAAGTGAAGATCCTTCGATGACGTAGAGGGTGCCCAGAAGACTTTCGAGATCCGGGCCGATAGAGGGCATTCGACCGACTCCACCGGCGACCGGCAGCGCCATGTCGAGATCCGCCATGTCCAAGCGCATCAGTTCCGTCATCACGTCAGGGCCCGACCACAGCAAGAGCTGTTCGGGCATGATTACACCGGTCATGCTCGCGTCGAGTGCGGAACGGAAGATATAGCTGCCGCGGAGATACCGGCGATACGCGTCGAGCGTATCGAACGAGCCGACGGTAGCCTCCACCTTGGCGTGGGACAGAGAGGTCCGATCCCTGACGAGGAACCGACGCGTTGAAGATGTCATGAAGAAAATTCGGTCTGTTTGAATTCCATCATATTTATCGCATACGTAGGACAGGACAAGGTTTGCGACCGCCTTTTTGGTCTGTTGGCCGGTATCTTGTGCAATTTGTTGTGAAGGGCCATATGCTTGGCCACCAACGGAGTAGTGATGACGGTGAATGGATCCCCCAAACCGAAAGATGCGCCGCGCTGGCTTGGGCCGGTCACCCCCAGTCGTTCCGCATTGATTCCGCCTATTTCCGCCGCCCGGTGGTTGCTGGTGCTCATTGTCATAGCGGGAATATACTTCTTCCACGGCTTCGTCGTCCCGGTTCTGGCGGCGCTGGTGATTGGCTTTGCCAGCTGGCCCCTCTACCGGAAGATGCTCCATAACATCGGCGGCAATACCACCATCGGCGCCACGCTGGCCATCATCTTCATCATCACCTTCCTCGTCGTGCCGATCGGCATTGCGATTTCCTACACGGTTGGCGAGGTGCGCGAATGGGTCGCATGGATCCTTGAGGTCAACAGCAACGGTGCGGCTGTGCCGGCCTGGATCGCCGCCCTCCCCGGCGTCGGCCCGTGGCTGACGGAGCAATGGGACAGCCACATCGGTGCGCCGGGCGCCGTGGGCGAGCTCATCCAGATCGTCAGCGGCGCCAACATCGGAAACATATACCGAGCCGTCATCGCCGCCGGAGACGGTGTCTTCCATCTGCTCCTGACGCTTCTTTTCATGCTGATTGCGCTGTTCTTCGTCTACCGCGACGGCGCCTCCTTCTCGCGCCAGATCGATCTCCTCGGTGAACGGATCCTGCCTGTCCGCTGGGAGCGCATCTCGCGTGTCGTGCCGGCCACGATCAGCTCCACAGTCACGGGAATGACCCTGATCGCCATCGGCGAAGGCATCATTCTGGGGATAGCCTATTGGATCGCCGGGGTCCCTTCCCCCGTCACACTCGGCGTGATCACCGGCGTCATGGCGCTGATCCCCGGCGGCGCGCCGCTCTCGTTCACGCTCGTGTCGATCTATCTTATGGCCAGCGGTTCCTATTTTGCGGGCATAGCACTCTTCGCCTGGGGCTCCATCGAGCTCTTCATCGTCGACAAGACGGTCCGCCCCCGCCTGGTCGGCGGCCCGATCAAGCTGCCGTTCCTGCCGACATTTTTCGGACTGGTGGGTGGGGTGAAGACCATGGGTTTCCTCGGTCTCTTCCTCGGCCCGGTTCTGATGGCATTGCTGGTCTCGATATGGCGCGAATGGATCCGCGAGGTGCGGCTCGCAGATCCCACCGAGATCGCAGCTGCCGAATTGGCCAAGGATGACTACACCCCGGTTGATCCGACCGTCATGAAAGCCTCTTCTCCATGAAGATACTCAGCGGATCTTCCCCGTAGGAGCCGAATGGCGGGATGTCGATGAAGCCGTAGGCACGGTAAAGCCCAATCGCCTGCGGCTGGTAGATGCCCGTTTCCAGTCGAATCGCCTGGCGTCCCGCCCGAATTGCGTTGTCGACGAGGGCCTCCAGCAAG
>JBKBXP010000333.1:0-3536 GCA_046314035.1 Pseudorhizobium sp. | reverse complement strand
ATGCAGGCAGACATTGTCGATGTCCTTCAGCACCTCGTCGTTCCAGAACCGCAGCACCGTCCAGCCATCCCGCTGACGGGCCGTGCGAGCCGCGTCGTAGCGAAGATCCTCGTCGTTGGCATGCTGCGAGCCGTCGACCTCGACGATCAGACTGTGGGTCGGGCAGGCAAAATCGACGATGTAACCGGCGATCGGGACCTGCCGGCGGAACCCGAGGCCCATCAGCCGGTGCGCCCGGATGGCATTCCAGAGCTTCAGCTCGGCGTCGGTCATGGTCTTGCGCATGCGTTTCGCATTGGCACGTCGGGCCGGCGGGATCGGGGCATGTGGCATGGCATGCTCCTTTGCCGCGGGGAGCGTGGGTTCACCTCCCTCTGCCCTGCCGGGCATCTCCCCCACAAGGGGGGAGATCTGAGAGTAGCCGGCTCGCCGGGCTTCATCCAGAGTGGAGATTGCCGTTGCCGCTACCGCGACTGTTGTCGATTTTGTTGCCGTTGCCGTTGCCGTTGCCGCTGCTTCCGCCGATGCCAATGCCGCTAGCGGTACCACTACCGCTGCTGCTGTCGGTCGGGCGCGGTGCGATGTCTGCGATGGGATGACCGGCGTGTCCGCCTTCTGGCCACGCCTACCGTATCGCGAGGAGCGTGCCGCAAATCGATCTCCCCCCTTGTGGGGGAGATGCCCGGCAGGGCAGAGGGGGGTAAGCCACGCCGTAGCCCAAACCATCCTACCGCTTGACCTCCCAGGCCGTGACCCGCTCGCCAGTCTCCTTGTCCTTGCCGTCCTTCAACTGGATACCCTTCGCGGACAGATCGTCGCGGATCTTGTCGGCTTCGGCGAAGTTCTTCGTCTTCAGCATCTCGAGGCGCAACTGCACGAGGGTCTCCACCGCCGATGCAACGGCACCGTCGACTTCCGCTTTCTTCGGCAAAATCCCGAGGAGGGCGGCGCTCGCGGCGAAGGCGGAAAGCTTCGTCGGATCGGCGTTGGCCGCCTGGGCAAGCGCATGCAGCGCCTGCACCGCAGCGACGGTGTTCAGGTCGTCGGAAAGGGCCGCGAGCACGGCGGGATCGGGTTCACCCGCGACAGCCTCGATCGCCGGCCATTTGGCGATCAGCCGCTCGGCCTCCTCCAGCCGCTTCACCGAAAAATCGATCGGCTCCCGGTAATGCGTCATCAGCATCGCCAGTCGCAGCACTTCGCCCGGCCACTTGCGGCCGCCGAAGGTCTCGGTATGCAGCAGGTCGTGGATGGTGACGAAATTGCCGTCCGACTTCGACATCTTGCGGCCCTCGACCTGCACGAAGCCGTTGTGCATCCAGACGCTCGCCATGATGTCGGTGTCGAAGGCGCAGCAGGACTGGGCGATCTCGTTCTCGTGGTGCGGGAAGATCAGGTCGAGCCCGCCGCCGTGAATGTCGAACTGGTGCGGCCGCGCTTTGGCCTTCGGCGACAGCCGGTCCTGGATCTCTTCCCAGAGATAGCGGTCTGCCATGGCCGAGCACTCGATGTGCCAGCCGGGACGGCCGTAGATGGCGATTTTCTCGCCCTCGAAGGTGAAGCTCGCCGGCCAGCCGGGTTCGGTATCGGCCGACTGCTTCCACAGCACGAAATCGGCCGGGTTCATCTTGTGGCCTTCCACCGCGACGCGGGCGCCGGCCTGCTGGTCCTCCAGCTTGCGCTTTGACAGCATGCCATAATCCGCCATCGAGGCGGTGGAAAACAGCACCTCGCGCCCCTCCGAGCCCTCGGCCACATAGGCGTGGCCCTGGTCGAGCAGGCGCTGGATGATCGCGGCCATCTGGTCGATGTTGTCCGTCGCACGCGGCTCGACGGTCGGCGTCAGGCAGCCGAGTGCGGCGACATTCTCGTGGAACTGGCTCTCCGTCTTGCCGGTCACCGCCCGGATCGCCTCGTTCAGCGACATCGAGCCATCAGCGATCCCGGCACCGAAATCGCGCAGCGCCCGGGCGTTGATCTTGTCGTCGACGTCGGTGATGTTGCGCACATAGGTGACGTGCTCGGGCCCATGGATGTGGCGCAGCAGCCGGAAGAGCACGTCGAAGACGATGACCGGGCGAGCGTTGCCGATATGCGCATAGTCGTAGACCGTCGGGCCGCAGACATAGAGGCGCACGTTCTCTGCATCGATCGGCTCGAATTCGGCCTTCTCGCGGGTCAAGGTATTGTAGAGCTTGAGCGTGGTGCTCATCGAAAAATTCTCCCAAGGCAAGCGGCCGGCGGGACCGGGACGTTTGTCTTCAAGGATTTTCGAAAGACGAGAACGGCCAGGCCAGCGGATGCGCTAGCGAATAATGATCCCGCAGATGGAAATCGCCGTTTTCATGCGGCAAGTTATGGCGTGGCTGAGGCAGCCGGTCAAGCCCGCAGGAGAAGCCTGTGGGACGCTCCGACGCCTTATTCCGGCATCCGGTAATCGACGAATTTGTTGTCGCGCACCACGAACAGCCGGCCGGTCTCTGTCATCTCTGGGGAAGCCAGGTGCAGAATCGCCTTGGCGACTTCGGAAGGATGCGGCAGCGTCGTCGGGTCTTCGCCCGGCATCGCCTGGGCGCGCATGGCGGTGCGCGTGGCGCCGGGGTCGATGGCATTGACGCGCAGCGGCTTGCGCTGTTGCTCGGCGGCCCAGGTGCGGGCCAGCGCTTCGACGGCGGCCTTGGAAGCGGAATAGGCGCCCCAGAACGGCCGGCACTTGTGGGCGGCACCGGAGGAGAGGATCAGCGCGCGACCGGCGTCGGACTTCAGAAGCAGCGGCTCCACCGAACGGATCAGCCGCCAGGTGGCGGTGACATTCGTCAGCATCACCTTCTCGAAGACCTTGGCCTCGATATGGCCGACCGGCGAGATGACGCCGAGGATGCCGGCATTGGCGACCAGGATGTCGAGCTTGCCCCAGCGCTCGTGAATGGAGGCGCCGAGACGGTCGATCGCGGTCATGTCGGTCAGGTCGAAGGGCACCAGTGTCGCCGAGCCGCCGGCCGCCTGGATGGCGTCGTCGAGATCCTCGAGCCCGCCGACGGTGCGCGCGCAGGCGATCACATGGGCGCCGGCCTTGGCAAGCTCCAGCGCCGTGAAATAGCCGATACCGCGCGATGCGCCGGTGACCAGCGCGATCCTGTCCTTGAAATTGATGTCCATCTGCCCGCTCCGTCGTGCCTTCCGACACGGAAAAGGCCGCGTCGCCGCGACCTTCTAGAGCCTTTCAGCCGGGATGGAAACCGTGCTTTTCGTCGCTGGTCAGCCGTTGCTGGCGAGCATGGAGATCTTGTTGCCCATGGCTTCGCCGCTCTTGTCGAGGAGCCGTGTCGGATAATCGCCGGTGAAATAATGGTCGGTGAACTGCGGCCGGGCCGGATTGCGATCCTCGCCGCCGACCGCCTGATAGAGACCGTTGATCGACAGGAAGGCGAGCGAATCGGCGCCGATATAGGCGCACATCGCCTCCAGGCTGTCGTACTGGTTGGCGAGCAGCTTTTCCGCCTCCGGCGTGTCGATGCCGTAGAAGTCCGGGTAGT
>JBKBXP010000332.1:1621-3553 GCA_046314035.1 Pseudorhizobium sp. | reverse complement strand
GATTCGTTGGAAGCCAAGCTCCAGGAAGTTGTCGCGCTGAAGACGCAGTTCGACGTCTTTCGCTTCATGAAGCGTGTAGCGGAGGAGTACGGGGCACGAGTGTTCATGGTGGTGAACCTGCCACCGATGACCTCCCTCGCTCTGTCTTCCAACACGGTGATCACCAATCTTCCTGCCGAATTGATCGCGGCCTACGACCGCGACGGGCTGCTGGCTTCCAGCCCTGTCCTGAAGCGCCTGCGCGAATCGGCCGTGCCCTTCGCGCTGGACATGTCGGCAGTCAGCAGGGAGCGCGGCAGCAGCGCCGCCGAAGAGATGTTTGCGCGATACGGCCTCACCCACGGTGCCCATTTCCCGGTCCAGGATGGGACGGGCTTGCGAGGATCCGTGGCCCTGGTCGGCGACGGAACCGTCTTCGATATGCAGCAGATGATGGAATTGAGCTATCTCTTCATCCACGTCTACGAAACCTTGGGTCAGATCCGAAGCTTGACGATGCGTGCTGCCGATACCTTGTCGGAAAGAGAAATCGGTTGTCTCAACTGGACGGCGGCCGGCAAGACAAGTGCCGAGATCGCCGAGATCCTCGGTCTCTCCGAGCACACGGTGAACCACTACCTCAATCGCGCCGCGAAGAAACTCGACACCGTCAATCGCACGCAGGCGGTCGCCAAGGCATTGCGGACTGGGCTGATCAAGTAATCCTGTCTTCCGTATGAGGCAGATTGCGCATGCTTCATGCAGAAGCAGCTATTGCCTAAATTCTAGCGCCTGCGCGTCCCGAAACATCGCAATCCGGCGATTGTCCTCGCAAGGCCCGGCAAATGTCGTCGATTTGGACTTGGCATACTTCGTGCATATCAATGTCAGGTCCAGAGGGGACCGAGAAGCGTCCAAAGAGACGCCGACAAGAAAAGCACCGCCCGACCTCGAGCGCCTATGGCTGCCGGTCGGGCGGAGGCTTCATTCCGGTTGCAGCACCAAGCACGCACCTCCTATAAGGTCTCCAAAGCCGCGACGCAGTTGTGGGTCGGATTGACAGGAGTGCGCTATGCCTGACGTGACGAAGGAACAGGTCCTGGAGACGCTCGCCAAGGTGCGTGGGCCGGATCTCGAAAGCGACCTCGTCTCGCTGGGCATGATCTCCGATGTGTTCATCTCCGACAACAAGGTCTATTTTTCCATTACGGTCCCTGCCGAGCGGGCAAATGAGCTTGAGCCGATGCGGGTTGCGGCCGAGCGGACGGTCAAGGCGATGCCGGGCGTCAAGGGCGCCCTGGTGACCCTGACGGCCGATCGAAAGGCCGGTTCTGCCGCGCCGCAGACGCCTCGGCCACAGCCGCCCCAATCACAGCCGCAAAGGCCCGCCCAGCCTCAGCCGAAAGGCCATGCGCACGCGCACCCGCATCCCGAACCGGCTCGCCCGGCCAAGGCCGGTGTCCCGGGCGTCGAAGCGATCATCGCAGTGGCCTCCGGCAAGGGCGGCGTCGGCAAGTCCACGACCGCCGTCAATCTGGCCCTGGCATTTCAGGCCAACGGGCTGCGCGTCGGGATACTCGATGCCGATATCTATGGTCCCTCGGTGCCGCGGCTATTGAAGATCTCCGGCCGCCCGCAGCAGATCGAGAACCGTATCATCGTGCCGATGGAGAACTACGGCCTGAAGGCCATGTCCATGGGCTTCCTGGTGGACGAGGAGACCGCGATGATCTGGCGCGGGCCGATGGTCCAGTCCGCACTCCTGCAGATGCTGCGCGAAGTGGCCTGGGGCGATCTCGACGTTCTCGTCGTCGACATGCCGCCGGGCACCGGCGACGTGCAACTGACCATGGCCCAGCAGGTGCCGCTCGCCGGTGCGGTCATCGTGTCCACGCCGCAGGATCTCGCCCTCATCGATGCTCGCAAGGCCATCTCCATGTTCGGCAAGGTGGA
>JBKBXP010000332.1:0-1612 GCA_046314035.1 Pseudorhizobium sp. | reverse complement strand
CGCGGTCATCGTGTCCACGCCGCAGGATCTCGCCCTCATCGATGCTCGCAAGGCCATCTCCATGTTCGGCAAGGTGGAGGTCCCGCTGCTCGGGATCATCGAGAACATGAGCTACTTCCTCGCTCCTGACACCGGCACCCGCTACGATATCTTCGGCCACGGAGGCGCCCGTAACGAAGCCGAGCGGATCGGTGTGCCATTCCTGGGCGAAGTCCCTCTGACGATCGACATCCGCGAACGGTCGGATGCCGGCACGCCGGTGGTGGTGTCCGATCCCGACAGTGCCGCGGCAAAGATCTATCGCGACATTGCCACGCGCGCCTGGGCGGAACTCAAAGGTCGGTCGGTGCGTGCGGCACCGTTGATCGTCTTCGAATAGCGTTGCACGGGTGCCGCCATATGCGGGATTGATTGTGACCTGAGTGGCCGCTATATGCCGCGTCCGCCGGACGAGTGTCTGGTGGGACTGGCAGACTGCGGAGCCCTTCGCTCCGTTTGGAGTTCCATCCTGCCGTTAAGCCTCGGAGACACCGCTTGATCAATGCCTACCGTGCAGACGGATCTCTTGAGACGCTGTCGGCCTCCACGGGGACGGGAGACGATGCCCGGAATTTCGTCTGGATCGACCTCCTCAACCCCTCTGCCGCCGAGGATGCTCTCGTTGAGTCCCTGCTCGGCATTGAAGTCCCGACCCGCGACGAGCTGAAGGATATCGAGCCCTCGAGCCGTCTCTACACTGTCGGCAACGCGGTCTTCATGACCTCTTCCCTGGTCTGGAGGGTCGACTCTGGCCAGCCAGCTCTGACCGACGTGGCCTTCATTCTGGCGGACAACACGCTGCTCACTGTCCGCTATGCCGAACCGAAAGCCTTCCAACTCTTTGTCGCGTCACTGGGGCGCCGTTCGGGCGACCTCGACAGTGGGCTCGCCGTCCTGTCACGCTTGCTGGAGACGATTGCCGACCGGACGGCCGAGGTTCTCGAAGGCGCCGTTGCCGGTCTCGATGAACTGTCGGGCGAGATTTTCCGAAACCGCGGCCAACGACGACCGCCCCAGTTTCTCGAAAACAAGCTGGCCGATATCGCCGACCAGCACCGGCTGGTCAGCAAGGTGCGCGACAGTCTCGGCTCCTTGTCGCGCCTGCTGACGTTCCTCAGGAACCTTCCTACGATCAAGCAGGATCGCGCCTGCGCCGATCTCTGCAAGACGGTTGCCCATGATGTCGAGACGCTGTCGGAGCACGCAGCCTTCATTGCCGGCAACATCTCCTTTCTGCTGGACGCATCGCTCGGGCTGATCAACGTCGAGCAGAATGCGATCATCAAGATCTTCTCGATTGCAGCCGTTGTCTTCCTGCCCCCGACGCTGGTCGCCTCGGTCTACGGCATGAACTTTCATGTGATGCCGGAGCTCGATTGGACGCTGGGCTACCCTCTGGCACTTCTTGCCATGCTGCTGTCCGCGGTCATCCCGTTTTTCTTCATTCGGTGGAAAGGCTGGCTCTGACCGACTTAACGTTTATGTGATCTCGCTAATCTGGCTAACAACGGGGGCATTCCAGGCTCACCCGTTAACTCCCCATCAAGGTTAATGATTGATTCTTCGCAGGTCG
>JBKBXP010000331.1:0-3572 GCA_046314035.1 Pseudorhizobium sp. | reverse complement strand
CCACAGCCAGAGGAGTGGCACTGGCCGAATAGCGGGCGCCCGTCGGGCTCTGGAAACCGAGCGGCTTGCGGATCCAGGGCGTCAGCATCCAGAGGCCGAGCACGATGACGACGCCACCACGCGGCCCGAGCTGCCACCAGTCAAGCCCGACTTCCCAGACGGCCCAGGTCAACGAGCCGATGACCACGACCGCATAGAGCCAAAGCGCCGCCGGCTTGCGCATGTAGAGCAGAACCGCCGTGGCCAGAAAGCCTATGCCGGCGAGAAGGTAATAGGCGCTACCGCCGAGCATCAGCAGCTGCGCGCCGCCCACTCCAAGCGCAAGGCCGATGAGAACGAATAATATGGAAGTGATCAAAATAGCCATTTACGAGAAATCCTGTCGACTGCAGTCACAGCACGCAACAGATGGCCGCGCGCCCCCAGCCGTGAACGTCCGGCTGGGACGAAGGTTCCAGAAGCACACGATTAATCCGATAGGCCTGCATGATCGGAACCAGACTCGGGATACCCGGTTTTACGGCTTGGTGGTCCGCCCGCGCTGCTGCCAAGGCACGAACATCTTTGCCAAAAACCATGAAATGGAGACAGTGACCTATGAGCTACGAACTCTACTACTGGGACGGAATTCAGGGACGCGGAGAATTCGTGCGCCTGGCGCTGGAGGATGCCGGCGCGGATTACCTGGACGTGGCGCGGACCGCCGGGGGAAGCAGCAAGATGGATGCCTTCCTGGACGGACGAAATGGCCACCATATTCCCTTCGCGCCGCCGTTCCTGAAGGACGGCGAAATCGTTGTATCGCATGTGGCCAACATCCTGGCCTACCTCGGCCCTCAACTGAACCTCGCGCCTGCCAAGGAGGCGCAACGGCTGTTTGCCAATGGCCTGCAGCTGACAATCACGGATTTCGTCACGGAGATCCACGACACCCACCACCCGATCGGTATCTCCGACTATTACGAAGACCAGAGGGAGGAAGCCAAGGCGCGCAGCAGCCGCTTCCTGTCCTCACGCCTGCCGAAGTTCATGGGCTACTTCGAAACCGTTCTGGCAGCCAATCCGGCTGGTCCCGAACATGCCGTCGGCGACGCACCGACCTATGTCGATCTATCGCTTTTCCAGGTGATGGAGGGATTGCGGTACGCCTTCCCGAAGGCCATGCACGCATTCGAGGGACAGATCCCGCTGCTTGTGGCGCTCCACGGCAGGATCGGCAAACGCGCTAACATCCAAGCCTATCTTGCCTCGGACCGGCGGCTGCAGTTCAACGAATCGGGGATCTTCCGACACTACCCGGAGCTGGACCAGGGGGGCTGATCAGCCCCCGAGGTCTTGGCCGTTCAAGATGCACGCTGGTCCTACGTCAGGCGACGTCTTCTCCCAGTTCCTGCAGGATCTGGTGGCGTGCCCTGTTGAGGCGGCTTTTGACGGTGCCGACGGCGCAATCGCAGATCTCGGCTGCAGCTTCGTAGCTTTCGCCGAGGATAGCGACGAGTGTCAGGACTTCGCGATAGTGTGGCGGCAGCTTCTGCAGCGCCCGCGCCACCTCCTTGGCGCGCACGCTTATCTCCTGCGTGGCGGGCATGGGGGAATCCCCGGACACAGCCTCCTCGGACCCGGGCGCCTCTCGCCCGAGCACCTTGGACCGTGTATAGAAGGTGTTGCGCATGATCGTGAAGAGCCACGACTTGAGCTTCGTACCCGGCTCGAATTTGTCGAGATTGGCGAGGCCCTTCATCAGGGTTTCCTGCACCAGATCATCGGCGTCCGTCGGGTTCCTGCAGAACGTGCGGGCAAACGCGCGGAGCGCGGGTATGAGCTTCACTATGTCTGCACGTGCAGGATCACGGTTCAGCGGGGAATCGGACACCGTTGCCTACCTCTCCAAGTCGATGGCGGGAATGACGGTGGCAAACGCACGCTTCTCGTCTTTGGTTCCGCTAAGATAATAGAGTTGTTCACCGTAAGTCAGTCAGCAACGAGTGCTGCGGAACAAAGTTCCCCCAGCCCCTGTTGATAGGGCTTTCGAGGAGTGTGGACCGTGGCACCGCGTGCAAACTGGAAGGGTTATCTGAAGGTCGGAGAGCTGAGTTGTGAGGTGGCGCTCTACACCGCGGCATCCACCTCGGACCGCGTGAGCTTTCACATCATCAACCGCGACACCGGCAATCGCGTCCAGCGCCAGATGGTGGATGCAGACAGCGGAGACGAGGTCGAGAAGGATGACATCGTCAAGGGCTACGAGGTGGCCAGCGGCGAATACGTCATCCTGGAGCCCGATGAAGTGAAGGCCGCCGTTCCCCAGAGCGACAAGACGCTCGAGATCGAGACCTTCATCGCCTGCGGAGACGTCGACACCATCTTCCTCGACCGCCCCTATTACCTCGCGCCCGTCGGGAAAGCGTCCGCCGAAGTCTTCAGCCTGATCCGCAAGGGACTGGAGCAGAAGAGCGTTGCGGCACTGGCAAGGACCGTTCTCTTCCGCCGGCTTCGGACCCTGATGATCCGGCCCAGCGAAGACGGCCTGATTGCCAGCACCTTGAACTTCGACCATGAGGTCCGTCCGGCCAAGGAGATCTTCTCCGATATCGCCGAGTTCAAGATCGAGGGCGAGATGCTCGATCTGGCTGAACACATCATCAAGACCAAGCGCGGCGAATTCGACCCGACAGAATTCGACGACCGCTACGAGGGCGCGCTGGCCGAGCTGATCAAGGCTAAGATTGAAGGCCGCAAGCCGCCGAAGAAGCCGAAGCCGGCCGAAAAGAAGGTCTCCAACCTGCTGGATGCGCTGCGCGAAAGCGCCGGCTCCGGCGCGTCCGGCGGCGGCAAGAAGCCTGCCACGACCAAAAAGGCTGCCGCCGCCAAGAAACCGGCCCACAAACCGAAGACCCCTGCTCCGCAACGTAAGGCCGGCTGATCATGGCGCTGGAGAGCTACAACGAAAAGCGCAATTTCGACGTCTCGCCGGAGCCCAAGGGCACAAAGGCAAAGGGCGGCGGCAACAGTTTCACCATTCAGAAGCACGCGGCCCGGCGGCTGCACTACGACTTCCGCATCGAGATGGACGGCGTCCTGAAGAGCTGGGCCGTCACCCGCGGCCCCAGCCTGGTCCCCGGCGAAAAACGCCTCGCCGTGCATGTAGAGGATCATCCGCTGGACTACGGCGATTTTGAAGGCACTATCCCGGAGGGCAACTACGGCGCAGGCGCCGTGCTTCTCTGGGACCGTGGCACCTGGGAGCCGGTGGGAGATATGCACAAGGGCTACGCGAAAGGGCATCTGGAGCTTGAGCTGAAAGGTGAGAAGCTCCAAGGCCGCTGGCATCTGGTGCGCATGGCAAACCGCCGCGGCGAAAAGCGTGAGAACTGGCTTCTGATCAAGAGCGAAGACGAGTTTGCGCGCGCCGAGGCCGACGCGGACATTCTGGAAGAGATGCCGCAGTCGGTGAAGAGCGGCCAGCTGATCGAGGAAATCCAGGGGAAGAAAGTGCCCAAGCCGCGCCGGAAGACAGCGGCGACAAAGCCGGATGCAGCGAACGTCGATGATAAGCCGAAAGTCGCCAAACG
>JBKBXP010000330.1:0-3584 GCA_046314035.1 Pseudorhizobium sp. | reverse complement strand
GTCGGCGATCTGGACGGCCAGTTCCGGCTTCTGTCCATCGTCCTCGGTGATGACTTCGATCTCGCTGTTGTCGGCCTGCTTGATGGCCAGCATGAAGCCGTCACGCGTGTCGATGCCGAGGCCGGCACCGCCGCCCGACAGGGTGGTGATCATGCCGATCTTGACGGGTTCGGCCAAGGCGAGGCCGGAAACGCTCATGCTGAGCGCAAGCGTGGCTGCAGAAACCAGTGTCTTCATTGTTTGAACTCCCAGTTGTTCTTGTCGTCCCAGTCCAGGCACGGACCCCTTGATCTCGCAGCCGGATATCCGGGTCGGCTTTAGAGCCGACCGCTATTGGCGATACCTTCCATACTTGCAAAAGAACGTCCACTGCCGAAGCGCTGCGCTTGCGGCTTTTCCCGCCGTGCGCCGCCTCATGCCGCCCTCGCCTGCTTCAGGCGGAACCGCTGGATCTTGCCGGATTCGGTCTTCGGAAGCGTGTCGGCAAAGACGATGGAACGCGGATACTTGTAGGGAGCTATGATGCTCTTGACGTGCTCCTGAAGCAGCTTGGCCATGGCGTCGGAGGCCGCACTGCCGTCCACCAGAACCACATGCGCTTCCACGATATGGCCGCGCTCGGTATCGGGGACGCCGATGACCGCGCATTCCGCCACCGCCTCGTGTTTCAGGAGCGCCGCCTCGACTTCGGGCCCGGCGATATTGTAGCCGGCGGACACGATCATGTCGTCGGAACGGGCGGCAAAATGAAAATAGCCGTCCTCGTCGCGGATGAAGGAATCCCCCGTCAGGTTCCAGCCGTCGCGGACATAGTCCCCCTGGCGATCGTCGGCGAGGTAGCGGCAACCGATCGGCCCCTTCACTGCAAGCTTACCGACGGTGCCGGGCGCCACTTCGCGCATCTCGTCGTCGACGACGATGGCCTGGTAGCCGGCCAACGGCTTGCCGGTGCAGGCTGCCTTGGAATCATCAAGCCGGTTGGAGATGAAGATGTGCAGCATCTCTGTCGAGCCGATGCCATCGACGATCGGCGTGCCGGTCTTGCGCACCCATTCGTCGTAGACCGGTGCCGGCAGGGTTTCCCCGGCGGAGACGGCGACGCGAAGCGACGAGAGATCGGCGCCCTTGTCCATCGCCGCCAGCATGGCGCGGTAGGCCGTCGGTGCGGTGAAGCAGACGGTTGCCTTGTAAGTCTCGATGATCTCGATCATCTTCGCCGGCGTCGCCTGCTCCAAAAGTGTCGCCGCAGCCCCGAAGCGCAGCGGAAAGACCGCCAACCCGCCGAGCCCGAAGGTGAAGGCGAGCGGCGGCGACCCGACGAAGACGTCGTCGGGCGTCACGGCGAGCACTTCCTTCGCATAGGCATCGGCAATGATCAGGATATCGCGGTGGAAGTGCATGGTCGCCTTCGGCACGCCCGTCGAACCCGAGGTGAAGCCGAGCAGCGCCACGTCGTCGCGGCCGGTCTTCACGGCCTCGAACTTCACCGGCTTGTCCAGAGCCGCGCGGTCCAGCTCGGCGTCGTGATTGGCGGTCCCGTCGAAGCCGATGACCTGCGTCAGGAACCGGCTTTCCTTGGCGACGGCCACCAGTTCGTCCATCAGGCGCGTGTCGCACAGCGCCATCGTCACTTCCGCCTTGTCGACCACCTTGGCGATTTCACCGACACGCAGCATCGGCATGGTGTTGACGACCACGGCCCCGGCCTTCGTCGCCGCCAGCCAGCAGGCGACCATGGCGGGATTGTTGGCCGAACGGATCAGCACCCGGTTGCCGGGCTTTAGTCCGTAATCTTCCGTCAGCGCCCGGGCGATGCGGTTCGTCCAGTCGGAGAGTTCCTTGTAGGTGCGACGCCGGCCGTTGCCGATCAGGGCCGTCTGGTCCCCGAAGCCGCGCTCGACCATGCGATCGGTGAGTTCCACGGCGCAGTTCAGCCACTCGGGATAATCGAAACCATCGAGACGAATCTCCGGCCACTGATCCGACGGCGGAAGATTGTCGCGGGCAAACGTATCCAGGTGGCCTGTCGGTCCCAGTTTCATCGTCGAGTTCCCATGCGTTCTTCTGGTCCGACGCCCGGATGTTTCCGGTGCGGCGGCCGCGGCATTTTTGCCTTTCCACCAGAAAAGCACCGCTCCCGCCCGCTGGCAAGAGAGAAGTTTTAAGTTTGTAATAATTTTCGGCCTACCCGATCTTTGGCCTCTTCCGCCTCAAGCGAGCAGGTGCCAGTATGGGCGACGCAGCAAGCAGCACGCCGAGGATCACATGCGCCACCGCATCACCGACTGGGACGACGCCTATGCAAACGGTCCGAACATTGCCGGCGGCGAGCGCTGGCCGGGGCTGTGGATCGAGCCGGCGCGGACCTATCGGCAGGCCATGCTGGAGGCCGGACGGGCAAGCCTTGACGTCACTTATGGCGAGGGAGAACGCAACAAGCTGGATCTATTCCTGCCGGCGGGAGAGCCGCGCGGACTGGTCGTTTTCGTCCATGGCGGCTTCTGGCTGCGGCTCGACAGGTCCTACTGGTCCCATTTCGCCCGCGGCCCGGTCGAGGCGGGCTTTGCCGTGGCCATGCCCTCCTACACGCTCTGCCCGGACATCCGGATCGCCGGCATTACCACCGAGGTGGGAGCCGCCATCGAAGAGGCGGCGGAGATGGTCGAGGGGCCGATCCGGCTGATCGGCCATTCGGCCGGGGGGCATCTGGTGACGCGCATGATCACCACCACGTCTCCGCTCCCGCCAGAGGTGCAGGGCCGCATCGTCCATACGGTGTCATTGTCGGGGGTCCACGATCTGCGGCCGCTGATGCAGACGGCGATGAACGCTCAGCTGAACATCGACCGGCAGGAAGCGTGGCTGGAAAGCCCGGCGCTGCTCGAGCCGATGCCCGGCGCGAGACTCACCTGCTGGGTCGGCGCTACGGAGAGATCGGAGTTTCTGCGCCAGAACGCCCTGCTCTCCAACCTGTGGAAAGGCCTCGGCGCCGAGATGGAGGCGGTCGAAGAGCCGGACAGGCATCACTTCAACATTCTCGACGGATTGGCCGATCCGCACCACCCGCTGACGAAAACGCTGCTGTCCTAGGCGAGGTCAAGGGCATCCTTCAGCCGCGTGACGTCGCGGACCTGCAGATCCAGATCGGCCTCGATATGGTCAATGTGGTGCAGCATCAGGTCTCGCGCTCTTTGCCCGTCGCCAGTATCGAGGGCCGCAAGGACGGCCATGTGCTCATTATGGCCGCAGCTTGAAATGCCCGACCGCCCATAGAGGGCGATGACCAGCGAGGAGCGGGCGATGAGCTCCTCCATGAACTTTTCCAGGATCGCATTGCCTGCCATCGAGGCGAGCAGCAGATGGAAATCGCCGGATGCCTTGATCTCCGCTCGACGCGCCGTCGGACCGCGTTCATTGAGGTAGCGGCTCTCTTCCTCCAGCTGGTGCCTCAGGATCGCGATCTTGCCGGCATCGAGACGCTCGAGTGCCGACATCACGACACCCGGCTCGATCAGCCGGCGTGAGGCAAACACCTGGCGTGCCTCCTCCGGTGTCGGGTTGGAGACGAAGGCACCCCGGTTGCG
>JBKBXP010000329.1:0-3593 GCA_046314035.1 Pseudorhizobium sp. | reverse complement strand
GAAGGTCGGGCCGGCGATGGCCGCGGTGGCGGAGAGTGCGGTGGCGAGCGCCGCAAGGCCGAATTTCCAGTTCTTCATGTTCGTCGTTCCCTTTTTTATTGTTTGGTGGGTGATGTCGTTCAGGCCGTCTTCGCCACGGCGGGCGCTGTCGCGATCGCCTCGACGATCGGCTCGAGGTCGGCCCAGAGGTCGGCCTCGTCCTCAAGGCCGATGTTGATCCTCAAGATCGTGCCGGCGTGGGCCTCGGGGTCGGTCGCGCGGGTGATGGTCATGGGCGCAAGCAGGCTGTGGGTGCCGCCCCAGGAGGCGCCGATCGAGAAGGTCTGGGCCGCCGTCAAGAGGTCGGGGAGGGCCGCCTCGGCGTGAGGGGGAATGACGAGGCTGAAGACGCCGCTCGCGCCGGCAAAGTCGCGCTGGAAGAACGCGTGGCCTGCGGCTCCGGGGAGGGCGGGGTGCAGCACCAGTTCCGGCGCAACACGGTCCGCAATCTTCCTGGCGAAATCCAAGGCAACCCGGCCGGAATGGGCCATGCGGACACCCATGGTTTCCATGCCGCGCAGTGCCAGCGCGCAGTCGTCCGGCGAAACCCCCATGCCGATCATCCGCATGGTGTCCTTCAGCTTCTTGTGGAGCGCGATGTCCTTGACCGCGATCGATCCCATCAAGAGGTCGGAATGGCCGCCGACATATTTCGTCAGCGCCATCGACGAGAAGTCCATGTCGTGGGCAAGCGGCTTGAAATACAGGGGCGTTGCCCAGGTGTTGTCGCAGCCGGTCAGGACGCCGCGTGATTTCGCCGCCGCGACGATGGCGGGAATGTCCTGGATCTCCATGGTGGTGGAGCCGGGGGATTCCGTCCAGATCAGCCTGACTGTGGCGTCGATGAGGCTCGCGATGCCCGAGCCGGTCATGGGATCGTAGATGCGGTAGGAGATGCCGCGCGGCTTCAGGTAGGTTTCGCAGAAGCCCGCGACCGGCGGATAGGCGCTGTCCGGGATGAGGACCGTGTCGCCGGGCATCAGCACCGACAGAAACACGACGGTGATGGCGGCTTGGCCGGAAGGCACCAGGACCGTTCGAAGGCCCTGTTCCAGAGCGGTAATCGACGCCTCGAGCGTCCGCGACGTCGGCGTGCCATGGAGCCCATAGGTGTAGCCGTCGGGGCCACGCTTGGACCGGTTGGCATAGGCTTCCGCACTGTCAAAGACGATGGTGGAGGCGCGGTAGGTGGGGGTGGCGAGGCTGGCGAAGCCTTCATGGGAGACTTCAGGTCGTTTAACGCAGAGCGTCCGGTCGTGCATCGTATGTCCTCGTTCGATTTCGAGGGAAAACGTGCCATAGGGATGGTAGAAGGACAATTGACGAGAACGTCTAGGTCTATGCGTAAACCTTATGGGAGGGGCCGATGAACTTCCGGCAGATCGAGGCCTTCCGGGCCGTCATCATCACGGGGACGGCCTCGAGAGCGGCGGAACTCATGGGCGTCACGCAGCCCGCCGTCAGTCGGCTGATCGGGGAACTGGAAGCTACGGTCGGCTTTCCGCTGTTCGACCGCGTCAAGGGCAGGCTGGTGCCAACGCCCGAGGCGGACATCTTCTACCGCGACGTGGAAACGAGCTTTCGCGGTCTCGACAGGCTGCGTTCGTCGGCCGCCCGTATCCGCGACTTCGGCTCCGGCAACATCCGGGTCGCCAGCCTCGCCGCGACAGGCTCGACCATCGTTCCCCGCGCGGTGCGCCGGTTCCGGGAGCTCTTTCCATCCGCCATCGTGACGCTGAGCATCATGAGCTCGGCTTCCGTCCGAAATCATATCGTCGACGGGGAATTCGATCTCGGTCTTGCCGCGGACGAAGTCGATCTCTCCGGCGTCGAGCACCAGGTGTTCGGGAGCTTCCCGGCGCTGTGCGCCATTCCGCCCGGACATCCGCTTGCGGCGAAGAAGGTTATCCGGCCGGAGGATCTCCACGGCGTCGACTACGTCGCGCTGTCGCCGGAAGACCGGGCGAGACTGCAACTGGATCAACTGTGCCTGGATGCTGGCGCCAAGCCGAACCTGGTCATCGAGACGCCGTTTGCCATCACCGCCTGCGCGCTGGCGCTGGAGGGAGTGGGCGTCGGGATCGTCAATCCGCTGGCGGTGGACGGTTTTTCCGAGCGCGGCCTGATCCTGCGGCCGTTCGAGCCGGCCGTCTACTTCAAGAGCTATCTGCTGTTTCGGCCCGACATGCAGAAGGCAAGGCTGGTGAGGGCGTTCGTCTCGGCACTGATGGAGGTGCGCAACATCCGTCACCAAGTGCCGGTCAGCTAGGTCGGTGGTTAGGCCGTCGGATGAGCTTCGGTTCGAGGAGCGTCTGCGGCGTGCAACCTTGGCTCAAGACGCGGCCTGCTCCACCTCGATGGTGAGGTGGGAGAGGTCGTGGATGTGGGCAAGCTTTTCGCGGTAGGTGGCGGGCGGCTGCGGCGCGAGCGACGAAAGGGAGACGATTGCCCCGTGATGCCCCGGTCCGAGCTGCCAGACGTGCAGATCGGTGATGCGATCGCCCTCGGCTTCGAGCGCGTCGCGGATCTCGTCGGGGAGGTCCTCGCCGGCGGGGACATAGTCCAGCAGCACGGCGCCGGTATGGGTGATCAGCCCCCAGGACCAGCGGGCGATGACGATCCCGCCGACGATGCCCATGGCCGGATCCATCCAGTTCCAGCCGTAGAGGCTGCCGAGCACGAGCGCGACGATGGCGAGGATCGAGGTCAGGGCGTCCGCCAGGACGTGAAGATAGGCGGCGCGCAGATTGTTGTCCGTCGCGTGGGCGTGTCCATGGTCATGATGGCCGTGTTGGTGGGCGCCATGGTGATGGCCGCCATGGGAATGATCCTCGCGCAGCAGCCAGGCACAGACGAGGTTCACGCCAAGGCCGAGGACGGCGACAATGATCGCCTGGCTGAAATCGATCGCAACGGGGGCGTAGAATCGCTGCAGGCTTTCCCACCCGATCAGCAGAGCGATCAGGCCCAGCACGATGGCGCTGGCAAATCCGGCGAGATCGCCGAGCTTGCCGGTGCCGAAGGTAAAGCGGGGGTTGTTGGCGTTCTTGCGGGCATAGCGATAGGCGAGCGCTGCAATCAGCATGGCGGCCGCATGGGTGGACATGTGCCAGCCGTCGGCGACGAGCGCCATGGAGCCGAACCAGGTGCCGGCGACGATCTCGATCACCATCATGGTGGCGGTGATGACGATCACGAGCCAGGTGCGGCGCTCGTTGCGGTCATGGGCATCGCCCAGGAAGACGTGCTGGTGCGGATTGGCAAAGCGGGAGGGGGCGAGGCTCACTTCAGGTATCTCCTGATGACTTCGATCAGTTCCGCAGCGCCTTGCTGACGCGCCGCCGCGTCCTGGTCCGGGCCGGCGACGTGCTCCTGGATGTGCTCCTCGATCAGCTCCGCGGTGAGGCCGGTAACGGCACCGCGGACGGAGGCGACGAGATTGAGGGTTTCCGCGCAGGGCGCTTCCTCTTCCAGAGAGCGTTCGATCGCCTCTATCTGGCCCTTCAGCCGTCTTACCCGTGCCAAAAGCTTGGCCTTGTCTCTGATCAGGTGAC
>JBKBXP010000328.1:0-3596 GCA_046314035.1 Pseudorhizobium sp. | reverse complement strand
CAGCGCCGTATAGTAATAGGCTCTCAAAAGATAACCGCGCTTCTGAAAGGACTTGAGCAGTTTGCGATAATCAATGTCGAAGCCGAGGCTCCTGGAAGCAGCGTAGAGATTTGCGCCGTCTATGAAGAGGGCAATCTTCTCTCTTGGGTCAAACATGTTTTCTCCATCCCATTTTATTTCCCGCAAGCAGGATTGGCGACGGCAAGCCCCTCCTGATGAGCTTGTGACGCTATAATGTCATGATAAATCACCAATCGATCATGAAGCCGCATTTATGGTACGATTCGTGTTTATCCAAGCTGCGCGAGTTGAAATCTTTGTGCATGCCGCCGGCGCATGATATGCGCGGTGTGGCGGCGATCCGCAGGAAAAACTTGAATTCCGGCTGCAATAGCTGTATCGGGCGTATTAACTCCCGAACATAACGACCGCAAAGGACAGGCAATGGCCCGTGTCACCGTAGAAGATTGCATTGACAAAGTCGACAACAGGTTCGAGCTCGTGCTTCTGGCCAGCCATCGCGCACGTCAGATTTCCCAGGGCGGCGCGATCACCATCGACCGCGACAACGACAAGAATCCGGTGGTTGCGCTGCGTGAAATCGCCGACGAGACGCTGTCTCCCGACGACCTCAAGGAAGACCTGATCCATTCGCTTCAGAAGCACGTGGAAGTCGATGAGCCCGAGCCCGATCCGGCTTCGCTGCTCGCGGCCAATGCAGGTGCTTCCACCACCGCGGACCGCAACGACCAGGAAGACGATCTGCCCGAAACCGTCACATTCGACCAGATGTCGGAAGAAGAACTGCTGGCCGGCATCGAAGGTCTTGTACCGCCGGAGAAAAGCGACGATTACTGATCGTTCGTTATCTGGTTCGACATAGTTTGCTTGCTTTATGATGGCTGCGCCAGTCCGTGACTGGCGCGCCTTTTTCGTTTTCAACCTGGGAATCTTTTCGGCATGATGCGGCAATACGAGCTTGTTGAGCGGGTTCAAAAGTACAAGCCTGACGTCAACGAAGCTCTCCTCAACAAGGCCTATGTCTACGCCATGCAGAAGCATGGCCTGCAGAAGCGGGCGAGTGGTGATCCCTACATCTCCCACCCGCTGGAAGTTGCTGCCATCCTCACGGAAATGCATCTCGACGAGTCGACGATCGCTGTTGCCCTGCTGCACGACACCATCGAAGACACCACGGCGACCCGCGCCGAGATCGACGAACTGTTCGGCGAGGACATCGGCCGGCTGGTCGAGGGGCTGACGAAGCTCAAGCGGCTCGATCTCGTCAGCAAGAAGGCCAAGCAGGCCGAGAACCTGCGCAAGCTCCTGCTGGCGATCTCCGACGACGTGCGCGTGCTGCTGGTCAAGCTTGCCGACCGCCTGCACAACATGCGCACGCTGGAGCACATGAACCCGGAAAAGCGGGCCCGCATTTCCGAAGAGACCATGGACATCTATGCACCGCTTGCCGGTCGCATGGGCATGCAGGACCTGCGCGATGAGCTGGAAGACCTGTCCTTCCGCTACCTCAATCCCGAAGCCTACGAGACGGTAACGAAGCGCCTGGTGGAGCTCTCCGCTCGCAACGAGGGCCTGATCACCAAGATCGAGGACGAACTGCGCGATCTCCTGGTCGCCAACGGGCTGCTGGATGCCGTGGTCAAGGGCCGCCAGAAGAAGCCTTACTCCGTCTTCCGCAAGATGCAGTCGAAATCGCTGTCCTTCGAACAGCTCTCCGACATCTACGGCTTCCGCATCATGGTCGCCGACATTCCGGCCTGCTATCGGGCGCTCGGGATCGTCCACATGCGCTGGCGCGTCGTGCCGGGCCGCTTCAAGGATTACATCTCCACCCCGAAGCAGAACGATTATCGCTCGATCCACACCACCATCATCGGACCGACGCGCCAGCGCATCGAACTGCAGATCCGAACGACGCGGATGCACGAGATCGCCGAATACGGTATTGCCGCCCACGCGCTCTACAAGGACGGCGAGGGCGGTGAACTTCTGTCGAAGGAGTCCAGCGCCTATTCCTGGCTGCGGCACACGATCGAGGCGCTCTCCGAAGGCGACAACCCGGAGGAATTCCTCGAGCACACCAAGCTCGAGCTGTTCCAGGACCAGGTCTTCTGTTTTACCCCGAAGGGCAAGCTGATCGCCCTGCCGCGCGGTGCGACGCCGATCGATTTCGCCTATGCGGTCCACACCAATATCGGCGACACCACCGTCGGCGCCAAGATCAATGGTCGTATCATGCCGCTCGTCACCCGCCTCAACAACGGTGACGAGGTCGAGATCATTCGCTCCGGCGTGCAGGTTCCCCCGGCTGCCTGGGAGGAAATCGTCGTCACCGGCAAGGCACGCGCCGCCATTCGGCGGGCAACCCGCATGGCGATCCGCAAGCAGTATTCCGGCCTTGGCCACCGCATCCTCGAGCGCACCTTCGAACGGGCCGGCAAGGTCTTTTCCCGCGAGGCCCTGAAGCCCGTGCTCCACCGCCTTGGCCACAAGGACGTCGAGGATGCCATCGCGGCCGTCGGACGCGGAGAGCTGTCGTCGATTGACGTCATGCGTGCCGTCTATCCCGACTACAAGGATGAGCGCGTCACCATAAAGCCGCTGGCGGACGAGGGCTGGTTCAACGTTCGCAGCGTTTCCGGCATGATGTTCCGCATTCCCGGACGCTCCGCGGAAGCGCCCGACGGTCAGGCCGGCCATGCGGATGAATCCGTGCCTTTGCCGATCCGCGGCCTCTCCGGGAACATGCAGGTCAACTTCGCCCCGAGCGGCGCCGTGCCGGGCGACCGGATCGTCGGGATCATGGAGGGCGAGACCGGGATCACCATCTACCCGATCCAGGCATCGGCGCTGCAACGCTTCGACGATCAGCCGGAGCGGTGGATCGATGTGCGCTGGGATCTCGACGACGCCAACAAGTCGCGCTTCTCGGCTCGCATCATCATCAATGCCCTGAACGAGCCGGGCACGCTGGCAACCGTCGCGCAGACCATCGGCAGCCTGGACATCAACATCCGCAATCTCGTCATGGGCCGCGTCGCCGCCGACTTCTCCGAGATCGTCATCGAGGTGGAAGTCTGGGACCTTCGGCAGTTGAACCAGATGCTGACACAGCTGAAGGACCTCGACTGCATCTCCACGATCAAGCGCGTCTACGACTGATCTGCCTTCTTCTTGGTCATCTCGCCGGTTCCGCCATGCTTCCCAAGCAAGGCAGAACCGCTTTGGTGGCGTTGGTCATTGTCCCGCCGAATGGATATATTGCTGCGGTGCAATAGAGCACCAAGAAGCGAAAGAAGAAGACCATGTTTGGACCAGTCAGAAAATTTGCCCGCGCCCTCCGCGGCCCGACCACCGAAGAACGCGAACTTGCCTACCTGAATGGTTCGGCCGACCGCGTTGACCTTGAATACCGCCAGCGTCAGATCGATCGCGGCATGTTCCGCAGGACGTTCTAAGGAGCGTCACCGCTCAACGGATGACAGCCGTGCGGATAGACTGCGGCTGTGAATGCGACGGCCCGCAATGCGGGGCTGCCGCGGACGCTCTCGGATCCGGCAGAACTCTCTGCTGAA
>JBKBXP010000327.1:295-3600 GCA_046314035.1 Pseudorhizobium sp. | reverse complement strand
GTATGGGCGCCGTGGGTCGCGGTATGGCAGTCCTGGGCACCGATCATCAGCGGGCTCTCGGTGCAGATCGCGGTCGCCACATAAATCAGGGTGGCGGGAGGGCAGAGCAGTGTTTCGACCTTTTCCGACAGGTTGTCCCGCACGCCCTCGCTGATTGCCTTGATCTGGTCGAGCGATGAGCGGGTTCCGTTCATCTTCCAGTTGCCCGCCACCAGCGGCTTCACATCGGGTGTCATCGGTCTGTCTCCTTCCCTTCAGGCTTACATGCCTGCATCTCGTTCATCAGTGGTTCTAGTGCGCACGCCACGAAAAGCCACGGAAAACCGCGGTCTTGACCAAAGGTTGAACCTCACCCGGCCGTCAGCAGAAAATTGAGAAGCTTGCGCCAGTCGGTCATGCGGATGGGCGTGCCGTGGCCACCCGTGTTGAACACCGTCAGGCGAACAGGGTAATCGGCAGCACGCAGCTTCTGATAGACAGCCACCTGCCCGTCCACAGGGTAGACGCTGTCGGCGCTTCCCTGCGACAGGTAGATCGGCAGGCGGCGCTTGGCAGCCGGCGTGGTGAGGAAGCCTGCATCGGGCGGTCCGCCGATGACAGCCAGGCCGCTCAGATAATGCGCAGCCTCCCGATCGCGGGCGATCCCGGAACAGATCATCCCGCCCATGGAGGCACACGCCAGAAGCACCGGACGACCACGCGACTGCTCGAAGGCATGGCGGATCAGCAGGGCGATCTCGGCTGTTCCACTGGCGTCGAAGGTGATGACGCTTGGGGCATAATAGGTGCCGCCGTTGCGGACCACGAGGTTCTTCAGCCGGTTGAAATTGCCCCCGAAGCTGTAGTCGTTGACGCCGAGGCGTCTGTCTCCCCCTCGCCCGTGCACGAAGATGACCGTGAAGGCCGCATCCCGGCTTCTCCCGACCCGCGCCAACTCGACTGCGCGGCCGCCAATCTGCAGCGTCTCGTTTTCCTGTTCGCGCCGGACGGCGGTCGAGACATAGGTGGATTTCACCCGCCGCTCGGGCTCCTGGTCGCGTTCGTTAATGTCGCGCATTTCCTGGTAGTCGATGACCTCGTAAGCACCACCGTCATAACTCTCCAGGACCTGGAACCGGGAGAAGAGCTCGTCCTTGTACGGCTTGATGGGACCTTGCTGCGCCAGCGCCTCTGCGCCGGCGAGGGACACTGCCAGCACGAAAACTGTGGCTAAAGCCAAATGAACTGTGGACACGGCTCCCTCCTGTCGGTCGATCCGCTGTCGGCGCCTTGCCAATGCAGGCTGGGCAAAGCATTGCTCCGTGAGCACCGTTCCCTGCCGCATCGCAGAAAAGCCAGCTTTCTGGCAGAATTGCCGGTGATTCGAAACAGCATGAGGTGGGTATGGCCTCCCGTTCAGCCCCTCGACAGGTAGTACCGACTGACCCGATGGATGACAACAACGACCTTTTCGCAGACCTTCCTCTGGCCAAGCCAGTCGCTTCGGAGCCCAAGCCGCCCGTGACCCTTGCCAAGCCCGTCGATCTGCCCTCCCATCCTGCAACCTCCGTCGACGACTACGGAGCGTCATCCATCCGCGTCCTGGAAGGGCTCGAACCCGTGCGGATGCGCCCGGGCATGTATATCGGCGGCACCGACGAGAAGGCCCTGCACCACCTCTTTGCCGAAGTCATCGACAACTCGATGGATGAGGCCGTGGCAGGTCATGCCAACTTCATCGAGGTTCACCTCGACACGGAAGGCTGCCTGACCGTCACCGACAACGGCCGCGGTATCCCCGTCGAGAACCACCCGCAGGTGCCCGGCAGGTCGACCCTCGAAGTGATCATGACGAAGCTGCATGCCGGCGGCAAATTCGACGGCAAGGCCTATGAGACCTCCGGCGGCCTCCATGGCGTCGGCGTTTCGGTGGTCAACGCGCTGTCCGACTTCCTGGAAGTCGAGGTTGCCCGCGACCGCAAGCTTTACCGCCAGCGTTTTTCGCGCGGCGTTCCGCAAGGGGACCTCGAGGAACTGGGACCGGTCCACAATCGCCGCGGCACCCGCGTCCGCTTTCATCCCGACCCACAGATCTTCGGCGATCATGCCAAGTTCGATCCCGGCCGGATCTTCCGGATGGCGCGCTCGAAAGCCTATCTGTTTGGCGGCGTCGAAATCCGCTGGTCCTGCGATCCGGGCCTGGTGTCGCCGGGTGGCGAACTCCCGGAGAAGGCCGTCTTCCACTTCCCCGGCGGCCTGAAGGACTATCTCGCCGCAACGCTCGGCAAGGACTTTACCGTCACCCGCGAAATCTTCGCCGGCCGCACTGAAAAGACCGGCGGTCATGGCGCGATGGAATGGGCCATCACCTGGTACGGTGGCGACCCGCAGATCCATTCCTACTGCAACACCATTCCGACGCCCGAGGGCGGCACCCACGAGGCAGGTCTGCGCATCGCACTCCTCAAGGGGCTGAAGAACTATGCCGACCTGACGCAGAACAAGCGGGCAACGCATATTACCACCGACGACGTGATGATCTCGGCCGTCGGCATGCTCTCGATCTTCATCCGTGAACCGGAATTCGTCGGCCAGACGAAGGACAAGCTCGCGACCGTCGAGGCCCAGCGCCTTGTCGAGAACATCCTGCGCGACCCCTTCGATCATTACCTGACCGGCAACCCGGGCGAAGCCGACAAGCTGCTGGACTGGGTGATCGAGCGGTCCGAGGAGCGCCTGCGCCGCCGCAAGGAAAAGGAAGTCAACCGCAAGACTGCGGTGCGCAAGCTGCGCCTGCCCGGCAAGCTCGCCGACTGCTCGCAGAACACCGCCGAAGGTGCGGAGCTTTTCATCGTGGAGGGCGACTCGGCCGGCGGCTCCGCCAAGCAGGGACGCAATCGCGCCAACCAGGCGATTCTTCCGCTGCGCGGCAAGATCCTCAACGTCGGCAGCGCAAGCCGCGAGAAGCTATCGGCCAACCAGCAGATCGCCGACCTCGTCCAGGCACTGGGATGCGGCACGCGCACCAAGTATCGCGAGGAGGATCTCCGCTACGAGCGAGTCATCATCATGACCGATGCCGACGTCGACGGCGCCCATATCGCCTCGCTGCTGATCACCTTCTTCTACCAGGAGATGCCGGAGATGATCCGGGGCAATCACCTGTATCTTGCCGTTCCGCCGCTCTACGTCATCCGCCATGGTGCCAAGTCCGTCTATGCCCGCGATGATGTGCACCGCGCAGAACTGATGGAGACGGTGTTCAAGGGCAAGAAGGTCGAGATCGGCCGCTTCAAGGGCCTCGGCGAGATGATGCCGGCGCAGCT
>JBKBXP010000327.1:0-285 GCA_046314035.1 Pseudorhizobium sp. | reverse complement strand
AAGGAAACCACCATGGATCCGGCCAAGCGCACGCTGTTGCGCGTGTCGATCGACGAGGTGGATTTCGAAGGAACCCGCGAGGCCGTCGACAATCTGATGGGCACGCGGCCGGACGCCCGTTTCCGCTTCATCCAGGATCGCGCCGCCTTCGCCGAAAACCTCGACATCTGAGCGAGCAGCCCCCGCATCTCTCTTATGTGGACACGGACCGTTGATCACCGCCGTCAACGGGAGGCAAGGAGCTTCGTGATCGTGCGGATCAACGCCGATGTCTCGTAGGGCTTG
>JBKBXP010000326.1:0-3619 GCA_046314035.1 Pseudorhizobium sp. | reverse complement strand
CCGATGCCGAGGCCGGCCTTGCGGGCCACGGCTTCCAGGCTGGCTTGCGGGCCGCCGGCGCTGAAAATCTCCGTCGCTGCTTCGAGCAGCCGCTCCCGGTTCCGGATGGAATCGGAGCGTGGCCGTCGTGTTGTCTTCCCGTGTTCTTGTTCCATCTGACTATGCTTAACATTGCCTCTTGCTAAACGGAGGCTCCCTCCGTATAAATGACACAGCCGGCCAGCAGAGAACACCCAGCTTAGCGTAAGCGGTGGCCGGCCCGCGTTCAGCCCGTGCATTTCCCCGCCGGAGCCACCGGCATCTGATCCTTACAACACAATCACTGAATGGAGTACCGCATGTCACTCTCCATCAGCCTCACCATCAACGGTCAGCCGCGCACGATCGCGCTCGACGACCCGCGTGTGACGCTGCTCGATCTCCTACGCGAGCGGCTTCACCTGACGGGCACGAAGAAAGGCTGCGACCGGGGCCAGTGTGGTGCCTGCACCGTGCTTGTCGATGGACGGCGCATCAATTCCTGTCTTTCGCTTGCCGCCAGTCTCGACGGCGCCGACATCCGGACGATCGAAGGTCTCGCGGACGGCGACTCCCTTCACCCAGTCCAGGTCGCCTTCATCGAGGCCGACGGCTTCCAGTGCGGCTTCTGCACCCCCGGCCAGATCATGAGCGCGGTCGGGCTGATCAAGGAGGGCCACGCAAGCGGTGACCCCGAACGGGTCCGTGAACTCATGAGCGGCAATATCTGTCGATGCGGCGCCTACCAGGGGATCACGGAAGCGGTTCTGGAGGCGCAGAAGGTCATGGCGGCAGACAAGGGGAGGGACGCCGCATGAACCGGTTCGATTTCGTGTCCCCCAACAGCATTTCCGAAGCCGTCGCCGCCGCTGCCGAGCCAGGCTCCGCCTATCTCGCCGCCGGCACGAATCTTCTCGACCTGATGAAGATCGGGGTGTCGCAGCCCCTGCGTCTGATCGACATCACCAGACTTTCCGGCCTTGACCGGATCGAGTGGCAGTCGGACGGCGGTGTCCGGATCGGCGCCATGGTGCGCAATTCGGACCTCGCCTACGACCCGCGCTTCGCCAAGGCCTTCCCGGCTGTTGCCGAAGCCCTGCTGTCGGGCGCATCGGCGCAGTTGCGCAATGCGGCCAGCGTTGGCGGGAACCTGATGCAGCGCACCCGCTGCGCCTATTTTCAGGACACCGCCAGCGCCTGCAACCGCCGGGTCCCCGGATCCGGCTGCGACGCGCTCCATGGCGAGAACCGTCTCCACGCCGTTGTCGGCTGGAGCGAGCACTGTATCGCCACGCACCCATCCGATTTCTGCGTGCCCCTGGCCGCGCTTGACGCCGTGGTCGAAGTGGAGGGACCGCAGGGAAAACGCGAGATCCCGCTCGAGGACTTCCACAAATTGCCCGGAGACACACCGGAGCAGGAGACTGCACTCGCGCCCGGAGAGCTGATCGTCGCGCTCCGGCTCCCGGCAGAGGCGGCAAGATTTGCCGCCAACGCCCGCTATCTGAAATTGCGTGAGCGCACCTCCTATGCCTTCGCCGTGGTCTCGGCAGCGGCAGCCCTGGAAATCCGTGACGGTGTCATCAGCGATGCCCGCCTCGCTCTGGGCGTCATTGCCGCCAAGCCATGGCGCGTACGAGAGGCGGAAGCTTCGCTGGCGGGGGCCGAACCGACGCTCGAAGCCTTCACCAGGGCTGCCGGGATTGCCCTCGCCGAGGCAAAGCCCTCGGGCGACAATGCCTTCAAGATCGAACTGGCGCGCCGCATCGCCGTGCGGGCGCTCATCCTCGCAGCCGAAGGAACGCCGGAGGTCATGCCTGCCCTCCCCGCCTCGCCCTTCTCAACGACGCCGGGAGCCAGCCATGTCGCTTGATGCACCATCCACGAACGCCCGCTACGGCTCCAACGCCGGCCAGCCGCTGACGCGCCGCGACGGCGTGCTCAAGGTCACCGGCCGCGCCACCTACGCCGCCGACAATCATCCGGACGGTATGCTCTACGCCGTGACCGCCGTCAGCAGGATCGCCCGCGGCCGGGTCACCTCGCTCGATGTCGAGGCCGCCAATGCCCATCCCGGGGTGGTCGAAGTGATGACGCCCGCCAACCGCCCGCCGCTCGCCCATGATCCGGACGAGAAGTTGCCCCCCTTCGGCTTCCGCATCGAGGTGCTGCAGGACAGCGCCGTCCGCTACGCCAACCAGCCGATCGCGCTGGTCATCGCCGACACGCTCGAAGCGGCGACCGAAGGCGCCGCCCTGCTCAACCCGCAGTACGCGACCGAAGACCCACGGACCGGCATCGATGACGGCCTTCGCTTCGATCCGCCTGCCGTCGGTGTCGGCGGCCCACCGAAGGCTACCTTCGGCGATGTCGAGGCCGGACTTGCAACTGCGGCCCAGGTGCTGGAGAGGGATTACATCACGCCGGCGCAGTACCACAACGCCATGGAACCCCATGCCGTCGTTGCCGAATGGGACGGCGATCACGTCATGCTCGACATGCCCAACCAGGCGCTGGTGATGAGCTGCGCCTCCTACGCCACCTATTTCGGCATCCCGCCGGAGAACGTCACGATCCGCTCTCCCTTCCTCGGTGGCGGCTTCGGGTCGAAGGCCATCATCAACGGACCGCAGATTCTGGCGATCCTCGCGGCGCGGACACTGCAGCGACCCGTCAAGCTGGTGCTCAGCCGGGCTCAGATGTACGGACCCGTCGGCCACCGCGGAGCAACCTGGCAGAAGCTGCGTATCGGCCTCGACAACGACGGGCACCTGACGGCGCTTCACCACAAGTCGATCTCCGCAACGTCATCGTTCGACGACTTTCTGGAGCCGGCCGCGAACGCCTCGACGCATCTCTACGCCAGCCCGGCACTACTGTCGGAACACGAGGGCATTCGGCTCGATACCGGCACGCCCGGTCCGATGCGGGCGCCGGGCGAAGCATCCGGATCGGCGGCACTGGAAGTTGCGATTGACGAGGCGGCGGACGCCTGTGGCATGGACCCGCTGGATTTCCGCCTGCACAATTATGCAGAGACCGAACCTGGCACCGAAAAGCCGTTCTCCTCCAAGGCTCTGCGCGAATGCTATGCCGAGGGCGCCAAGCGTTTCGGCTGGGCCGGCCGGCCTCTCGCCTCACGCCAGATGCGCGACGAGAACGGTTTCCTCGTCGGCTGGGGCATGGGCACCGCGCTCTTCCCCTGCCCGCACTTCCCGGCGGAGGCGCGCGCCACGCTTCGCGCCAACGGCACGGCTCTTGTGGAGACGGCGGGTGCCGACATGGGCCAGGGCGCCTGGACGGCGCTGGCGCAGATTGCCGCCGAGGCGCTCGGGCTCGATCCGGATCAGGTCGAATTTCACTCGGGGATCTCGACCCTTCCGGACGGCGGCATCGCCGGTGGCTCCGGTCATACGGCAAGCGCAGGACTGGCGCTCAACAACGCTGGCAAGGACGCCATCGCCAAACTGTCTGAACTTGCCACCAAGGATCCGGCCTCGCCGCTCTTCGGGGCCGGCAACATCGGGGTCGAGGCACGAGATGGAAGGCTCTATCGCCGCGACGACGAGACCCGCAGCGACAGCTACGCGGAGATCCTTGC
>JBKBXP010000325.1:0-3624 GCA_046314035.1 Pseudorhizobium sp. | reverse complement strand
GGAGTGTTGGGCCTGCCGGCCATCTATGCACGCTGGTGGCTTAAGGAAACGCCTGTCTTTTGCGCGTTGAGCCGACGCCCTTCCCTGCTGCCGCAGTTGCCACTCAAGACGGTCTTGCAACACCACTGCGAAGCGGTGATCCTGTCAATGATGCTCACCTGGGTTCTGTCCGCCGGCATCTTGGTCACAGCCGTGATGACGGCGACGCTGCTACAGACCACCTATGGGATCTCCGCCCAGCATGCCCTGTTTGCCACCAGCGCGGGAACGCTGGCCCTACTGTTTGGAAACGCTTTGTCGGGCGCAGTGACCGACCGTATCGGGCCCGGTTGGTCGTTGATGGGCGGCAGTGCCGCATTTGCGGTCGCCGGCTTCACCTTCTATGCCCTGGCCGGGCACTCTGTGCTGCTGCTCTACCTCCTCTCCGCTGCCATGGGGTTAGCCGCCGGCCAAACGGCGGCCGTGCCCTACGTCATGGTGACAGCCTTTCCAGCCCGCGTGAGGGTCACGGGTGTGTCATTCTGTTATAACATCGGTCATGCGGTATTTGGTGCGTTGACGCCGGTACTGCTGTCCTGGGCCACGGCATTCGACCGCATGGCTCCCGCCTACTACGTGTTGTTTATCTCGGCTCTGGCCTTTGGTCTGGGCATGTTTCTGGTGCGTCGCCCACAGCTGGTCGCGCTGCATCGCGACGACGTCACCTGGGGATGCTGGGGACGTCACTATCGGTTGCCACAACCAAAACCTGGAGGCCCAGATGGCGGCTGATCTGGTGTCATCCTGCAGCGATATGGCTATGAAAAAGGACACCGCAACGATGGCTTGAGATCGCCCACCTCTCAATTATGGACCGCTTGATGGGCGCTTCCCGGGCATCGACACACGTCCGCCCTCTGATCAGCTCCGGAAAAATGACAATCGTAACCAAATGCGCCTCGCATGAAATCTGGCGGTTGCCAGGCAGCACTAGCTTTAACGGTCAGCACGGCCAGCGCGTGTCGCGCAAACAACAAGGGCGGCGTCACGCCGCAAAGAGTCACATGATGTTGCACAATAAGTCTGACGCTCGCAAGCTGCAACCGGAGAGGGGCCTGATGCCTCTGATCTTGCGATGCAGTCACATCGACGATCTCCAGCGTTTCGCGCTTCTGGCGTCAAGGATTTCGGTCGTCACCAGCATAATCTATCGTCGGTGGTCTGACGACTGCCCGGCGTCGCACACGACTATCGAGGTCGATATTGGCTCTCTTTCGTTGGACCAGGCTGTGATGGAAGCTGAATTTGCCAATATCGTCGTTGCCGATCTTTCTCGATTCAATGCCATTGAAGTCTGCGGGCGAAACCGTACTGCCGTGGTTGGTCCTGCGGTATCGCTTTCGCGCCTGATCGACCACTGCCGTCCAGCGCAACTGCTGCCCAAGCTGACAGCCACCGCCTTTGAGAGCGACCTGACACTGCCCTTTGGCTCCCAGATGGACAAACCGCCATGCCGTATCTCGCGGGTGCAACGGGTGCATGTCGGAGGGGAGATCGATTGGGCGCCCACCTGGGATCTGGCGATGGCAACAGGTTGGGGTTCAGCACCGATTCATCGGCTGGAGATCCCGCTGCACCCGGTTTAGCCAGTCGGTTAGGGAAAGAACCGATGCGATGGCGAGCGATCGACTAAGGTGGAGCCCCGGCCAAACGCTCTTCTGAGGACGCCATGCGCGCATCGCCTCAGATAGCCACCTGCAATGATTGCTTCTTACTGAGGTGTTGGAAACCTCGCATGAAGGGATACAAAATGGCGGCAACGCCCAGAAAGGCCGAGAAACCATGGTCACCGCTGAGCACAATGGGCGACGAGTGCAGCGCGGTTTTGGCGAGCAGTCGTTTCTTTCAACGCCTGTGGCAGATGTTGATCGTTGTGCTGATTGGCGCCTTTCCAGGATCCGCCACCGGTGACAGCGCCGATACCCTTCGTCATTCCGCCGGTCAGGCACTTTCGGCCTTGCCGCCGGCACCAGAGCTGGATCATGGCAAGGTGGCCTTGGGGGAGCGGTTGTTTCATGATCCTATCCTCTCGAGGCGAGGGACCTTGTCGTGCAGTTCCTGCCACGATCTTGCCAGCGGTGGAACAATTCCAGTGAAACGGACCACCGGATACGATGGCCGGATGCATGCCTTCAACGCGCCGACCATCTTCAATGTTGGCAACAACTACCGGCTTGGCTGGCGCGGCAGGTTTACCGCGCTTCCGGTTCAAAACGAGGCCGTTTTGCTGGACAGAAATCTGATGTCGAATGACTGGCAGACGCTGCTTCCTCGGCTTCTCCAAGACGATGGCTACCGTGCCAGTTTCAAATCCGTCTACGGGCAGGTGCCGGGGCGCGACAACGTGCTGGATGCACTTGTGACCTACCAACGTTCGCTTGTGACGCCGAATGCGGCGTTCGATCGCTTTTTGCAAGGCGATGCAAGCGCCCTTTCACCGCAGCAGATGCAGGGTTACAAGCTGTTTAGGAGCTTTGGCTGCGTATCCTGTCACCAGGGATCCAATATCGGCGGCAATATGTTTCAGATCTTCGGTGTGTTCGCGGATCCGCAAGAAGGTGCCTCTGCTGCCAAAGCTCCGCAGTGGGCACCTTTGCGCATTGATCAGGAGGGCGACACATTTCGGGTGCCGAGCCTGCGCAATGTCGAAGTGACGGCGCCCTATTTTCATGATGGCAGAGCTGCAACGCTTGAAGAGGCGGTCGCGATCATGGGGGTCAGTCAGCTCGGGCGACAGCTGACCCATAGCGATATCGGTGCCATCGTGGCCTTTTTGAAAAGCCTGACCGGAGACTATAATGGAGAAAGGCTTCAAAGCCCGTCCAGCAAAGATCGCCGGTGAAGCGGGGCTGGTGGGGCTGGCAACACTTTCAGCGCTGTTTCTTGCTATCATTGCTGTTGGTGGTGCGCCTGGCCGCTCAAGCCATGAAGCGGTGATGATGAACCTGAGAGCAATTGATGCCAGTCACGCTGCCGTGCAGCGCGACGTGCTGCGCGCGCGCGCCGGTCTCTTGCTCTCTTACGACCCTTTGGTCGAGTCTGTCGTCTCGCTTCGCCGCACAGCGGCCCTCTTGCAAGACATGTTGACGCCGTTCGACTTTGGGCTTGATGGCAGCCTTGAGCAACTTCTGGACGATCTGCAGCAGGCGATCAATGCCGACGAGGCACTTGTCGAGCAGTTCAAGACACGCAATGCTTTGCTGCAGAATTCCATCGGCGTCTTTGGTCAGACACTGACGGCACTGCATCAGTCCCCCCGCCCGGACGTCAAGGCGGTTTTGGCCGAGGTGGGGGATCTGGGCAACCTGATGATGCGGTTCTCAACGCAGGCCGATCGTGACGGTGAGGCGGCAATACGCACGCGTCTGCAGCGGTTGATGCAATCGGCTGCGGTTTATCCGGCCCTCCAGGACATCCACACGCTGACCACCCATGCCCGAATGATCCTGGCGATCCTGCCGCTGGTCGACGCCAAAGTTGCCGCCGTTCAGGCCTCCGGGACGCCGGCACGGGCCGAGACGCTGCAGGGATTTTATCTCGATAAGGCAGGTCAGCTCAGTGCTCGCGACGCAACCAGCCGCATGT
>JBKBXP010000324.1:0-3628 GCA_046314035.1 Pseudorhizobium sp. | reverse complement strand
CGATCCCTTGCCGACCTCGCTCTCGACCTCGATGTAGCCGCCGAAGAGGTCGACGAGACCGGCGGTGATGGCAAGGCCAAGACCCGTGCCTTCGTGGCGTCGTGTCGAAGAGGTATCGACCTGAGAGAATTTCTCGAAGACGGACTTCAGCTTCTCGTCCGGAATGCCGAGACCGGTGTCCTCGATCCGCACCGACAGCATCATCTCGCCCTGGGCGACGGGCTGCGAATGAAGGTCGATGAAGACATGGCCCTTTTCGGTGAACTTGACGGCATTGCCGACGAGATTGGTGATGATCTGGCGGAAGCGCCCGGCGTCGCCGAGCACCGTCTCCTTGATCGAGGCGTCGCCTCGGACGATCAGCTCGATGTCCTTTTCTGCGGCAGACGACGACAGCAGCGTCGCCACATCCTCGATCGCCTCGACGGGATCGAAGGGCGCCTTCCTGAGCTTCATCTGGCCGGCATCGATCTTGGAGAAGTCGAGGATGTCGTTGATGATCGTCAGAAGCGCATTGCCCGACTTGACGATGATGTCGATGAAGGTCTTCTGGCGGGTATCGAGGTTGGACTTGGCCAGCAGTTCCGCCATGCCGAGCACGCCGTTCATCGGCGTGCGGATCTCGTGGCTCATGTTGGCGAGGAATTCCGACTTCGCCTTGTCGGCCGCCTCGGCGCGCTGCACCAGGCGCGTCAGCTCCGCTTCGCGCTCCTTGACCTCGGTGACGTCGGTGAAGACGGCGAGCCAGTGGTCGTTGCCGCTGAGGTTGGCCTCGACGTGGATCCATTTGCGACCGTCGACCTTGAAGGTCACCTCGACGGAATTGCCCTGGCTGACGTTCTCCTCCCAGTGGCGAAGCGTCTCCATGGCTTCGTCCGCCGCTCCGAGGTCGCCGCGCTTGACGCAGAAGCGGAAGACCTCGCGCCACTGGGCGCCGGGGCTCCCCAGCGCCTCCGGGATCTCCAGCATCGCCGGCAGGGCATTGTTGGAGAAGACGATCGTGCCGTCATGGAGAATGAGCAGGCCCTGCGACATGGCGCTGGTGGCGTCGCGCATCAGCGCGCCCTGGCGATCGAGCGCCTGCTGGGCGGCCCGCACCTCCTCGTCGCGTTTGCGGATCGCGGTGATGTCGGTGTAGCTGAGCAGCAGTTTCTCGCCCGTCAGGCGCGTGCCGGAGATCAGGATCACCCGCCCCTGGGCGCTGCGGACCTCGATCGGCGGCTGCTCGGTCTCCTGGGTCAGGTCGGCGATCCGCTTGCTGTAGATCTCCTCGAAGCTCTTGTCGATATCGCCGTAGATGCCGTTGTCGAAATTCATCTTCAGGAAATCGCGGTAGGGCCGGCCGATCAGCTCGAACTGCTCGCCGGCATCCCAGAAGCCGTAGAAGGCCGGGTTGGCATATTCGAAGGTGAAGTCGCGGTCGAGGATGCCGATCCCCACGGGCACGCCGCCGAGGATGGTCTGCATGTCCTGGCGCAGCTTGTCGGCGTGCTCCATGGCCTGCTTGTAGGGCGTGATATCGGTGATCGAGCCGACGAGGTGCGGTTCGCCCTCGGCATCGAGGACGCGCATCTGCCGGGTGAGGACGGGAACGGTGCGCCCGTCCGGAAAGGTCTTGTCCTCGGCCTTTTCGATCGCCTCGCCGTCGTCGAGGATGCGGTCGTTTTCGCTCTGGCTGCGTTCCGCCTTCCAGGGGAACATTTCCGCGTCGGTCTTGCCGAGGATATTGGCGCGCTTGTCGCCGAACATCGCCTCGTAGGCGGCGTTGACGAACTCCAGCCGCTGATGGCTGTCGCGCATGAAGACGGCAACCGGCAGGTCCTCGAGCACCGCGCGCAGGAGCTCGGTCTCGCCGATGTTCTTGCGCAGGTGATGCTCCTGCTCCTTGAAGTCCGTGACGTCGGAGCGCAGCGCAATGACGAGACCATTGTCCAGCCGCTTGTTGACGCTCTTCAGCCAGCGGCCATCCTTCAGTTGTTCGACCGTTTCCGAATAGGCAAGCCCGAAAGCCTTTACACGCTCCTGAACCCAGGCCACCCGCTCCGGCGGCGCCCGCCCCTGCAGGCTCGGATTGTTCTTGACGCGCCTTTCGTAGATTTCCTGCACGAGCTGCTCGTAGCGGATGCCATGGCGGAGCGAGACGCCGAAGGTGTCGTAGAAGTCTTCCAGCTGCGCATTGTAATAGACGAGCGTATTGGCCTCGTCGTAGATGCCGATTCCGACATCGAGGAGATCGAGAGCGTACTCGAGCTGCAAATGCTGATAGTGGCCGTCCGCGTCCTCACGCATGCTCTTCCCTCCCCCGTCAGTCACAACCAGCCGCGGCACGTCGCTATCCTCCTCCACCGGCACGAAGCGTCCGAACAGAAAGGTCCGGTCATCTTCCGTGACGAAGCGCTCGATGGCGATGTCGAAAGCCAGCGCCCCGGATCCCTCGACGACGCGCACCGTCTCCTCGCTGCCGAAGATCAGCGCCCGGCATTCCTTCTCGCGGCGCGCTCCCTCATGCTCGGCCTGCAGGCCATCGCCTGTGGGCCGTCCGAGCAGATCCGCCGGTACGCCGCCGAACAGCGCCGCATAGGCGTCGTTGACGGCAAAATAGTTGAGAGTGCTGTCCTTGATGAACGCAGGTTCGCGCAGATCGCCGATCCGCGCACAAGCCGTCGTCAGGAGTTGGCCCTGCATACCCACCGTCTTCCGCTCCAGCCGCTTGAACAGCGGCATACCACAGCGATTCTGTTGTGCTCCGATTCACAGATAACACCATAGCGAGCGTTAACAACTCCTTGCAAAGCGCAGGAAGCTGTCCCGAAAGTTTACAGTTGTCAGGTTTTCGCGCTGCTTGAGCCAAGCTTCGGCACGTCCGCCCTGCCCTGCCGATACCATGTTCACGCCACGTTTCAGCCACAGTTCCCGCTTTCGGAAAGCCCATCTCGCGTTTTCTCAACCGCAAGCCGCATCTGGCTGAACAGCCGTTCAGACTACGGCATCTGCACGTCCATCAATCTGCCGGGATTGCTGGCGACACTCTTCCCGTACCCTGGAGAGGGAAAGGATGAGGATCATGCGAACACTAAAGAAGACTGTGACTGCAGGCATGATGGCTTTGACGGCGATGGGGGCTTTCGCGGTTCCGAATGCGCAGGCCCGCGATCGTCATGACGACGTCTGGGCCGGCGTTGCGGCGGGGCTTGCCGGCGGCATCATCGGCGGAGCCATCGCCTCGCAGCCACGCCGCGTCTATGTCGAACCCGAATACGAATACGCCCCGCCGCCGCCGGTCTATCGCCGCACCTATTACCGGCCTGCGCCGCGGTGCCACTTCGAATGGGTGGAGAACGAGTGGGGCGAAGCCTATCGCGCCCGTGTCTGCTACTGATCGGAATCCATTGAACAAATTGAAGCCCGCGTCCACACATGGAGGCGGGCTTTCGCATTGCAGCCGCAAAATCGTCACTTGACTTTGGGCGTCCCTTCCACCAAATGGAGCACAGCTTTCACCTTCCGGCCGCCGCGTGAGTTGGCCCTGTGACACGATAGTCGCGAAGAAGGAACAAGGCGCACAGATAGATCGCCCCCATTTCCCGGGGGTTTACGCGCTGGAGAGCAATTTCCAACACACAAGTTC
>JBKBXP010000323.1:0-3654 GCA_046314035.1 Pseudorhizobium sp. | reverse complement strand
GTTCTCCGCTGCCTGCAAAATCACCGCGCGCCTTTACATGATCGTAAGAGCCGCCACTCTACCATGGCCCCCAGATGTCAACGCGTTATCGAAGTTGGAGAACTCCGTGAGATTTATCATCCTGATCGCCGTCGCGAGCCTGGTCGGCTGCGCCACCACCGAACCCTCCTACTACGAACCGCCGGCAACGGCGCCGATCTTCAAGTAGGATCGCCTGACATATGGGTGATGAAACCGCTGCTTATCCGCCGCGGGGGATGACGCTGAGGGTGCCGTCACTTTCGAGGATGACGGCTTCCACCTGATCCAGATCATTCATGCCCTGTGAGCGCACGGCAGAAAGGACCTCGTCCTCTGTCAGTCGCTGGTCGAGAAGATTGGCGGTGCAGTAGCTTCCGTTGCGGGCCAGCAGGGTGGGCTGGGAACGCACCAGCTTTGCAAAATTCTTCGAGCGTACCGATAGATATGTCACACCATACTGGAGGGAGACGAGCAGGCCAAGGGCCGTAGCGCCCTCTGCCAGCGCAATCGATTCCTGGAGCAGGACTGCCGACAGCGTCGAACCGAGAGCGACGGTCACGACGAGATCGAAGGCATTCAGCTTCGCCAGCGTCCGCTTGCCGGAAATACGCAGGAAGAGGACCAGGAAGCCGTAGGCAATAGCTCCGACGATGACAGTCCGGATGATGCCAGACCATCCCTGGAAAAACATCTCGCTCCAGTCCATATCGATCTCCAATTCACCGAGGGGCAACAAGGCGGCCGAGGGAAAGTTCCAACAGGACGTCGCGCGGACGTCGCGTGGAAAATGGTGCGGGCGCGTATCGATGCGTCGTCGGCGCTGGGGCAGGGCAGTGGTGCCCAGGTGGCTCTGTTCCGATAAAAGAAGCGGGTGCAACGCCTTACATGAAGACGACGGCTGTCGTTTCAGGACTGGCGAGATCGCTATGAAATAAGACCGGCGTCCTGGCGCAATTTCAGCGCAGCTTGCAGGATGGTGCGGGTCCGAAAGGCGACGAACGGCACCGGCTCTTTGCGCGCCGCTGCAATCTTAAGCTTCATCTCCATATATTCGATTGCCTCGGCGATTTCGTCGCTGGCAACCGTGTCATCCTGAGCAAGCGTATTTGCCATTGCCGCAAATCTGTTCGACACAGCACCCTCCTGAACTCGCGTCGTTGAAGCATTTCGGATGCGCGGCTCTATACTGTACCGATGCTTCGCCGCATTCAATCGCATGACGCGAATATTTTAGCAGAGTGGTAAATTCGACAGTCGTCATGGATGCGTGACAGAATTGCTTTTCCTGCCTAGGCGGTTCGTCCAGGAACTCCGGGCCCGGCTATACGTTCACAGCGCCTGCTGATCAACTCAACTTCCGGAGGATACCCATGCCAGACACAGGCTCGGCCAAACGAGACATTTCGGATGCACCGTTCGATTGCATCGTCCTTGGCGGTGGCCCGGGTGGAATGACGGCGGCGATCTACCTGGCGCGCATGAACCGGACGACCCTGCTGGTCGACGGGGCGCGCAGTCGCGCACGTCTCATCCCGCGCTCCTACAATCACCCCGGCTTTCCCGGCGGGGTCAAGGGACGCGACCTGCTGGCCCGGATGCGCGAACAGATCGCGGAATTCGACGTGCCGGTGGCCGAGGGGGAGGCCGCCGGTCTGGAACGCACTGCTGACGGCTTCTTCAAGATGGAGATCGGCGGGCGGCCTGTGCTCGGCCAGAACCTCATCTTCGCGACGGGGCTGGAAGACAACATGCCGCCTTTCGAGCACGCCCATGATCTGGTGAGGGAGGGATATCTGCGCATCTGCCCGATCTGCGACGGCTACGAGATCGCCGGCCGGCCAGCCGTGGTCATCGGCGCGACCATGCGCGCGGTGGCGGAGGCCCGTTTCCTGAAGAGTTTCACCGATACCATCGCCATCGCCACGCTCGGCGAGGCGCTGCAGTGGGACGAGGAGACGACGACTGCCCTGGAGGCTGAAGGTATCGAGGTCGTCGATGCGACCCTAACGGCGGTGACCAAGGCCGGCGACGACGAGATGGACATGCGGTTCGACAACGGCAGGCGCTTCGACGGCGTCGTCGTCTATACCGCGCTCGGTGTCAGGCCGCGTTCGCAGGTGGCGGCACAGCTGGGCGTCCGGCTCGAGGAGGACGGTCGCATCAACACCGGACCGCATCAGGAAACCAATGTCGAGGGTTGCTTTGGCGTCGGTGATGTGGTGACGGGACTGAACCAGCTCGGTGTCGCCATGGCGCATGGAGAGGTCGCGGCTGTCGCGGTTCATAACCGGCTGCGCGTCGGAAGCGTGTAGGAGCTGGAACTCCCGCATCCCGGCGGTGTTAAGCCATGCTGAGCAGAAGAAAGGTCAGGTGCCTCTTGAGACAGTTCATTCCTATCGTCGGGCTTACGATCGCGCTGGCTGGTTGCACCTCGGTCTCGCCCGATGCGCCGGGCCTCGAACCCATTCCCGGCAGCATCACCTATGGCGGGCAGCCGCGGACGCGATTGACGAAGGCGCCGATCGGCAGCCCCGTCAACCACCAGTTCCGCAACGAGTTCGGCCAAAGGGTCGAGGAACGCTATGTCATCCAGCCGGACCGCAGCCTGAAGCTCGTGACCCGGCGCGTCTACCGTGGATGGCCGTTCAGCGACGACTGAGAGAGCCCCGCCTTGTGTGGACGGGGCTCTTGAGCGTCAGTTCGCGGCTCCGCTGCCCGGCTCGGCCATCTTGCGATGCTGCCCGGCGAGCATGCCGGACGGCGTGACATTGGCGACGGCGGACATCACCTTGTTCTTCCAGCCGGCGACAACATCACCCTCGCCATCCATCATCGCCTTGAATCCGGCCTTGGCGACAAAGGCGGGATCGTCCTTCTTGCCCTGGCCGACGGCCGTGTCGAGCAGGTCGGCGCGCTCGAAGAATTCGGTGTCGGTCGGACCCGGCATCAGGCAGGTCACGGTAATCCCGCTGTCCTTCAATTCGTCGCGCAGCGCAAAGGAGAAGCTGTTGATGAAGGACTTGGTGGCATTGTAAACGGCCTGGTAGGCGCCCGGCATGAAGCCGGCAATCGAGCCGGTGAAGAGGATACGGCCTTCGCCGCGTGCCCGCATCCGGTTGCCGATGGCGTGGACAAGGTGGATCGTGCCTGTGACGTTGGTGTCGACCACCCGTTGCGCCTCGTCCAGATCCTGATCGAGGAAGCCATGGCCGAGACCGACGCCGGCATTGGCCATCAGGAGATCAACGGGGCCGAGAGTGGAAACGTTGTCGACGAAGCGGCGGACGCCGTCCGGCGTCGCGAGGTCGACCTGCATCGCCTCCACCTGCACGCCGAGTTCCTTGAGCCTCATGGCCGCGTCCTGGATCTCAGGCTCGTTGGCGGCGATGACGAGGTCGTAGCCATTCTCGGCGGCGCATCTGGCCAGTTCGTAGCCGATGCCGGTCGAGGCGCCGGTGATGACTGCCAGACCTTTTCGGGTGGGTGTGGGGTTCATCGTCTTCTCCTTGGAAGGGGCCGGGACGGCAGGGACGCCGCCATGGGCCTGAAATTCTCCTGCGCCCAACCGGGGCGAGAGCGGAAATGTTCCTGATCCTGCCGCGGCGAGCGGCAGGTCAGATTGACGCGTTGCGG
>JBKBXP010000322.1:351-3657 GCA_046314035.1 Pseudorhizobium sp. | reverse complement strand
CCGGCTTCTCCGGCTCGGTTCGCGGTCGCCTCGGTTACGCCATGGACCGCACGCTGGTCTACGCAGCTGGTGGTTGGACGGCAACCGAAGTCAACGCCGATACGGCTCTTGGCAGCTTCGACGACACGCTGCACGGCTATACTCTCGGCGCCGGCGTAGAGCATGCCTTCACCGACAACATGTTCGGTCGCCTGGAATACCGCTACAACGATTTCGGCAGCGGCAACCTTGGCGCTGCAGACATCGACTTCGACCAGCACGTTGTGCAGGTTGGCCTCGGCGTGAAGTTCTAATCCTACCGGATTTAGCGAAAATGGGCCCTGCGGGGCCCATTTTTGTATCTGCAGTTTCGTCTTGCGTGGCTGAGGGATGGCTTTGCGCCGTTGACGCTCGCGCGCTTGGCGCCCCTGGGCGCTGTTAAACCCAGCTGCCCTTACCGCTCCACCCGAAAGCCCGTCAGGCGATCGCCGCACTCTTCGTCCTGCGTCTCGACGCCGGAGACCGTTGCGCTGGCGGGGCCTTCCCAGAGACGGTCGATCAGGGTGGCGACGGCCGGCTCGGGGCCACTGACGACGGCGATGACGGCACCGTCCAAATCGTTGCGGACGAAGCCGGCGAGATCGAGGCAGCGCGCCTGTTTCACAGTCCAGGCCCGAAAGCCGACACCCTGAACCCTACCGGTGATGCGGACCCTGACTGTCTTCAATTCCTCCGTCATCCTGTTTCTCCTTCAAACCTGGATCCCCATGAGATGGAGGCCGGAAGCGGCGCGGCAAGGCCCGGCGGCCCGGCGGTCCTTGTGACCTGCCGTCCCCCTCAGACGGCGGGCGCGACCCTTTCGGGTGTATAGCCGGCGTCGCGGATGGCGGCTTCCGCCTTGCCCGCATCGTCGGCAACGGTGAGGCGGTGGGTGGCAAGGTCGATGGTGACGGCAGCGCCGGGGACGGCCTCGCCAAGCGCAGCGCGCAGCGTCTTTTCGCAATGGCCGCAGGTCATGTCGGACACGGTGAAGGTGGTGGTCATGCTTGTCTCCTGATGGGGAAGATGGTCGCGGTGCGACAGGACAGCGATCAGCCGTGGTCGGCGGGTGTTGCGGCAACCTTTGCCATATCGCCGGCCAGATCGTCGAGGATCGGGCAATTGGGGCGGTTGTCGCCGCTGCAGCAGTGGGAGAGGTGTTTCAGCGTCTTCACCATGCCCTGCATCTCGGCAATCCGCCGCTCGAGATCGGCGATGTGCACGTCGGCGACATCCTTGACGGCGGCGCTTGTCCGGTCCTTGTCCTGCCAGAGCGTCAAGAGCCGCTCTGTCTCCTCCAGCGAGAAGCCGAGGTTGCGGGCGCGCTTGATGAAGCGCAGAACATGCACCTCGTCCTCGCCGTAGACCCGGTAGTTGTTGCCGGTGCGGCCCATCGGGCGGATCAGCCCGATCTCCTCGTAGTAGCGAATCATCTTGGCGGAGACGCCGGAGCTCTCCGAGGCCTGACCGATGTTCATCGCGTACTCCTCTCTTTCACCCGGACGGTCCTCAGCCGCAGCGCATTGGCGACGACGAAGATGCTGGAAAAGGCCATCGCACCGGCGCCGATCATCGGCGACAGCTGGATGCCGAAGGCCGGATAGAGCACGCCGGCGGCGACCGGGATCAGCGCGACATTGTAGCCGAAGGCCCAGAACAGGTTCTCCTTGATGTTGCGGATCGTGGCGCGGCTGACGGCAATGGCATCGGCGACGCCCGCCAGCGATCCGCCGGAGAGCACCACGTCGGCACTTTCGATGGCCACATCCGTGCCGGTGCCGACTGCAATCCCGACATCGGCGGCGGCAAGCGCCGGCGCATCGTTGATGCCGTCGCCGACGAAGGCGATCTTGCGGGGCGCAAGCCCCCCCACCCGCAGTGCCGCGATCGCCTCGACCTTGCCCTCGGGCAGTACTTCGGCGAGCACATGGTCGATGCCGACGCGCCGGGCAATGGCCTCGGCCGTCCGGCGGCGGTCGCCGCTGACCATGGCGACCGTGAGGCCGAGGTCGTGGAGGGCGCGGATGGCGTCGATGCTGTCCGGCTTCAGCGCGTCGGCGACGGCGATGACCGCCGCCAGCCGGCCGTCGATGGCCGCATAGACCGGTGATTTGGCGTCCTCGCCCATGCGGTCGGTCTCGGCGGCGAAGGCCTGGACGTCGAGGCCGAGCCTTTCCATCAAGCGGTCGGAGCCGACAGCGATCGCCCGACCATCGACATCCGCCTCGATGCCGTAGCCGGCGGTGGCGCGGAAGTTGGTGGCGGGGCGAAGCGCGATCCCCTTGGCCTCGGCGGCGCGAACGATGGCATCGGCCGTCGGATGCTCGGAGAGCGCCTCGACGGAGGCGATCAGCGCCAGCACGTCGTCTTCGGCAAAGCCTTCCGCCGCCACCAGATCGGTGAGTTCCGGCTTGCCCTTCGTGATGGTGCCGGTCTTGTCGAAGACGACCATGTCGACGTCGCGCAGTTCCTGCAGCGCGTCACCCTTGCGAAAGAGCACGCCCAGTTCGGCCGCACGGCCGGAGCCGACCATGATCGACATGGGCACTGCAAGCCCCATGGCGCAGGGGCAGGCGATGATCAGCACCGCCACGGCGGCGACCACCGCATGGCTGAGCGAGGGCCCGAGCACCAGCCAGACGAGGAAGGTTGCAGCCGCAAGGGCGATGACGGCCGGGACGAACCAGGCGGTCACCTTGTCGACCATGGTCTGGATCGGCAGCTTGGCGCCCTGCGCCTGCTCGACCATGCGGATGATCTGCGCCAGCATGGTATCGCGGCCGACCTTTTGCGCCCGGAAGCGGAAGGAGCCGGTCTTGTTGATGGTGCCGCCGACGACAGTATCTCCCTCGCCCTTGGCGACCGCAACCGGCTCGCCCGAGATCATCGATTCGTCCACATGCGAGCCCCCGTCGATCACGGTGCCATCGACCGGCAGCCGCTCGCCGGGGCGGATGACGAGGATATCGCCGACGACGACCTCCTCGCTCGGGATGTCGAGCGTCCTGCCGTCGCGTTCGACGCGGGCGGTCTTTGCCTGCAGGCCGGCGAGCCTGGCGATCGCCTCGCCGGCGCGGCCGCTGGCGCGGGCCTCCAGCAGCCGGCCGAAGAGGATCAGGGTGACGATGACGGTCGCCGCCTCGTAGTAGACGAAACGGGCGTTGTCGGGCAGCAGGCCGGGGGCGAAGGTGGCAACGACGGAATAGCCGTAGGCGGCCAGAACGCCGACGGCGACCAGCGAATTCATCTCCGGCGCCCCGTGGAAGAGCGCCGGCAGGCCGCTCTTCA
>JBKBXP010000322.1:0-341 GCA_046314035.1 Pseudorhizobium sp. | reverse complement strand
GGAAGCGCAGGCCGGGCCAGAAGATGACGACCGTCGCCAGCACGAAGTAGGCGTAATGCAGCGTCTGCGTCTCGACCGCGCCCATCAGCCAATGATGCATGGGCTCATCGGCGTGGCTGCCCATCTCCAGCACGAAGAGCGGCAGGGTGAGGACGAAGGCAATGATAAGGTCGCGCTTGAGGCGGGTGTCGTGGTGGGTGTGGGTGTGGGACGCATGGTCGTGAGCGTCGGGATCCGCCCCCTCACCCGCCTCCGCTGCGCTCGGCGCTCCTCTCCCCGAGGGGTGTGGGGGAGCGGCATGCCCTGCGCCTCCCTTCTCCCCCGCGGGGAGAAGGTGGTCC
>JBKBXP010000321.1:440-3657 GCA_046314035.1 Pseudorhizobium sp. | reverse complement strand
GCACGGGTTCGAAGGCGAGCTGGACGAGCACTTCCACCGCTCCACGCGCAACGGCTGGCGTTTCGAGGGGTTGCCCTGGGAACAGATGTGAGCGCGCTCACGCCCGCACAGGCGCTGCAGGCAGGCTTTTCGACCTCGGAAAAGACATGGCTGCCGATCCCGGTGGAGCACCAGCTGAAAGCCGTCAGCGCCCAATATGGCGATCCGGAATCCGTGCTGGAGCAGTATCGACGCTTTCTCGCCTTCCGCAAATTGCACCCGGCATTGGCCAGGGGTGATATGGTCTTCCTGCCGGCGGACGCTCCGCTTCTTCAGTACGAGCGTCGCGATGGCAACGAGGTGGTCCTGTGCATGTTCAACATGAGCCCCGAGCCTATGGTCGCCGAACCGCCGGCAGGTGACTGGGAAACGCTCGGAGGACATGGCTTCGAAAGCAGCGTTGAAGACAATCGCATCAACTTGCCGGCCTGGGGGGCGTTTTTCGCCCGTCGCGCCTGAAGCAAAAGGGGGGAACCATGGCAAGCGTCGTACTGAAGGACATCCGCAAGGCCTACGGCCAGGTCAAGGTGATCCACGGGATCGACCTCGAGATCAGGCAGGGTGAGTTCGTCGTCTTCGTCGGCCCGTCCGGCTGCGGAAAATCGACGCTGCTGCGCATGATCGCGGGTCTGGAGACGATCACCGGCGGCGAGATGTCGATCGACGGCGAGGTCGTCAACGAAGTGCCGCCTTCCAAGCGCGGCATCGCCATGGTCTTCCAGTCCTATGCGCTCTACCCGCATATGACCGTCTACGACAACATGGCCTTCGGCATGCGGATCGCCAAGGAAAACAAGACGGAGATCGACCGGCGCGTGCGTGCCGCGGCCGAAATCCTGCAGCTCACGCCTTATCTCGACCGCCTGCCGAAAGCGTTGTCCGGCGGACAGCGCCAGCGCGTCGCGATCGGGCGGGCGATCTGCCGAGATCCGAAGGTCTTCCTGTTCGACGAGCCGCTCTCCAATCTCGATGCGGCGCTCCGCGTCGCCACCCGCATCGAGATCGCCAAGCTGAATGAGGCGATGCCGGACACCACGATGATCTACGTCACCCACGATCAGGTGGAGGCGATGACGCTGGCGGACCGCATCGTCGTTCTGTCTGCCGGCCGGATCGAACAGGTCGGGCCGCCGCTGGAACTCTACGAGCGACCGCAGAACCTCTTCGTCGCCCGCTTCATCGGCTCGCCGGCGATGAATATCATTCCGGTCACGATCGCTGAGACGGGAGAGGCGACAACCGTCACGCTGGCGGATGGCAAATCCGTGCGGGTACCCATCGAGACGGCAGCCTCCGAGGTGGGCAAGCAGGCAAGCTTCGGGGTGCGACCAGAAGATCTGACCGTCTCCACCCAGGGCGATTTCCTCTTCGAAGGCAAACTTGCCATCGTCGAGGCCTTGGGTGAGGTGACGCTTCTCTATCTTGAGGGGATCGGAGACGAAGAGCCCATCATAGCAAAGATGCCGGGGATTTTCAGCGCCGGAAAAGGCGATACCGTGCAGCTGTCGGCGGCTCCGGAGAAACTGCATCTGTTTGATTCAGATGGACAAACCTACCGGCATTGATCGTTAACGTTCGATTAGGCATAAAATCTGAGAGATTCACATGTTTGTGCCAAAACGGGAACGGATCATCCTCTATTAAACTTCGACTTGTAGCCTTTCGACAATCAAAAAGGAGACAGGGCGTGAGTGTCCAGGGCCGCAGCAAGAATCATTTTCTGAACAAGGAAGAGTCCTTCATGTACGACCGCGAGACGCGGTATCGCATGGAAGACACGATGAATGCGGCGCGCATCGAGTACACCGAAAAGGGCGTGCTCAACATGGCCGCCCGCCGCTGCGACGTCGTGCGGATCTCCATGAGCGGCGCTGTCCTCAGCCTCTTGACCCAGTACAAGCTGCCCGAGCAGTTCTACCTCGATATTCCCGATGCCCGCATCTCCAAGGTCGGATGCCTGCTGATGCGCGCCTATGCCAACAACACGGTCGAGGTCCGCTTCCTGAGCCTTCTGACGCAGAAGGAGCTCGATCGCATCTTCGTGTTCAGCACGCACCCGGCGCACCGCGACCGCGTGCTCGACGTCCGCTCCTGGTAGCTGGGTCCGGGAGAACGGGCGCTGCGACTACGCTGTCAGCGCCGGTTCACGAAGCGGACCCCGTCTGGCGCCCTAGGAGAAGAACACGCTCCCGCCCTGGTCGGCGGGGCCGGCGTTTCGGCGGAACGGTGCGAAAAGCTCGCGCCCCATGCCGAATTCATTGGCCTCCAGATCGGCTTCGGCCAGCGGGCGCGCGGCAAATTCCGCCGCGTCCACCAGCACTTCGATCGTGCCCCTGACCGCGTCGAGGCGGATCATGTCGCCGTCCTTGATCCGGGCGATCCCACCGCCGTCGCAGGCTTCCGGTGTGACGTGGATGGCGGCAGGCACCTTGCCCGATGCGCCCGACATGCGTCCGTCGGTCAAAAGGGCCACCTTGTAGCCGCGGTCCTGCAGCACGCCGAGCGGTGGCGTCAGCCGATGCAGTTCCGGCATGCCGTTCGCCTTGGGTCCCTGGAAGCGGACGACGGCGACAAAATCACGGTTGAGCAGGCCGTCCTTGAACGCATCCTGCAGGGCCTGCTGGTCCTGGAAGACGACGGCGGGCGCCTCGACGATGTGCCGTTCCGGCTTGACCGCCGAGATCTTGATGACGGCCTTGCCGAGGTTGCCGGTCAGCATCTTCAGGCCGCCGTTCGACTGGAAGGGTGCCTCCATCCGCGCCAGCACCTTCGGATCGCCGCTCTCGTCGGGGATCGGCTGGCGGGCCACCGTGCCATTCTCGCCAAGCTTCGCCTCGATCGTATAGGCCTCCAGCCCATGACCGAAGACGGTGCGGACGTCGTCATGCAGCAGCCCGCCCTTCAGGAGCTGCTTGATCAGGAAACCCATGCCGCCGGCGGCGTGGAAGTGGTTCACGTCCGCAAGCCCGTTCGGATAGACGCGCGCCAAGAGCGGCACGACATCGGAGAGCTCGGAAATGTCCTGCCAGGTCAGGTGGATGCCGGCCGCCCGCGCCATGGCGACGAGGTGCAGCGTGTGGTTGGTGGAGCCGCCCGTCGCATGCAGGCCGACCACGCCGTTGACGATCGAGCGCTCGTCGATCATCTCGCCGGCCGGCGTGAATTCGTTGCCGAGCGC
>JBKBXP010000321.1:0-430 GCA_046314035.1 Pseudorhizobium sp. | reverse complement strand
CAGCGCCCGCGTGGTTGCGTCCCGGGTCAGCGCATCGCGCAGCGGCGTGCCCGGATTGATGAAGGAAGCGCCGGGCATGTGGAAGCCCATGATCTCCATCAGCATCTGGTTGGAATTGGCCGTACCGTAGAAGGTGCAGGTGCCGGGCCCGTGATAGGACTTCGACTCGGCCTCCAGCAGTTCGTCCCGCCCGACCTTGCCTTCCGCATAGAGCTGGCGGATGCGCGACTTTTCGTCGTTGGGCAGCCCCGTGGTCATCGGACCGGCAGGGATGAAGACGGCAGGCAGATGTCCGAAGGTCATTGCCGCAATCATCAGGCCGGGGACGATCTTGTCGCAGACGCCCAGATAGACGGCGGCATCGAACATGTTGTGCGACAGGCCGATGCCGGCCGCCATGGCGATCGCGTCGCGCGAAAACAGCGAGAGC
>JBKBXP010000320.1:0-3667 GCA_046314035.1 Pseudorhizobium sp. | reverse complement strand
TTCAGTCTCCGGCCGACCTGAAGGGCAAGGTCATCGGCGTTGGCACGTCCGATGGTGCGGAAGTTGCCTTCGTCCGCTCCATCTTTGATGCCGCCGGGATGAAGGAGGGTGCAGACTATACCTTCATCACCGTTGGCGAAGGCGGCATGGCGGTCGCAGGCTTCATGCAGAAATCCATCGACGCCTACGCGTCGGATACGGCCGGCGTCGCCACCTTGAACCTTCGCGGCGTCAAACTGCGCACACTGACGCCACCGGAGTTCCAAAGCTATTTCGGGAACGGCTATGCGGTGACGGGTGAATTCTTGAAAGACAACAAGGACGTTCTGGAGGGTTTTGGTCGTGCGCTGGTCAAGGGCGTCAAGTTCGGCGTCGATCCCGCAAACCGTGCAGCCACGCTCGAGCATGCCAAGATGGGCAATCCGCAGCAGCTCGAAGACATGGAGTTCGCCGATGCCCTGCTCGACGTCTATTACAATCTGACCGCCCCGCTCGATCCATCGCAGGGATACGGCTACAATAACCCGGCTGCTTGGGAGCGCTGGCAGGCGACGCTGGTCTCGTCGGGCGATATGGACAAGCCGCTTCCGGATTTGACGCAGGCTTATTCCAACGAGTTCATCCAGACCTGGAATGCAGAATAATGCAGGCTGTGACGCCAAACGGTTCGGCCGGGACATCTCCCCGGTCGATCTATGATCTGACGAACGTCTGCAAATACTACGGCAACCGTGACGTCATTGCTCTCGAGGGCGTAAGCCTCACTCTGAAGAAGGGTGAATTTCATTCCGTGATCGGATCGAGCGGTTGCGGCAAGTCGACACTGCTGAAGATCATGGCGGGACTGACCCCGCCCTCGAACGGGCGGGTCATGCTGTCAGGCACGCCGGTTCTCGGTGCGCGATCCGACATCGGCATGATGTTTCAGCAGGCGACGCTCTTCCCCTGGCGCAACACCCTTCAGAATATTCTCCTGCCGATCGAAATCCGGGAGGGGCGCGCGGCAGCGGAGGCCGCGCAGGGGCGCGCGCAAGCCCTTCTCGAACTGGTCGGGCTCAAGGGCTTTGAGAAAACCTATCCCTCGCATCTGTCGGGAGGCATGGCGCAACGCGCTGCCATCTGCCGAATGCTGGTATCGGAACCCGACGTGCTTCTGCTCGATGAACCCTTCAGCGCGCTTGACGAGATCACCCGCGACTTCATGAACATGGAATTGCAGCGGGTGGTCATGGAACGCCAGGCGTCGGCCTTCCTGGTGACGCACTCGATCTCCGAAGCGGTCATCCTGTCGGATATCGTGCATGTCATGTCGGCGCGTCCCGGCCGGATCGTGGAAAGTATCGTCATCGACCTGCCGCGCCCTCGAACGCTCGAGATGGCCATGCTTCCCGAGTTTGGCGAGTATGTCGTCGCCATCCGCAATCTTCTCGACAAGGGAGCCTTCCTATGATCGACCTTGCATCGAAAGCGGTAGAGGCGGGCATGACGGATGTCGAGGACACCGTCTGGACCGAGAAGGTCTCCTGGGTTTCCAGGGTGCCGCGCTGGGTGGCAATGGTGGCGCTGCTCGCCATCTTCATGACGCTGTGGCAGCTGTTTACCGCAGCCGGCATCGTCTCGCCGCTGATTCTGCCGACACCCGTCGAAACGATCGCCGACATCGGATTTGTCGGACGCAATCTGTTGAGCGGTGAGTACATGTTGCCTGCTTTTTGGGTCACGGCCCAGGAGGTGTTCTGGGGCTTTGTGCTGGCGCTGGGCATCGGCGTCACGCTGGGCGTTCTCGTCGGCGAAACGAGTTTTGGCGAGCGGGCGGTCATGCCCTATATCGTTGCCATCGACACGATGCCGAAGCTGGCGTTCGCGCCGCTCTTCGTCGCCTGGCTCGGCTTCGGGATCATGTCCAAGGTGGCGCTGGCGGCCTTCATCTCAGTCTTCCCGATCATCGTGGGAACAGCCGCCGGCCTGCATGCAACTGATGAAAACGCCCGTATGCTGTTTAAAAGCATCGGAGCGTCCAGAATGCAGACGCTGCTGAAACTGAAAGTCCCGACCGGCCTGCCGCAATTCTTCACAGGCCTCAAAATCGCCGCCATCAGCGTCGTATCCGGCGCCATCGCGGGCGAATTTCTCGGGGGCGGCCAGGGTTTTGGAGAGCTCATCCGCGTTGCCGCTTCGCAGCTCGACACACCGCGCGTCTTCTCCCTGATCATCTACCTCAGCATCCTAGGCCTTGTGATGTTTGGAACGGTGACCTGGGTCCAGCACAAGTTTGTGTTCTGGCATCGCTCGACGAACGGTATAAGCAACAGGATAGGGCGCTAAAGCCCAGAACGTCCGGGAATAAACCACACAATGGCGAAGCTGCAGGAAAAGACGACGCTGGCGACGGCCGTCTACCAGAAACTAAGATCCGATATCATCCGGGGCGTGTTCCGGCCGGGCGAGAAATTGCGCATCGAAGGCATCGCCGCAAGCTACGAGGCGGGAAGCAACGCTGTTCGGGAAGCCTTGTCGCGTCTCTCGGCGGAGCGGCTGGTCGATCGCCACGAGCAGCGAGGCTTTTCGGTTCCAGCCATTGCCCTCGACGATTGGCGCGTTCTGGTGCGCACCCGCTGCTGGCTAGAAACGCGGGCGCTGCAGGAATCGATCCGTAACCGCACGGATGCCTGGGAGGAGGCCATCGTGGTCGCCTTTCATCGGCTTTCCCGGTATCGCTCGGAAAGCATCGAAGATCGTGCTGCCTGGGAGGACGCGCACCGCAATTTCCACCGCGCGCTGATCGGCAACTGTGGCTCGCCTTGGCTGATCGAGTTTTGCGACATACTGGCGGATCATTCGACACGCTACATCTCCATCTCCAACGCCTACCGACAGGTGCCCCGTGACGGTCAGGCCGAACACGAGGTGCTGATGAAATCAGTGCTGAACGGCACGGCCGACGAGGCCTGTACTTTCCTCGTCACCCATTACAGCAAGACCCTGCAGACCATCGAGCTGCTGTTCGACCACGGCCAATTGACGACGCTTTCGGCGTCCGAATTCAATGGACCGATGCCGCAGCCGGAACAGCTTGCCAAACTCACCTTCTGAAAGTCCCCTCATGCAATTTTCCGTCGATCCGCTCTATCCTTCTCGCCGTTCTCCCGTCCTGGCCCGCAATGCGGTCGCCACGTCGCAGCCGCTGGCGACCCAGGCGGGTATCGCCATGCTGCACATGGGGGGCAATGCGATTGACGCAGCACTCGCTGCCGCGATCGCGCTGCCGGTGGTCGAGCCGACAGGCAATGGTATCGGGTCTGACGCCTTCTGCATTGTCTGGGACGGCAAGGAACTGCACGGTCTTAATGCGTCGGGCCGGTCGCCGGCCGGTTGGACGCCGGAGCGATTTGCCGGGCAGGCGGCGATGCCGCAGCGCGGCTGGAACAGCGTCACCGTACCGGGCGCAGTGGCCGCCTGGGTCGATCTATCGGCCCGGTTCGGCAAGCTCCCGTTCGAGACATTGTTCGAGCCCGCCATCGATTACGCGTCGCGCGGCTATCACGTGACCCCCGTCATTGCGGAGCTGTGGCGGCGCGGCGCCGATACGCTGCAGACGCAGCCCGGTTTTGCCGAAGCCTTCATGCCAGGCGGCCGTGCCCCCGTCGCCGGCGAAATCTTCCGTTCG
>JBKBXP010000319.1:0-3692 GCA_046314035.1 Pseudorhizobium sp. | reverse complement strand
GTCCGTGCCGACGCAGGTGTCCGGGTAAGCCGTGGTTTCGCCGTCCTCATCCTTGGTCCAGACGGTCTGGCCGAGGTATTCCAGATTGACCTGGTGACAGATGCCGGTGCCGGGTGGCACGACGCGGAAATTCTTGAACGCCTGCTGGCCCCACTTCAGGAAGCGGTAGCGCTCGCCGTTGCGCTCGTATTCGAGCTCGACGTTGCGGGCAAAGGCCGTCGGCGTGCCGAACTCGTCGACGATAACGGAGTGGTCGATGACGAGGTCGACGGGAACCAGCGGATTGATCTTTTCCGGATCACCACCGAGATTGACCATGGCGTCGCGCATGGCGGCGAGGTCGACAACGGCGGGAACGCCGGTGAAGTCCTGCATCAGCACGCGGGCCGGGCGGTAGGCGATTTCCGCTTCGGCCAGGCCCTTGTTAACAAGCCATTCGGCGACGGCCTGAATGTCCTTCTTGGTGACCGAGCGGCCATCCTCGTTGCGCAGAAGGTTCTCGAGAAGCACCTTCATCGAGTATGGGAGCTTCGATACCCCGGCAAGACCGTTCGCTTCGGCCTTCGGGATGCTGTAGTAGACATAGTCCTTGCCGTCGACGGTCAGGACCGACCGGCAATTGAAGCTGTCGAGAGATTTAGCCACGGATAGAAACCCCGCATATTCTGATAGCCAACACAATCGTGCGGACGCCTATGCACTTCATGCACATCAGGATGCGGGTACGACCATTTCCGCTGTCCGCACGTGAAAATCGCTCCTCGCGATATTCAAGTTCGGCACAAGGATGAACTTCACGCCGGCCGCTGGCGTGGTTGCAGGTCTTATAGATAATTTCTAAGAAAGGCGCCAGACCGACGAAGGACGAAAACGGAATTTTTTATGAGGCAGGCCTCATCCTGCCAGAAGGCGACCATGATCAGGCTCGAAGCCGAAAATCTCTCAGCGCGCCGTGGCGAGGATCTGATTTTCGTTAATGTTTCCTTTAAGTTGGCTCCAGGAGAAGCGATGGTTCTGACGGGCCGAAACGGCTCCGGAAAATCGACGCTTCTGCGCGTCATTGCCGGACTGCTTCGTCCGGAGACAGGCCGGGCGGTCTGTGTCTCCGACGCGGATGGAGAGGCCCGGCCCGCCGGAGAATTCAGCCATTACCTCGGCCATCGAAACGGCATGAAACGCGAGCTGACCGTCGCCGAGAACCTCGCCTTCTGGAAATCCTTCCTCGGCGATATCGGCGGCGGAGTGGGGCTCAGCGTGGGGGAGGCGGCTGCGGCCGTCGATCTTTCCGGCATCACGCATCTTCCGTACGGCTATCTCTCTGCCGGTCAGCAGCGGCGCTTCGCCATGGCGCGGCTTCTTGTCGCGCATCGCCCGGTCTGGATCCTCGACGAGCCGACGGCCGCACTCGACCGCAAGGCGGACGCGATGTTCGAAGAGCTCGTGCGCCGACATCGTCAGTCCGGCGGTATCGCCCTTGCCGCAACCCATCAGCCGCTCGGAATGGAAGGAGCCCAGACCTTGGAGATGCTCGGCTTCGATGGCGTCGAATTGGAGTATACCGCATGATGGCGCTTTTTCTCCGGGATCTGAAACTCGCCGTCCGTGCCGGCGGCGGCGCGATGATCGGTGTCCTTTTCTTCACCACGGTGGTTGCCGTCATCCCCTTCGGTGTGGGGCCGGATCTCAATCTCCTCTCGCGGATCGGACCTGCCATCGTCTGGATCGGGGCCCTGCTCTCTGCCCTGCTCGGCCTCGATCGGTTGTTCCAGGCCGAACGCGACGACGGGTCGCTCGACATTCTGCTGATGCAGGAAACGCCGCTCGTGCTCACAGTGCTCGTCAAATGCCTGGCGCATTGGGTTGCGACCGGTTTGCCGCTCGTGATCGCCTCTCCCCTTCTCGGCCTTTTCATGAACATGGATGAGGTCGCCATCGGCGCCGTGATGCTGACACTGCTGGTCGGATCGCCGGCGATCACCTTCATCGGTGCGGCCGGTGCTGCGGTCGCCGTCGCCCTGCCCCGCGGCGGTCTTCTGGTGTCCATTCTCGTGCTGCCGCTTGCCGTCCCCGTGCTGATCTTCGGTGTCAGTGCCTCCTATGCGGCGGTGGAGGATCCTGCTCCTTTCCTGCCGCCCTTCATGTTCCTTTCGGCCATCACGTTTCTCTTTGCCGTGATCGGACCCGTGGGTGCGGCCGCCGCCTTGCGCAGTTCAGGCGATTGAGACAATTCGGCTTGACTAGGATCAATTGCAGGGCCGGCTGAGACAGGCTAGAACAAGGCATGACCGACAATAGTCTCGCCTTGACCAAGATTATCGATCTCGCCAACCCGACGCGATTCCTCGCTTTTGTCGAGCGGGCCCTGCCGTGGTTCGTCGGCATCACCGCGCTCCTCTTTGTCGTGGGACTATACCTTGGTTTCACGTCCGAGACGGACTACCAGCAGGGCGACACCGTGCGCATCATGTATGTGCATGTGCCTGCCGCCTGGCTCTCGATGATGTGTTATTCCGTGATGGCACTCTCGGCGATCGGCACGCTGGTCTGGCGTCATCCGCTGGCGGATGTCAGCCACAAGGCTGCTGCCCCGCTCGGGGCGGCCTTTACGCTGATTGCTCTCGTCACCGGTTCGCTATGGGGCAAGCCCATGTGGGGTACCTGGTGGGTCTGGGATGCGCGCCTCACGTCAGTCTTCGTGCTGTTCCTGATGTATCTTGGCCTGATTGCGCTCAATCGCTCCATGGACGACCCGTCCAAGGCTGCGCGCGTCAGCGCCGTCCTGATCCTGGTCGGCTTCGTCAACATCCCGATCATCAAGTTCTCGGTCGACTGGTGGAACACGCTGCACCAGCCGGCCAGCGTCATGCGCCTCGATGGTCCGACCATTCATCCCGAGTTTCTCTGGCCGCTCCTCGTCATGGCTCTGGCCTTCACACTCCTCTTTTTCACGCTCCATCTGATGGCGATGCGGAACGAGATCTGGCGCCGCCGTGTCGGCGCACAGCGCCGCATGGCAGCTCGTCAGGCTGGCCGGGAGCATCAGGCATGACGCACGCCTTCTATGTGATTGGATCTTATGTACTGACAGCCGCGATCTGTCTCAGCTTGGCCGTCTGGATCTATCTCGACGGTCGGGCGCGGCAGGCGGAACTGAAAGCACTTGAAGGACAGGGCATTCGCCGCCGTTCGGCCCCTGCTGGACAGGACACGCAGGCATGACCGAGCGGACAGAGAGCGAAGCTGCCGGTTCCGAGGGGCGTGGGCGGTACTTTATTGCCGCCTTGCCGCTGGTCGTGTTTGCCGGCCTCGCTGCGGTCTTCATGACCCAGCTCCAATCCGGTCGCGACGTATCGGAGATCCCGTCGGCGCTGATCGGGACCAAGGCTCCCATGCTCGACCTTGTTGCCCTTGAGGGCTCCGAGCTCCCAGCGCTGACCACGGCTGCCATTTCCGGCAAGCTGACGCTGGTTAATGTGTTTGCCTCCTGGTGCGTGCCCTGCCGCCAGGAACACCCGATGCTGCTCGAACTCTCCAAGGACCCGCGCGTCAATGTCGTCGGGATCAATTATAAGGACCGCAACGACAACGCCCTGCGGTTTCTTGGCGAACTCGGCAATCCCTACGATGCGATCGGGGTTGATCCAAATGGCAAGGCTGCCATCGATTGGGGCGTCTATGGCATTCCGGAAAGC
>JBKBXP010000318.1:0-3706 GCA_046314035.1 Pseudorhizobium sp. | reverse complement strand
GGGAAGTTGAACATCATCTGGATGCGGTCGCCGTCGTCGCCGAAGTAGTTGATGTTCTCCTCCGGCAGGATGTTGGCCTCGCCGAGGATGATGCTGTCCCCCTGGCGCCACTGCAGGAACTCCCGGAATGTCCGCAGCATGCCGAACTGCGGCTTCGGCTTTTTCAGCTCCGCGCCCTTCTCGGCGATGACGAAGGGAACCGCATCCATCCGGAAGCCGCTGACGCCGAGCTGGATCCAGAAGCCCATGATCTTGAGGATCTCCTCCTGGACCATCGGGTTCGTCGTGTTTAGATCGGGCTGAATCTCGTAGAAGCGGTGAAAGTAATATTCGCCGGCCTTTTCGTCACGGGTCCAGGTGCTTTCCTGGACGCCTGGGAAGATGACGCCCTCGTGGGCGTCGGCCGGCTTCTTCTTCGACCAGATGTACCAGTCGCGGTAGGGCGAATTGGGGTCGCTGCGGGCAGACTGAAACCAGGGGTGCTGGTCGGACGTATGATTGACCACGAGATCGATCAGGACCCGGATGCCGCGTTGCTTGCAGCCGTGGGTAAAATCGACGAAGTCGCCGAGCGTCCCGAAGCGGGGATCGACGTTATAGTAATCGGAGACGTCATAACCGTCGTCCTTGCCCGGGGAGGGCTGGAAGGGCATCAGCCAGATCGCCGTCACCCCGAGGCCGGCGATATAATCGAGACGTCGTGACAGGCCTTCGAAATCACCGACCCCATCGCCGTTCGCGTCCATGTAGGTTTCGACGTTCAGGCAGTAGACGACGGCGTTCTTGTACCAAAGGTCACTGATCACGGCTGGGTTCTCCTGCGGGGCTGCCTTTCGCCAATGAGGAGGGCCGGGATTTGTTCCCGTTTTTGCCGCGCGGCACATCTCCACGGCGGGGTGATCGAGCTGCCAAGATGAGAACTGCAAGCAAAAGGGCCCGGAAGCGGATGCTCCGGGCCCTTCGATGTCGCACTGCGTGTGTCGATCAGGCGGCGGCGCGAATGCCGCGGCTTGATGTCTGACGGTCGCCGTCGAGCTTGAAGTTCTGCAGCATGGTCTGCAGCTGGAAGCTCTCCTGGGCCAGCGTCGAGCTTGCAGCCGTGGTTTCCTCGACCATGGCGGCGTTCTTCTGGGTCATCTGGTCCATCTGGTTGACGGACGAGTTGATCTCGGCAAGTGCCGTCGACTGTTCACGGGCTGCCGTGGCAATCGATTCCACATGGCCATTGACGCGGTTGACGAGGCTTTCGATCTCCAGCAGCGCATCGCCGGTAGAGCGGACCAGGGTCACGCCGCCTTCGACTTCCGACGCCGAGGCGGTGATCAGGGTCTTGATCTCCTTGGCGGCGTTGGCGGAGCGCTGGGCAAGTTCGCGGACTTCCTGAGCAACGACGGCGAAGCCACGACCGGCTTCACCGGCACGGGCGGCCTCGACGCCGGCATTCAGCGCCAGCAGGTTGGTCTGGAAGGCGATCTCGTCGATCACCGAGATGATCTGGCTGATCTTGTTGGAGGAGTCCTCGATCCGACCCATGGCATCGACAGCGCTGCGGACGATGTCGCCAGACTTTGCAGCGCTCTGGCGGGTTTCGTGGACCATGTCGCGGGCTTCGTTGGCGCGCGAGGAGGAGGCGCGGACGGTTGCGGTGATCTCGTCGAGGGCAGCCGCCGTTTCTTCGAGTGCCGCAGCCTGCTGTTCGGTGCGCTTGGAGAGATCATTGGCCGCCGAGCTCAGTTCGGCGGAGTTGTCATTGATCGTGCTGGCGGCGCCGCGGACGTTGTTCATGGTGGCGCGCAGCGTCACCATCGTTGCATTGACGTTGGCCTGGAGTTCGGCGAAGGCGCCCTGGAAGTGGCCGTTCATCGTCTGGGTCAGGTCGGCATCGGCAAGGGCTGCGATCACGCGGCGAACTTCGGCCACTGCCGTATCGACGCTGCCGACCAGTTCGTTGACGCTGCGAGCGAAGCGGTTCAGGTCCTCGTTGCTGTAGTCCTTGCTGATGCGGCCGGAGAAATCGCCGGCAACAGCGGATGCGACGACGACGGCGATGCTGGACTGCAGGTCGCTGCTGCGCTCGTGGAGTGCTGCTTCCTGGGCCTTGAGTTCGCGCATGGCTAGGGCGTTGTTGCGGAAGACCTCGACCGCGCGGGCCATCTCGCCGATTTCATCCTTGCGAGTCGCATCGATAGAGGCGTTTTCCAGGTCTCCCTGGGCAAGCCGGCTCATGCCCTGTGTTAGCGAGCGGATCGGCAGCACGATGCCTCGGCGGGCAACGAGCGTGCTGATGGCTGCGCCGATCAGGATGAAGGCGAGCGCCGATGCGGCTGCAACGACGATCGCGGTGGTGGAGGAGGAGAGAGCCTCGGCACGGGCGGTTGCGAGCGCCTCGCCGGAGTAGGTGCTGTAGACCTTGACGGTGTCGGTGACGACCTTCTGGCCGGCGAGTGCCGTGTCGAGCGCAGCCGAAATCGCCGCAGCATCGCCAGGGTTCTGTTCTGCCACCGTCACCATGGCACGGATGTTGTTGAAGTAGCTGTCGAGCGCTGCTCGGATCGTCTTCAGCTGCTCCTTTTCGGTGGCATCAGCCGTGGCCTCGATCTTGGGCAGGCGGTCCAGCATTTCGCCTGCGCGCTTCTCGGTCTGGGCGCGGAAATCCGTCGCCTTCTCGGGAGATGCGGCCAGCTGGTAGGTCATGCGGCTGATGGCGATGATGTCGACGCGCAGGTCCATCGCCTCGCGTGCAACCTCTTCCCTGGCGCCGACCGAGGTCATCGCCTTCTGGAGCCCGTAGAGGCCGCTGCCGGAGATGGCGGCGATGATCAGGGATGAAATTCCCATCACGACGACAAGAAGACCGATCTTCTTGGAAATGCCCATATTCTTAAAAGTCATGGCCCGAATCCTAGTTGTGTACGCAAGTGCGTGGCGGCGCAGATGATCATCGCCATAAGAAATCCCGCTCAACACTTTGCAGACTTGCGCTAATTCTAGGTTAAAATCGAACCGCATCTGTCGCACTGCAGCACAGGCAGGTTCGATGCTTCAACGCCTCTTCAGGCAGGGGGAAGGGAAGGAAAGGGCACGGCCTGCGGCCGCCCCTTTCCCGCTGTCACTCGGCGGCCACGGGAGCGGCCATCGGATTGTTGGGATGCGTTGTCCAATTGGCATAGGCGGGATCGACCACCTTGCCGGTTCGCTCGTCGAGAGCGCCGGCCGGCAGCGCCTCCAGCGTGATGCAATCCTCCACGGGACAGACGTTGACGCAGAGATTGCAGCCGACGCATTCATCCTCCATCACCTCGAAATGCCGCAACCCGTTGACAACGCTGGTGATCGCCTGATGCGAGGTGTCCTCGCAGGCAATGTGGCAGCGGCCGCATTTGATGCAGAGATCCTGATCGATGCGGGCCTTGGCGATGTAGTTGAGGTTCAGGTACTGCCAGTCGGTGACGTTGCCGACGGCACGGCCGCAGATGTCGTCGAGGCTCCGGTGGCCTTTGGCGTCCATCCAGTCGGAGAGGCCGGTGATCATCTCCTCCACGATCTTGAAGCCATAGGTCATGGCCGCCGTGCAGACCTGCACGTTGCCTGCGCCGAGCACCAGAAATTCGGCGGCATCGCGCCAGGTGGTGACGCCGCCGATGCCGGAGATGGGCAGTCCGTAGGTTTCCGGATCGCGGGCAATCTCGGCCACCATGTTGAGAGC
>JBKBXP010000317.1:0-3711 GCA_046314035.1 Pseudorhizobium sp. | reverse complement strand
CGTCGGACTCGACGATGAGGTCGTTGTCGATGCCGACTTCGCCGAATTCGTTGACGATCACGGCGAACTTCTTGCCGTGCGGTTCAGTCAGAATACGGTTGAGAAGCGTCGTTTTGCCGGCGCCGAGATAGCCAGTCAGAACGGTCACCGGCGTCGGGTCAGTCTTTTGCTGCGGCATGGCTTTTCTCCATAGTCATCGCACCGGATCCGATGCTTTCGGATGTAATACCGTTACGTTTTCGATTGACGAACGTAATAACATTACCTAAGCAGTCGCTGTCAATCCCAGAGGACGACATTGGCCGCCACACCGTAACGATCGGGTCGACCATCGTTGGCGGCTGATCCGGCCGGTCTGCCCGGTGCAGCGGTCGGTCAGGCCTTCCTGTTCGAGATGATGGAGCGCAGGTTCAGACATGATCGGCGGGCTGTTCAATCGGCGCAAGCGCGCGCGTGACCCAATCGAGGAACCCGATGTGAGACGTCTTTACGATTCAGTGCCGGTAACCGTGCTGACCGGCTTCCTCGGATCCGGCAAGACGACGCTGCTCAACGAGATCCTGGACGATCCGCAGATGTCGGGCACGGCGGTGATCGTCAACGAATTCGGTACGGTTCCGATCGATCATGATCTGGTGCGAAAAGGGTCGGAGGCGTATTTTCGCACCACCACCGGCTGCATCTGCTGCACCGCCTCGAGCGACATCCGGGTGTCCTTGTCGGAATTGCACGAGGCGCGGCTGCGGGCAGAGGTCCCGCCGATTTCGCGCGTCGTCATCGAGACCACCGGCCTTGCCGATCCCGCTCCCATCATCAACAGCATCATCCCGGGCGGTGCGCCGGCCATGGCGCTTCGGGACCATGCGGTGGCGCGCCATTTCCATCTCGCCGGTGTGGTCACCGCCTTCGATGTCCTCAACGGACGGGCGACGCTCGACGGCTTCCTGGAGGGCTGGAAGCAGCTCGCCTTCGCCGATCATGTCATCCTGACCAAGACGGATCTGGCGATGGAACATCGGGACTGGGCGTCTGAACTGGGTGTTCTCAATCCGTCTGCCTGCTACCACGACCGGCACAAGCCGGGCTTCCAGTTGCCGGTTCTGTTCGGCCAGGGGAACTACACGATCTCTGGAAAGGCTGAAGACGTTCCCGGCTGGCTTGCGATGGAACGGCTTGTCCGGCATCCCGACCATGCGCATGATCCGAACCGGCACGGCGATGAGATCGAAGCCATCAGCTTGAGCCATGACGTGCCGCTCTCTCCCCATGCGGTGGATATCTTCCTCCACATCGTGACGACCAATATCAGTTCGGGTCTCCTGCGCATGAAGGGGATATTCGCGCTCACGGACGATCCGGATCGTCCGCTCGTCGCCCATGCGGTCCAGCACAGGCTCCATCCGCCTCTGCGGCTGGAGCAGTGGCCGGACGACAATCGCACCAGCCGCGTGGTGCTGATCGGCCAGGACATGCCCATCAAGCCGATCCGCGATCTGTTCGAGGTGCTGGCGCCCCGTTCGGCGAGAAAGCAGCGGGGGCAGAGTTGACCGGTTCGTTCATCAACCCGCTTTCCCGCGGCTCTCCCGGGATGCTCGACAAGGCGCGGGGGATCAAGACCTGGGCACGCGAGGTCTTCGATCTTCCAGAGGACGCCGTCGTTTCGGTCAACGAGCTTGCGTGCCATGTCCCCGGATGCCCGCCCAAGGAGACGGTTGTCCTGATGATGTTTCAGGATCAGACGGTTCAGCTTTCGCTGCACAAGGCGATCCTGGATGTCACCCGGCAGGACATGCAATCGGCGTTCAGGGTGCAGGCATCGGAGGCACGGGCACCGGAGGCGGGCTGAGCGTCGCTCCATCCAAATGGTGAAATGCTATCTCTGTCGGCCCGTGCCGTTTGCTTCGGGACCGGGGTCACGCTACATTTCCAGCACCCGAGGAGAAGGGGTGGAGGAGACATCAATGAGACGTGCATGGCCCGAGGAACTGAGATCGCTGCTGGATGATGCCGAGGAGGTGATGCTGGATGTTCCAGTGTCGGAGCGGGCGGGCCGAGGCCGGCCCCTGGAGGCGCATCGGCCTGCCCTCAAGGTGCGGGTGACGGAGGAGGACTACCAGCGCATCTGGCCACTGGCCGAGGCCCGCTACCGGCTCGACGGGAAATACGCCGGCAAGGCGGTCACCCTGATCACCAACAACCCCCATTACCACGCCTGGCATCCGGCCGACGGCGGGACGGTGGACGCCACCTCCGACAGTGGCGCGCGCTACACGATCAAGTATGTGGTGGTGCATCTTCTGCTCGACGACGTGCGCGAGGAAGCGACGGCCGAATAGGCGTTCGCCAAATCCAGAAGGGACCCGGCGGCATGGCGGGAGCACACGATGACGTCCTGCCGCCGATGGCTCGCCTGGAAAGCTGGCGGACTGGATGCCGGGTGGTGCTTGCCGGCTCCTATGGTCTGGCGGGGATCCTGCATGTGGCCGTGCCCGGGCCCTTTCTCCGGATCACCCCGTCATGGGTGCCGGAGCCTGAGGCGGTCGTCATGGTGACGGGCCTGTGCGAGATCGCCGGCGCCATCGGCCTTCTCGTGCCGAATGTGCGCAAATATGCCGGTGTCGGCCTGGCGCTCTATGCGGTCTGCGTGTTTCCCGCCAACATCAAGCATGCCTACGATGCGCTCAATGCAGCGTCGGTTTCGCCATGGCAGTGGCTCTACCATGGCCTGCGCCTGCCGCTGCAGCCGTTGCTTGCCTGGCTACCGCTGTTTGCTGCCGGACTGGTGTGGACGGCGGGCAGAGGGAAGTCTCTTCCGCGGTAGCTTGAAGAGTTTTTCAAAGGGATGCTTTCGATGCGCTTCCTGCTGTGCACCAGTTAGCTTTACCTAATATAAATCGGTTTTGCTGAACACTGTCCGCGTCGCAGATCAATTAGCATTTCCTTAGCTGCGGCCGTTTAACACGCTCGAATTGATTTATGTCAATTTCGTCCGCCATGCGAGGAGAATGAATTTTGCAGGTTCGGTGGTCTTTTCAGCAGGTTCGCGACACGCTGACGATTAGGGCGCAGACGGCATTGCTCGTTGCGGCCGTCTGTACGGCAGCCGTGGCGCTGGCGGCGACAGGCGCGGCCTACATGGCGCGCAGCGGCGTTGCCGGGGCAGCGGACCGCGAGCTGCAGTCGCTTGCCAAGAACATGGCCGACCGCCTTGACCAGCACATGTTCGAACGCTACCGCGAGATCAAGAACATCGCGAGTTTCCCGACCCTGCGCGACGTCTGGCAGGACAATCCCGCCGAGGTCCAAGAGACGCTGGAGCGCGTCCAGTCCAGCCTTCCCGATTACGCCTGGCTCGGCTTTGCGACCGCCGACGGAAATGTGAGGGCCGCCACGAAAGGCATGCTGGAGGGCGTCTCGGTGGGTGGCAGGCCCTGGTTCATCAACGGACTGCAGGCGCCCACGGTCGAGGACGTGCATGACGCCAAGCTGCTGGATGCACTGCTGCGCAGTTCGCCCGATGAGGCGCCGTTCCGGTTCGTCGACGTGGCCGTGCCGATCACCGCGCCGGACGGATCGGTGGCCGGCGTTCTGGGCGCTCACATGAGCTGGACCTGGGCCGAGGACGTCAAGCGCACGGTGCTCAGCGGAAGACAGGCCAATGGCGCCGACCTCTGGGTGCTGTCCCACAATGGTTCGGTGCTGATCGGGCCG
>JBKBXP010000316.1:0-3715 GCA_046314035.1 Pseudorhizobium sp. | reverse complement strand
GGCCTCGGCCTCGTGCTCTATGTCAAGGTCCAGAGCTCCGTGCACCTCGACCACATCCTCTTCGGCGACATGCTGGGCCTGCTGACCTCCGACCTCATAGAAACCGGCCTGATCGCCCTCTTCGCCACGGCGTTCCTCGTCGTCTTGCGCAAGGATCTTCTGGCCCATGCCTTCGATCCGCAGCACGCACGCGCCATCGGCCTCTCGGTCCGCCTGCTGCATTACGGCCAGCTCGCCGTGCTCTCGCTGGTCGTCGTCGGCGCCTTGAAGGCTGTTGGCATCATCCTGTCGGTCGCCATGCTCGTTGCCCCCGGCGCCATCGCCTTCCTGCTCACGAAGCGCTATGCAACGATGCTGGTGACGGCCGTGATCGTCGCGGTCTCTTCCTCGCTGGCGGGCATCTATCTGAGCTTCTTCATCGACAGCGCACCCGCCCCGACGATCGTCCTGATCATGAGCGGCATCTTCATCCTCGCCTTCTTCCGCACGCTCTGGCAGGCCCGCAGCGTCAACCGTATCGCCGCAGCCGAAGACATCTGATCGCCCTCCCACTTGGCATGGATCAAGTCGGTGGCGACGATCCTGGGCTAGGCTCCTCCTATCAACACGAGGATGAATTCCCATGACGACGCTGAAACTGCTGAACAAGCCCACGCGACACCTGTTCTTCACCGGCAAAGGCGGTGTCGGCAAGACCTCGCTCAGCTGTGCGGCGGCCATAGCGCTGGCGGACCAGGGGCTGAAGATCCTGCTCGTCAGCACCGATCCCGCCTCCAATCTCGACGAAATGCTCGGCGTGACCCTGGGCAGCGATCCGGCGCCGGTCCCCGGTGTCCCGGGCCTGTTTGCGATGAACATCGATCCCGAGAGTGCCGCCGAGGATTATCGCCGGCGTGTACTCGACCAGATGGAACCTGATGCGACGGACCAGGATCGCGCCACCGTGCGCGAACAGCTCTCCGGCGCCTGCACCACCGAGATCGCCGCCTTCGACGAGTTCGTCGGCCTGCTTGCCGATGACAACCCGACGTTCGACCACATCATCTTCGACACGGCTCCGACCGGCCACACGCTGCGGCTCCTCAGCCTGCCCAAGGCCTGGACCGGTTTCCTGGAGGCCAATGAACGCGGCGCCTCCTGCCTTGGGCCGCATTCAGGACTGAAGATGCAGGAAGACCGCTTCCGCACGGCACTGGAATGCCTCGGCGATCCCGCCCGAACCACGATCGTGCTGGTGACACGCGCCGATCGCGGTGCGATCCGCGAAGCCGCCCGAACCGCCGGAGAACTCTCCGAACTCGGCCTCTCCAACCAGATGCTCGCCGTAAACGGCCGCTTTACGCCGTCAGATCCGAACGACCCTGTGGCGAGCGCCTTCGCGGCAGAACAGACAAAGGCGCTAACCGACCTGCCGCCCGCACTGGCATCGCTGCCCCGCGACGAGGTTGCCCTCAAACCCTTCGACATGGTGGGACTTGCCGCTCTGCGCGGACTGCTGTCCGATACGGCCCTCACGCCTCCTTCCGACACCGCAGACGACACCTTCGAAAAGCCAGACCTCCCCCACCTCTCGAGACTGGTCGACGAAATCGCTGCAAGCGGCAATGGCCTCGTCATGGTCATGGGCAAGGGTGGCGTCGGCAAGACCACGGTTGCCGCAGCCGTCGCCGTCGGGCTCGCCGCCCGCGGCCATACGGTCCATCTCACCACGACAGACCCGGCAGCACACCTGTCCTTCGTCGTGGGTGCCGCCGCCATGCCCGGCCTGACCGTTGACCGCATCGACCCCGAGGCCGAGACGACCCGCTACATCGACAAGATCATGTCGACCAAAGGCCGGGATCTCGATGACGCCGGCCAAGCCCTGCTGCGCGAGGATCTCGCCTCGCCCTGCACCGAGGAAGTCGCCGTCTTCCATGCCTTCTCCCGCGTCGTCGGCGAAGCGCGCTCGAGCTTCGTCGTCATCGACACGGCCCCGACAGGCCACACGCTACTGCTGCTCGATGCGACAGGCGCCTACCACCGCCAGATGACACGCCATATGGACGACAATGCTCCCGGGCGCATGGTGACCCCGCTGATGCGCCTGCAGGACCCTGCATATACGCGCGTCCTGCTGGTCACGCTGCCCGAGACGACACCGGTCTCGGAAGCATCAGCCCTGCAGGACGACCTGCGCCGCGCCGGCATCGCGCCTTATGGCTGGGTGGTCAACAAGTCGATGGCAATCACAGGCACCCGCGATCCGCTCCTGCGCGCCCGCATTCGTGGGGAAAAGGCGCAGATCGAACGGGTGAAACGCGATTGCGCAAGCCGTGTCTATGGCCTGGACTTCCGCCCAGTTGCCCCGGTGGGACTGGAAGAACTGAAAGAGATTGCTGAGGAGGAATAAGACCTCCGCAGCGCCTTACACCCGCGCCTCTTCCTCGGCGCGCTTGGCACGGCGCGACACAACCCATTCCCGCCAGACCGTGAAGAGACCCGCACCGACGACGATGACCGCACCCACCACCGTGTTCCAGCGCAAGACTTCGCCAAACACGGTGACCGCAATCATCGCCCCGAGCACCAGCTGCCAGTAGGAGATCGGCTGGACGATCACGGCATCGAGGTTTTCATAGGCCTTGATCAGCGAAAGATGCCCGATGATGCCGGTGCAACACAGCGCTAACATCAGCCCCCATCCCACTGGCGTGAACGGCGTCCAGAAGAAAGGACCGAGCAGGTTCGAGCCGATGAACCCGACGATCGCCAGATAGAAGAAGCTCGTAGACGGCTGGTCATCGCGGCTCACGAGACGGGTGGCAATCCCGTAGACCGCACCCAGCACCGCACAGATCAACGGCAGCCAGATATAGCTATTGAAGCCGTCACCGCTGGGCGCAAGCATGATGACGACGCCGACAAGGCCGAAAAGGATCGCGGTCCAGCGCCGCCAGCCGACCTTTTCGCCGAGGATGGGCATGGAGAGGAGTGCCACGAAAATCGGCCCGGCCGCGAAGATCGCCTGGCTCTGCGCCAGCCCCACCTGGGTAAAGGCGACGATCGAGATCAGGATCTGCAAGAAGAGAATGAGGCCCCTGAGGACCTGCAGAAACGGCCGCTTCGTGTTGACCGCGACGCTCAGGCCACCGGAAGAGCGCATCGCCAGGAACAGCGCGAAGGCGACAAAGGCCCAGTAGCGCACCATGGCCACCTGCACCGGCGAGTGGGTCTCGCCGAGGTGCTTGGAGAGGCCGTCCTGAATGGCAAAGACGGAGAAGGCGAGAAAGGTGAAGAGATAGCCGAGCGGCGTCGATTTCATGGGACGAAAATGCTCTGCACGAGGAAGGATCCGTGGGCGAACCAACGGCGCGGGCCATGCGATCCTACACCTTGGCCGCGTGTTGCCTAGTGCCGTTTTGCAAAGCTGCCGTGTAACCTGACAACTCTTCGCCAGGCACCTTTCGATCAGCTTGCCTCCAGACGGGCGCCGTGCTTCATAAGCTCATGGCCTTCACCCTCCGTCAGTTGCAGTATTTCGTCGCCGTTGCCGAACAGGGGTCGGTGACGCGCGCCGCCCAAAACCTGTTGATCTCCCAGTCATCCGTCACCGAGGCGATCAAGGAACTTGAAGGCGATCTCGGCGTCGAACTATTCGAGCGTCACCCACGCGGCCTGACGATCACCTATAACGGCCACCAGTTTCTCCGCCACGCAACGAAGATTTTGGCCG
>JBKBXP010000315.1:0-3718 GCA_046314035.1 Pseudorhizobium sp. | reverse complement strand
CGCTGCCTGAGAGGGCGGCTGTCTCGAGCGCGGTTCCTCGACCATGCCTTGAATTCGGTCACCCGCGCTACCCTCTGATGCACAGGCGCAGAAAAGCAACCATTTACGCCAAGGGCCGTTGTTACGCGGCTGAACCCCAGGCTGATCGAGAGCACCAGATGAACCTTGTTGCCGTCTTCAACCGCGATGGCGGGACCTTCAGGACCACCGACATGGACGCCTACCGCGACCACGCGGAAAAGGTTTTCCGGGATGCCGGCCACCAGATCGAATGCCACCTCGTCTCCGGCAAGGATGTCGTCGAGACGATGGAGCGGGTGGCTGGCGCGCCCGGAATCGAGGGCCTGATTGCCGGCGGTGGCGACGGCACCATTTCGGCGGCCGCCGACATCGCCTGGCGCAGCGGCCTGCCGCTCGGCGTCGTTCCGGCCGGCACCATGAACCTCTTTGCCCGCTCCCTGCATCTGCCGCTCGATATCTGGGAGGTTCTCGACGTTCTGGCCGAAGGTCATGTGCTGGCGGTGGACATTGCCAGTGCCAATGGCAAAAGCTTTGTCCATCAGTTTTCGGCCGGTCTTCACGCCCGCATGGTGCGCTTGCGCGATTCCATGTCGTTTGCCTCCCGCCTCGGCAAGATGCGCGCCAGCGCCCGCGCCGTTCTCGGCGTCATGTTCAACCCGCCGGTCTTCGAAGTCGACTTCGAGGCTGAGGGCAGGAAGGGGCTGCGCAAGGTCTCTGCCATCTCCGTCTCCAACAATGAATTTGGGCCCGATCCGCTGCTGTTTGCCGAGGATCTGACGGGTGGACGCCTCGGCTTCTACATTGCCGACCCGTTGACGCCGGGCGGTGTTGCCCGACTGACGCTCGACATCCTGCGCGGCCGGATGAAGGAAAACCAGGCGGTGACGGCGATGACCGCCACGGAGCTGGAGCTGCGTTTTCCGCGCGCCCGCAAGGACGTGCGCTGTGTCATCGACGGCGAGCTTATGCCGATGGATCGAACCGTGAAGCTTCGCATCCATGCCGGCGAGCTGAAGGTCTTCGTCGAGCGCAAGCCCGTCGAAGAGCCAGCGCAGGAGGCCGGTGCCGGCATCTGAGGCGTTTCAGATGCGCGGCAGATAGGTCCGGTAGTCGAAGTCGGAGACGGTGCGCAGATGGGCGATCGCCTCCTTCCGCTTCGTGTCGCCGTAAAGCCGCTGGTACCGCGCGCCGAAGACGTCGCCTATGAAGGGTGAGGCGGAAAATTCCTCTACGGCCGTCAGGAAGTCGTGCGTCAGCCGCCGGTTGCCGGGCGGCGCTTCGCCGGGTTGCGTTGCCGGACCCGGATCGAGGTTCTTGTCGAGCCCGAGCAGCATGCCGCCCAGGATCGCCGTCAGCAGCAGGTAGGGATTGGCGTCGGCGCCGGCGACGCGATGCTCGATGCGCGCGGCCGGTCCATTTTGATCGGGTATGCGGATCGCCGTGCCGCGGTGGCCAAAGCCCCAGTCGATGTCGACCGGCGCGAAGGATCCCGGCTGGAACCGGCGGTAGGAATTGGCAAACGGCGCAAAGATCAGCTGCGCATCGCGCATCGTGTCGAGCATCCCGGCGCAGACGGATCGCAGGGCCGCCGGATCGCCGCCCTTTGCGTCCAGCACGTTGTCGCCCTTGCGGTCGATGATGCTCGCATGCACGTGCAGCCCGGAGCCGGCGTGGTCGCTATAGGGCTTGGCCATGCAGGTGGATTTGAGGCCATGCCGGCGGGCGGCCTGCTCTGCGATGCGTTTCAGGTAGACGCAGTCGTCCGCGGCGGCCAAGGCATCGGGGCGGTGCAGAAGGTTGATCTCGAACTGGCCGGGCCCGAATTCCGCGGTCGTGGCGTCGGCGGGAAGGCCTTGCGCCTTCGCCCAGGCCCGTACCGTCTGGAGATAGTCGTCGAGCGCATCGACGGCGGTCATGTCGTAGAGCTGAAAACCGTTCGGCTCGCCGCGGTAGGTCAGCCGCTGCGGCGGACGCGGCACGCCCGTCTCGCGCCAGTCGTCTTCCACCACATAGAATTCGAGTTCGGTTGCGACAACCGGCGTCAGGCCGCGCTCTTCGTAGCGCGACAGCATTGCCGCAAGGATCGCCCGCGGATCCATGAAGCTCGGGCTTCCGTCGAGCTCGTGCATGGTCGCCAGCACCTGCTGCGAGCCTTCCGGCGCCCAGGGCATCGGCGCAAGGCTGCGCCGGTCCGGGATGCAGAGCCCGTCCGGATCGCCGATCGAAAGCGAAAGGCCGGTGATATCGTCGTTGTCGTCACCCCAGATGTCGAGCGACTGCGTCGAAGAGGGTAGCCGCACCTGGCCGTCCCAGACCTTCTTCTCCGCCTCCAGCGGGATCTGCTTGCCGCGCAGGTCTCCGTTCATGCCGACGAGCAGGATCTCGATGCGGGGCGGTGCAGTCTCATCGGCCATGGGGAATGTCTTTTAAGGAGGTTGCGGAGCCTCGTTCGTAGCCGATAAGAATTGCGCACACAATCGCAAGGCGGAGACCGCTCCATGACCGATATGCCCCTTTCCAACCTCGGAGCCATCGACGCGGCCCACCACCTGCATCCGTTCTCCGACATGAAGAAGCTGAATGCCGCCGGCACGCGCATCATCCAGAGGGGCGAGGGCGTCCATATCTTCGACAACCACGGTCGAAGATACCTCGATGCCTTCGCCGGCCTCTGGTGCGTCAACGTCGGCTACGGCCGCAAGGAGATTGCTGACGCTGCCTACCGGCAGATGCAGGAACTGCCCTATTACAACACCTTCTTCGGCACAACGACCGCGCCGGCGACGCTGCTGGCGCAGAAGATCGCCTCGCACGCGGGCGACAAGCTCAACCACGTCTTCTTCACCAATTCCGGCTCGGAGGCGAACGACACCTGGTTCCGCATGGCGCGCGTCTACTGGAAGGCGCTCGGCAAGCCGACCAAGACGCAGGTGATTGCCCGCAAGAACGCCTATCACGGCTCGACGGTCGCGGGCGCCTCGCTCGGCGGCATGAAGCTGATGCACGAACAGGGCAACCTGCCGATCGAAGGCATCTCCCACATCAACCAGCCCTACTGGTACGCCGAAGGCGGCGACCTGTCGCCGGCCGACTTCGGCCTGAAGGTGGCACGCGAGCTGGAGGCGAAGATCGATGAGCTGGGCGAGGACAATGTTGCCGCCTTCGTCGCCGAACCCATCCAGGGCGCCGGCGGCGTCATCATCCCGCCCGACACCTATTGGCCCGAGATTGCCCGCATCTGCCGCGACCGCAACATCCTGCTCGTCTGCGACGAGGTGATCTGCGGCTTCGGCCGTCTGGGGTCCTGGTTCGGCCACCAGCACTACGGCGTCGAGCCGGACCTGGCGCCGATCGCCAAGGGGCTTTCGTCCGGCTACCTGCCGATCGGCGGCGTGCTGGTCAGCGATCGGGTGGCGGAGGTGATGGTGGAGGAGCTCGGCGGTTTCTACCACGGCTTCACCTATTCCGGTCATCCGGTCTGCGCCGCCGCGGCGCTGGAAAATCTGCGCATCATCGAGGACGAGGGGCTGGTCGAGCGGGTGCGCGACGACATCGGTCCCTATTTTGCGCAGGCCTGGAAAAGCCTGGAGGACCATGAGGTGGTGGGCGAGGCGGAGAGTGTCGGCCTGATTGGCGGACTTCAGCTTGCGGCCGACAAATCGACCCGCCGTCGCTATCAAGAGCCCGACGACGTCGG
>JBKBXP010000314.1:0-3728 GCA_046314035.1 Pseudorhizobium sp. | reverse complement strand
CCCGGTCTCGGATGCCAGATTGCGAATGCGGGTCGGGTGAGTCGAGCAAAGCCTTCAGCTCCTCTCTTGTCAGATAGTCGATCAGCATTTGATCGGTCTTCTTCATCGGGATAGCGTGAATCTGCCGCGACTGGTCGAGATAGGCAGGAAGCCGGTATTCGAGGTAACGGAAGAACGATTTGATGGCGGCCAAACGCGCGTTTCTGGTGCGTGCGCAGTTGCCTCGCTTGGCCTCTATGTGCTCAAGAAACGTCATGATCATTGAAGCATCGATTTGATCAAGGGTCAGTTGCGACGGTTTGCATTTCAGCCTGCCGGCTGCAAATTCCACCAGCAGCTGGAAGCTATAGGCGTACGCTTCACAGGTGTGCTGGCTGGCATTGCGTTCCGCAGGAAGATGCTCCCGGAGGAAACCGCTGAGATGGGTGGCGAGATCGTTCATAGGTCTTGCTCCCTATGCAGCGTTTCTGCTGCTTCAGCAATTTGCCCAAGCAAGACCGGCGTTGCCTCAAGGTACCAGTAGGTGTCCGTTACTTTGGTGTGCCCAAGGTAGGTGCTCAATGCCGTCATATGGCGAGAAATGGCATTCCGGTCACCACGGAATTGTTCCAGGCTACGAACGGCCAGTGTGTGCCGAAGATCGTGGATGTGGGGAAGACCGCCATTTCGGGCCTGTTGCAGCCCCATAACAGTGACCAGACGAACGAACACATCCTTCACACCCCTGTAGCCAGGCGCTTTCCCATTGGTGCCGACAAACAAAGCATCGGTGCTCGTCGCAGTGCGTGTGCGCACCACGAGATACCGCTCCAATGCAGCGCGGACGGTGTCGTGCAGCGGAACCAACCGACTCTTGTTGAATTTCGTTTCCAGGATCATCAAGCCATCGACGGTAATGTCCTGCAACCGTAACCTCAAGGCTTCCGAGATGCGCAAGCCTGTCGCAGCCAGAAGTCCAAATAGCGTCGCAAACATCATCGGCCGGACAGAGCCAGTCGGTTTCAACTGACCGGCAGCTTCAATGAGTTTGGCAATCTCCTCTTGGCTGAAGATATAGGGCGGCGGTCGTCGATTCCTGGAGTTGCCAAACGCAGTACGTGGTGGCACCTGGTGCCGATCATCTTCAGCCTGAAGTGCTTGCGCAAAGTGCCGGATGACGTTGAGACGCCGGTACCGCTGTGCTGATGACGGTGCTTGCCCCGCCCACGTCAGCACTCGGTCGATACGAATGTGTTGATCACCATGCTTTTCGGCAATAGCAACAAAGCCGCTCAGCATCAGCGATTCGTTTGCCATCTTGAAACCAGCGCTCCGCCGTAGCTGGATATAGCGCTCCATGTCGGATCTCAACATGATGCACCTCCCGGCCATGGTTGGGCGATCTCACGCAGCATCTGGACATCGACCTTGGCATAGTGCGCGGTGGTGTCGGGTGATTGATGCCGCAACACTGCTCCAACAGCATCGAGACTGGCCCCAGCGCGCAGCAAACTGGTAGCTGCAGAATGGCGTAACAAATTTGCGCCTCGCGAAGGGGCATCTGCGATGCCTGCTCGCTCAAGGGCACGCTGAACAATCTGCGAGACAGCACAAGATTTCGCGAATGGCCGATAGGGAGCCTGCAGTCGCAAGAACATCCGATCGGAGTCAGCGAACGGTCTGACCTGATCGATGTACGTCAGCAGTACATCGCCGGCATCTTGAGGCAGTGGTAGCCGCACTTCTCTACGCCCCTTGCCTCTGACCCGCAACGATCCCTGTGCCCACTCGATGTCGCAGAGGCGCATGGTAAGGATGTCGCCGCCACGGAGCCCAAGTCGGGCAAGGAGCAGAATAATGGCCTTGTCACGAATTCCGTGCGGTGTTCCCGTTTCACACGCTGCAATGACTCGCTCAATGTCCGAGTCGGACAAGTAGCGTGGCAGAGAGGACAACTGCCAGTGCGCGAAGACGGGTACGGCTTGATCCAGCCATGGTTTGCATTCGCCTCGTGCAATCAGAAATCTGAGATAGCCTCGCAGCGCTGTTCTCATCTTCGTAAGATAGGCACGGGAGCATTTCTGAGCCTCATCCAGTATGACCTGGCGAATGCACTGTGCGTTGTAGTCAGCAGGCTCGGTGCCGAGTGTTGGCATCATTCGCATAACCAGAAGGCCATGGGAATTGATGGTACGTTCGGAGACTCCACGGTGGTGTCGAAGCCAGTTCTGGAATTCGGCAACTCGGGCGTCGACCTCTGGCGGCGAGAGTGCTGCGCCTGAGCGGACGATTCTGCCAACGGCCACGAAACGAAGGAATCGACGAATGCGTGCCAGATATCTTGGTTCAGGCCATCCATGCCACCACCTCGCCGTACTCTGGCACTGATGGCAAGCAAACTGTTCAATGACAGTCTCGGTCACTTCGCTGAGGTCGATGCCTGCCTTATTCAGCCAGCACACAAAGTGACTGACGGCGGACAGATTCACTCTTAAGGTCTGGTGGGGCGAGTAACCCAGGGTTTTCAGGTGCTTCTCGAATTGCTGTAACAACGTGTTCAGTGGGCCGGGGTCTGAACACGCCGCCGGTACGCTGTGTTTGGTCTTTGTCATTTCGGTTCTCCTCTACGATGCCACCATGGCATCAAGGAGAGACCGTAAATTATGCGGAGCACCAGACGCTGGAAATCAGCGCCAAATCACCCTTGGCAAAGACCATCGGCAGTCCCACGGCCGTGGACTCCGCATAACAATTTGCTCCACATAAAGGCTTTTATGCGGTGCTCCGCATAAAGGCCAGGGGGTTCTGGGGCACGATGGGCGAGCACGCCCAGACCGCCTGGCCGATCGCGATGACTGCGATCTCGGACGCCACCGGAGAGCCGCTGGAGTCGGTGCGGATCTTCCTCGACAGCGTCCACGGCCGCCACTTTGCCGACGACGTCTTGAACGGTCTGCGCGAGGGCAAGGCCCTGTCCGACGCGATCGCGGCCGCCACCGGGCGCTGGATGGGCTGGACGATCGGCCGCCAGACTAGCAAGCGATACGGCATCCCGCGCGGGCTGCCTTACCTCGTGGGCTTCGTGATTCACTGCGAAATCGTTGAAGAAGAACTCGCCGCCTGATCGAAGGCCACGCCATCCACCTCGCGGGTGGCCTGCTGTCCCGTCCAGTCCTGCCAACGCCGGACGATCACGTCCACGTACTTCGGATCGAGCTCGATCAGCCGCGCCACGCGCCCGGACTTCTCGGCGGCGATCAGCGTCGTGCCAGAGCCGCCGAAGGGGTCCAGCACCACGTCGCCGGGACGACTCGAATTTCGGATCGCGCGCTCGACAAGTTCGACCGGCTTCATGGTCGGGTGCAGGTCGTTCTTCTGCGGCTTGTTGAAGTGCCACACGTCGCCCTGGTCGCGGTCGCCGCACCAGTGACGCTCGCCACCCTCGGGCCAGCCGTAGAGGATCGGCTCGTACTGGCGCTGGTAGTCCGAGCGGCCCAGCGTGAAGGTGTTCTTGGCCCAGATGATGAAGGTCGACCAGTGCCCGCCGGCGGCGCGGAAGGCCGCTTGCAGCGTGTCCAGTTCGCTGGAGGACATGGCGACGTAGATCGCGCCTCGGGTGTGCGCCATGATCAGCGCCAGCGCATCAAAGAGGAAATCGTAGAAGCCTTCGCCCAGCGCATCGTTGAGGATGGGGCGGTGTTTGCCGCGCAGCTTGTCCTTCGCGCTGTTGGCGTAGTTCACGTTGTAGG
>JBKBXP010000313.1:0-3749 GCA_046314035.1 Pseudorhizobium sp. | reverse complement strand
GTTCTCGAAGATCTGAAGCCGGATGTCGCCTTCAATGCGCTGCATGGTCCCTATGGCGAAGATGGCACCATTCAGGGTGTGCTTGAATATCTCGAAATCCCCTACACCCATTCCGGCGTGCTTGCGTCGGCGCTTGCCATGGACAAGAAGCAGGCGAAGATCGTGGCCGCCCAGGCCGGTATTCCTGTCGCCGAAGCCATGGTTGTCAACCGCTTCGACGTCGGCAATACGCATCCAATGGCGCCGCCCTATGTCGTCAAGCCTGTTCGTGAGGGGTCGAGCTTTGGTGTCGTCATCGTCCGCGAAGACATGGCGCACCCGCCGCAGATCCTGACGTCAAGCGAATGGCGTTATGGCGATCTCGTGATGGTCGAGCGTTATGTGGCGGGTCGCGAACTGACCTGCGGCGTGATGGATGGCAAGGTGCTCGGCGTCACCGAGATCGTGCCGCTCGGCAACAGCTTCTACGATTACGACTCCAAATATGCGGCGGGTGGTTCGGAGCACGTGCTTCCTGCGCAAATTTCACCGAAAATTTACCAAAAAATACAATCATTAGCGCTGAAGGCACATCAGGCGCTCGGGTGTCGCGGAGTGAGTCGGTCCGACTTCCGCTACGACGATCGCTTCTCCGAGGATGGTGATCTGATTTGGCTGGAGCTTAACAACCAGCCGGGCATGACCCCCACTTCGTTGCTGCCTGAAATGGCTGCCCTCGCGGGCTACAGCTTTTGTGAATTCGTACGTTGGATGGTGGAGGACGCTTCTTGTTCTCGTTGAGCGGCAACAAATTGGTGGGTGGGTCCGGCGTGTATCGGGCTGCGCCGATTGCTTCGGGTGAGACGAAGGTGCTGCCGCGTCCGCTACGCCGCCTGGTGCGCTTTGTCCTTGCCTTGTGCTCGGGCCGTATCGCGCTCCCGCGCCATCTCGGCAAAGTTAGCCTTGCGGCTTTCTATGGTTTGGTCAGTCTGCATGGCGTCGTTGTCGGCGGTCATGGTCCCGTTGTGGTGCAGACGATAACGGCATCGGCCGGGTTTGCTGTCGAAGATGTTCGCGTCTCCGGCAACCAGCATACGTCGGAGATCGATATTCTGCAGTTGCTCGGGCTTGATGGCTCGACCAGCCTCCTCGGTCTCGATATCGCGACTGCACGGCAAGCGCTCTCCGAGCTTCCCTGGGTCGAATCGGCCGAGGTGCGCAAGGTTTATCCGTCAACGGTCGAGGTTGTTCTGCGGGAGCGTCAAGCCTATGGCATCTGGCAGCACGGCACTGATCTTTCTCTTATCGAGCGCTCCGGTTCGGTGATCGCGCCGCTGCGTGACAACAAGTTTGCATCGCTTCCGCTCTTCGTCGGTCGCGATGCCGAAACTGCTGCTGCAGCCATCGATGAAGAATTCTCCAAGTGGCCGGCAATTGCCTCGCGGGTGAAGGCTTTCGTGCGTGTCGGCGGCCGTCGCTGGGACGTTCACATGGAGAACGGCATTGTCGTTCGTCTTCCGGAAGAAAATGTGCCGGGTGCTCTCGCTCTGCTCAACCGTTTCGACGGAGAGCAGCAGGTCCTGTCGCGTGATGTTGCCGTCGTCGACCTGCGCCTGCCGGATCGGGTTGCGATTCGCCTGACCGAAGGTGCGCAGGAGCGCCGTACGGCTGCACTCGAAGAGCGTCGCAAGGCCCTCAAGAAAATGGAGCGGAAGATATGAGCATCTTCGGTGGCTCTTCCTTCGGTTTTCCGCGCACCAAGCCGCTTTCGTCGAAGCGGGCGCATGTCGTGTCGGTGCTCGATATCGGCTCGACCAAGGTGGTCTGCATCATCGCGCGCCTCACGCCGCGCCGCGAGTCTGCTGTCCTGCCGGGTCGTACGCACAATGTCGAGGTCATCGGTCTCGGCCATCAGCGCTCGCACGGCATAAAGTCCGGCGTGATTGCCGATCTGGACGCCGTTGAAAATGTCGTGCGCTTGGCCGTCGATGCTGCCGAGCGCATGGCAGGCCTCACTGTTGAGAGCCTGATTGTCAACGTTTCTGCCGGTCGCATCGGTTCCGACGTCTACACCGCGTCCATCGATCTCGGTGGGCAGGAAGTCGAATCCGGCGATCTGCGCAAGGTGCTGATCGCTGCCGGTCAGCAGTCCCAGGGCAATGACCGTGCCGTCCTGCATTCGCTGCCGACAGGCTTTTCTCTTGACGGAGAGCGGGGAATCCGTGATCCACTTGGAATGTATGGCGACGTTCTCGGCGTCGACATGCATGTGGTCACGGCCGAACGTGCAGCGCTTCGCAATCTGGAGCTCTGCATCAACAGGGCTCATCTGACCGTCGAGGGCGTGGTTGCCACGCCTTATGCCAGCGGCCTTGCAGCCCTGGTCGACGACGAGGTGGAGCTCGGTTGCGCGGCGATCGACATGGGCGGTGGCATGACCACCATCTCTGTCTTCGCCGAAGGCAAGCTGATCCATACGGACGCCATCGGGATCGGCGGTCACCATGTGACGACCGACCTGGCGCGCGGGCTTTCGACCCGTATCGAGGATGCAGAACGTCTGAAGGTCGTTCACGGTTCGGCTGTCGCCAACGGCGCCGACGATCGTGAGGTCGTGTCCGTTCCGCCGATCGGCGAAGACGATCGTGATCAGCCGACCCAGGTATCGAAGGCGCTTGTGACCCGGATCATCAGCGCGCGGATCGAGGAAACCCTCGAGATGCTGCGCGACCGGATTCAGAAGTCGGGCTTCTCGCCGGTGGTTGGCAAGCGCGTGGTTCTGACCGGTGGTGCCTGCCAGCTCACGGGTATGCCGGAAGCGGCCCGCCGCATTCTGGCCCGGAACGTGCGTATCGGTCGTCCGATGGGTGTCTCGGGTCTGCCGGCGGCAGCCAAGGGACCGGCCTTTTCGACGGCCGTCGGGCTGACGATCTATCCGCAGATGGCGGATCAGGAAACACATGCCGGGCAGGGCGGGTTGTTCTCGCCCTTCGGCAACGGAAACAGCCGCTTCGCCCGCATGGGCCAATGGCTGAAAGAGAGTTTTTGAGTTTACCCGGCCGGACACAAGGTTCGGCCAAGGGAAATCTGTTGAAATGACATGGCCGGCTTGGCGATGCGGCCGGAAAAAGAAGGAACGGGTACCATGACCATCAAGCTGCAGAAGCCAGATATTACTGAGCTGAAGCCCCGCATCACCGTCTTCGGTGTCGGTGGCGGTGGCGGCAATGCCGTCAACAACATGATCACCGCTGGTCTGCAGGGCGTCGATTTCGTCGTTGCCAACACGGATGCCCAGGCGCTGACCATGACCAAGGCCGAGCGCATCATCCAGCTCGGCGTCAATGTCACCGAGGGTCTCGGCGCAGGATCGCAGCCGGAAGTCGGTCGCGCTGCCGCTGAAGAATGCATCGACGAGATCATCGACCATCTCAATGGTACCCACATGTGCTTCGTCACCGCCGGCATGGGCGGTGGTACCGGTACCGGTGCTGCTCCGGTCGTCGCCCAGGCTGCCCGCAACAAGGGTATCCTGACCGTTGGTGTCGTCACCAAGCCGTTCCACTTCGAAGGTGCGCGCCGTATGCGGCTTGCCGAGCAGGGCATCGAGGAACTGCAGAAGTCGGTCGACACGCTGATCGTCATCCCGAACCAGAACCTCTTCCGCATCGCCAACGACCGCACGACCTTCGCCGACGCCTTCGCGATGGCCGACCAGGTTCTGTATTCCGGCGTTGCCTGCATCACCGACCTGATGGTCAAGGAAGGCC
>JBKBXP010000312.1:0-3744 GCA_046314035.1 Pseudorhizobium sp. | reverse complement strand
GACCTTGATCTCCTTGCCCTTCTTCGGCTTGCGCCGTGTGGAGGGGATTGCAACGCCGAGCTCGCCGGACAGATACTTGCCGGTCAGCGAATTGGGGTTGGCCATGATGTCTGCCGGCGTTCCCTCGGCAACCACCTCACCACCGTGAATGCCGGCCGCCGGGCCGATGTCCACCACGTAGTCGGCCGTCATGATGGCATCCTCGTCGTGCTCCACGACGATGACGGTGTTGCCGATGTCGCGCAGGTGCTTCAGCGTCTCGAGCAGCCTGGCATTGTCGCGCTGGTGCAGGCCGATCGAAGGCTCGTCCAATACATAGAGCACGCCGGTCAGCCCGGAGCCAATCTGAGAGGCGAGGCGAATGCGCTGGCTTTCGCCACCCGACAGCGTGCCGGAATTGCGCGACAGGCTGAGATATTCGAGACCGACGTCGTTCAGGAAGCGCAGACGCTCGCGGATCTCCTTGAGGATACGGACCGCAATCTCGTTCTGCTTGGTGTTCAGGCTGGCGGGCAGGTCCTCGAACCAGTCGCGCGCCAGCTTGATCGACATGTTTGTGACCTGGCCGATGTGCAGCTTGTTGATCTTGACCGCGAGCGCCTCGGGCTTCAGGCGGAAGCCGTTGCAGGCCGGGCAGGGGGCCGCCGACATGTAGCGCTCGATCTCCTCGCGCGCCCAGGCACTGTCGGTCTCCTTCCAGCGGCGCTCCAGGTTGGGCACGATGCCTTCGAAGGTCTTCGTCGTCTTGTAGGAGCGGGCACCGTCTATGTAGTGGAACTCGAGCTTCTCCTCGGTACCCTTGAGAATGGCATCCTGCGCCGAGGCTGACAGTTCCGACCAGCGGCTGGAGAGCTTGAATCCATAGACCTTGCCGAGCCCTTCGAGCGTCTGGTTATAATAGGGCGAGGTCGACTTCGCCCAAGGTGCGATCGCGCCGTCGCGCAACGTCCGCTCCGGCTCCGGCACGATCAGCGCCGTGTCGATCTTCTGCTGGAAGCCCAAGCCATCGCAAGTGGGGCAAGCGCCGAAGGGGTTATTGAAGGAAAAGAGCCGAGGCTCGATTTCCGAAATGGTGAAGCCGGAGACGGGGCAGGCGAATTTTTCCGAAAACAGCGTCCGCTCGTGGGTCTCGTTCAGCGACTTGTTCGCGGAGCCGCCCGCGGCCGTCTCCTCTGGCGGCAGCGGCTTGTCGGCGAACTCCGCGATCGCCAGCCCGTCCGCAAGCTTCAGAGATGTCTCGAGACTGTCCGCCAGACGCGCCCCAATGTCGGACCGCACGACAAGGCGGTCGACCACGACGTCGATGTCGTGCTTGTACTTCTTGTCGAGCGCCGGCACGTCGGCGATTTCGTAGAACTGCCCGTCCACCTTGACGCGCTGGAAGCCCTTCTTCATCAGCTCGGCGAGTTCCTTCTTGTACTCGCCCTTACGGCCACGGATCATCGGCGCCAGGATGTAAAGGCGCGTGCCTTCCTCGAAGGCCAGGATGCGGTCGACCATCTGGCTCACCGTCTGGCTCTCGATCGGCAGGCCGGTGGCCGGCGAATAGGGAACGCCGACGCGCGCAAACAGGAGGCGCATGTAGTCGTAGATTTCCGTGACCGTGCCGACGGTCGAGCGGGGATTGCGCGACGTGGTCTTCTGCTCGATCGAGATTGCCGGCGAAAGGCCGTCGATCTGGTCGACGTCCGGCTTCTGCATCATTTCCAGGAACTGCCGCGCGTAGGCCGAGAGGCTCTCGACATAGCGGCGCTGGCCTTCCGCATAGATGGTGTCGAAGGCCAGGGAGGACTTGCCGGAGCCAGAAAGCCCGGTCATGACGATCAACGAATTGCGCGGCAAGTCGAGATCGATGCCCTTCAAGTTGTGCTCACGCGCACCACGGATGGAGATCGTCTTAAGTTCGCTCATAAGTGTGTCCGGTGGGAGGATCAATGCCCATATGTAGTGAGGGAAGTGGCGCTGTCGAGGAAGAAACTGGGTCTCGACGCCACCGATTTCGAGTCACTTGACTTGACCATAAGGAATTTATAGAACAAATAAAGAACAAAATGACTGTGGATTACGCGCCCGCGGCGCCCACCACAGGCATCAGATGGGCTAAGCTTGCACCATACAGATATTGAAGGCCGTGTCACAGGCGGCGGACGAGGTGATTGATCATGGCGGGAAGCGTCAACAAGGTAATATTGGTCGGCAACGTGGGCGCTGACCCCGAAATTCGGCGCACGCAGGACGGTCGCCCGATCGCCAATTTGCGCATTGCGACCTCGGAAAGCTGGCGCGACAAGAACAGCGGCGAGCGCAAGGAAAAGACCGAATGGCACACCGTGGTGGTCTTCAACGAAGGCCTCTGCAAGGTGGTCGAGCAATACGTCAAGAAGGGCGCCAAGCTCTACATCGAAGGCGCGCTGCAGACCCGCAAGTGGCAGGACCAGACGGGCAATGACCGCTATTCGACAGAAATCGTGCTGCAGGGCTTCAACTCGACGCTGACTATGCTGGATGGCCGCGGCGGCGAAGGCGGCGGCCAGGGCAACTACGGCGGTGGTGGCGGTCGGGTTGCCGGCGGTGGCGGCGGCGGTAACGACTTCGGTGGCGGCGGCGATGATTACGATCGTCCCGCGTCCGGTGGCGCCCGTGGTGGCGCATCCGGTGGCGGCCAGTCCGGCGGCGGCTTCTCCCGCGATCTCGACGACGACATCCCGTTCTAGGACAGGGTAGGGAGCTAGATTTAGATCATAGCGGCAGGCAAAGCTCGATACAGCAACCTGCCGCTACAGGATGAAGGCCGACCGTATTCCGTCCACCACGAACTGCACGGACAGCGCGGCGAGAATGACGCCGAGCAGGCGGGTCAATATGGCCCGCCCGGTGACCCCGAGAAAACGGTCCAGACGCTCGGCGATCAGAAGCGCGGCGAGAACGAGCACCATGCTGAGTGCCAGCACGCAGATCAGCAGAAAGCGATCCCAGGCGCCGGGGAGGGTTCCTGCCAGCAGAACGGTCGCCGATATGGCGCCGGGACCGGCAATCAGTGGCAGCGCCAGCGGGAAGACCGCGATATTGTGGATATGGTCGATGGTGACGGCCGCCTGCGACGTCTTCTCCTTGCGCTCCTGGCGCCGCTCGAAGACCATCTCGAACGAGATCCAGAAGAGCAGCAGGCCGCCGGCAATCCTGAACGCTCCCATCGAGATGCCCAGCGCCCCGAGGAGGCTCGCCCCGAAGAGGGCGAAGACTGATAGGATGGCGAAGGCGATCAGCGAGCCCCGAACGGCTACCTGTCGGCGCTGCGGCCGCGTCATGCCGACAGTCAGTCCGAGGAACACCGGCGCCAGGCCCGGCGGGTCGAGCGTCACCAGCAGCGTCGTGAAGGCGTTGATCAGGATGTCTGCAGTTGCCATGTCGCCCCCGGGTGGTGCTTACGATCCTTGCGGATACCAGCCAAGATTGTTAGGACAGCGGAGCGGTCAAGGGAAGAGTGAGCGCACTCATCGATTTTCCGCAATGTGCACCGTACCGACGGGCCGCACACGGGCCGAAAGCTGTTCAAAACCGCTGCGAAAATTGGCGTCCGGAGCCGCTTTCCGCTATAGAAATGCAACTGATTCCGAACAAAGATCGTGATCCGATTTGACTGAGCAAAGCACACCCGGCGGCGGAAAGCTGCCCCCAGGCATCGAGCCCATTTCCATCGTGGAAGAGATGCAGCGGTCCTATCTCGATTACGCCATGAGCGTC
>JBKBXP010000311.1:0-3763 GCA_046314035.1 Pseudorhizobium sp. | reverse complement strand
GGCCAAGCCGAACAGGCCGCCGTCGGCTGCAGGGCCAGTGCCTTCTTCGATCTCGGGTATCAGTTCGCTCACGGCGTGCTTCCAAATGGTTGGATGGACACTGCACCGGCAAACTTCGCCGGTGCAGTCTAAAACATCAGAGACCTGTGTCCCAGTCGCGCAGCGGCGTCACGCCGCGGGCGCGCAGTTCAGCAAAATAGGCTTTCAGCACGGTCCTGGCCCCTTCGCCATTCGACTCAAGCCATGGACCGACGATATTTGGCAGGCTTTCCACCCACTTCTTCTTCTCGTCTTCCGACAATTCGGAAATCTGAAGACCTTCAGCCTCCATCTTCTCGATGGCCGTATTAGCCTGCTCGGTGACGTAGGCGCCATGCGCCAGCGACGTCGCTTTTCCGGCCGCGAGGACCGCGGTTTGAACCTCTTCCGGCAGGCCGTCAAAGAAGTCTTTGTTGGCCGCAATACCGCCGAAATACATCGCACCGATGCCGACGCGCGTCAGGTGCGGCGCAACTTCATACAGGCGGGTGGGCAAGATGCCGCTTGCAAACGATAACGCGCCTTCCGACACGCCGGTCTGGATGTCGGTGTAATAGGTGGTCAAGGCGCCATCCACGGGCGTAGCGCCCGTCTGCTGCAACCAGTTTGCGGACGTGCCAGGTGCGTTGATGCGCCGGTTTGCCATGTCCGACAGCGTCTTGATGTCGAAATTTGCATAAACATCATAGCTGTCGGTGATCAGCGACGACAGATGGACCATGTTCTGGTCGGACCAGGATTGGCGCAATTCCGGTAGTTCGGCCGTCAGTTTGTCGAAGATCTCGATGAGCATCTGGTGGTCGGAGGTTGCAAACGGCGTGAAATACGTCACGTTCTGGAGCGGCATGGCAGAGCCTTCCCAGACGGTGCCGACCATGCCGATATCAACGATACCATCACTGACGGCCGCACGCGTGTCGGTGAATTTGTAGAGCGTACCGCCATAGGACTCGACCCAATTGACCTTGTAGTTGCCGCCCGCTTGCTCCAGCAGCCGGTCGAGTTCGGGCTGGAACGAGTTCTTCATCGCGTAGGCCCAGATGTTCTGGACCGGATGACTGGATCCGATGTTGATGGTTATCGTGTCTTGGGCCCATGCCGAACTCGCAAGCATGGTGCCTGCAAGGGCAGCTCCGAATATCGTCCTGTAATGCGTCACGTGGTTTCCTCCCTGGAACCGTGGGTTGAGCGCGCCGGTCCTCCCCCGGCGCTAGATTTTCCCGAGCGCGGTCAAAATGCGCTCCGGTGTAAAGGGCATTTCGGTCACCCGCGCATTGAGCGGGCGCAGCGCATCGTTGATCGCGTTCATGATGGCGGCCGGCGCACCAGCCGTCCCGGCTTCGCCGGCACCTTTGGCGCCAAGCAGCGATTCTTTGGTGGGGGTCTCGACATGGCCGATGATCATGTCGGGCATTTCCGCCGCCATCGGCACAAGATAATCGGCCATGTTGGCGTTGAGCAATTGTCCCTCGTCGTCATAGATGCACTCTTCGTAGAGGGCTCCGCCGATACCCTGAACAATGCCGCCGCGGATCTGTTCGTCGACCAGCATCGGATTGATGACACGTCCGCAATCTTCCACGCACCAATGCTTTAAAAGCTTGACGAAGCCGGTATCGACATCCACCTCCAGATAGCTTGCCTGGACGCCGTTGGTGAAGGCGAAGGGAAATTCGCTGGTGATGTAGTGGCGGGTGACCACGAGCTCGCGCGGCAGACCCTTTGCCAGCGTGTCACCGCGGAAATAAACGATACGGCCAAGCTCTTGGAGCGGCATACGCGCCTGTCCACTCTCCTTGTCGATGATCTCGCCGTTGGAAACATCCAGTGTCTCGGGGGTCGTTTGCAGCATCGATGCTGCAATGACGAGAATGTTCTGGCGCAATGCCAGGCTCGCCTGAAGCGCTGCCTCGCCGCCAATGCCCGCGCCCCTGGAGGCCCAGGTTCCACCGCCATAGGGCGTGGTCTGGGTGTCGCCTGTGATGATCTTGACCTTAGAGACCGGTACCCCGACGCCTTCGGCGACGATCTGCGCCAGCATGCCTTCGGTGCCTTGTCCCTGTTCGGTGACGCCGGACATGGCCACCACCGAGCCGTCCGGGTCCATCCGCGCGGTACAGCCATCCTGGGCGGAAATGCGCGCGCCGCCGATGCCGTACATGAACGGGCTGGGATTGGTCAGTTCGATGAAGCTTGCAAAGCCGATGCCGCGGTAGATGCCTCTGGTGCGAAGGGCGGCCTGATCGGCGCGCAGCGCATCGTAATCGATCAAGGCCATAAGCTTGTCGAGGCTCTTGTGATGCGACAGGCCCTCGAACCGCATATTGGCGGCCGATGTGTAGGGGTAGGCGTCGTCGCGGACGAGATTGCGCCGACGGATCTCAACGGGATCGAGACCGAGCGCTTCTGCCGCCATGTCGACGAGACCTTCGGTGACGGCGGTCGCGATTGGATGGCCAACGGCGCGGTACTGGCAGGTCGGCGCTTTGTTTTGCAAAACGACGGTCGTTCGAGCGCGATAGGTCTGAAAATCATACGGCCCACCGCACAGGTTCACGACCTGATTACCCTCTATCGCACTGGTGCGCGGGTAGACCGAATAGGGGCCGATGCCGGTCAGATCATCAATGTCGAGGGCGAGAATCTTACCGTTTTCGTCAACAGCAATGCGTCCATCGATCTCGTGATCGCGGGCGTGAATATCGGATGCGAAGGATTCCAGCCGGTCAGCGATGAACTTGACTGGCCGGCCCATCATCTTCGCAATGGCGGCCGTCGCGACTTCGTCGGGGTAGACATGGACCTTGATGCCGAAGGATCCGCCCACATCGCCGCAGATGACACGCACCTTGGCCTCGGGAATGTCGAGATGCTGGGCAAACACCGTCTGCATCATGTGCGGCGCCTGCGTCGACAGATAGACGGTGAGCTGGCCTTCAGAACGGCTGTAATCTGCCAGGATCGATCGCGGCTCGAGGCAGACGCCTGTGTGGCGTCCCGTCTTGAAGCGCGCTTCGATCACCTTGTGCGCCCCTGCAAAGGTCGCGTCGATTTCGCCTTTTTCGTGGAGGCGCTGAAAGGTGAGATTGTCGCCGAGCGCTGGGTGGATGAGCGGCGTTGCGGCGTCGAGGGCAGTGCGCATATCGACCACGGCGGGCAGCGGATCAAAGTCGACCATGACGGCGCTCAATCCGTCTTCGGCTGCAGCACGACTGTCGGCGACGACGGCGGCGATCGGCTCGCCGACCCATGTCGCCTGCTCGACGGCGACAGCATGCTGCGGCGCCGATTTTATCCCCTTGAGATGGGCAAGCACCGCGACCCAAGGTGTGCAGACCGCCGCGATATCGGATCCGGTCAACACCTTCAGGACGCCCGGCACGTCAAGCGCGGCTGAAACGTCGATTGCGCCGATTGTCGCGCGTGCATGCGGACTGCGCAGGAAGGCCACGTGAACCATGCGTGGCAAGACCACATCGTCGACATATCGGCCCGCACCGGCGACCAGCTTGCCGGCATTGGGACGCGGGACGGAGCGGCCGATATAGGAGTTGGGCCGGTCGGGATTTCCAAATTGGATGGTCATTCGGCGACTTCCTTCTGATGAGGTGCGACCGCGCCGTGCCGCTTGGCGGCCGTCATTTCAACCGCATCGACAATGGCTTCATATCCTGTGCAACGACAATAATTGCCGGAGATGTGCTCTCGGATAGCGGCGCGGTCG
>JBKBXP010000310.1:0-3774 GCA_046314035.1 Pseudorhizobium sp. | reverse complement strand
ACAATTCCTAACCGAATACCGCTGTTCCTTATTGCGTCGTGTTTGGTCCTTTCCCCAAATTCCGGCTTGCCCTGGGCTGAAATCAGCATGAGCTTTGCTGCCGGGGCCGTGGTGCTCGCGGTTTGCTTCGGCTTTTTTGCGCTAAACCTGATGGGCGGCGGAGATGTAAAGCTGCTTGCCGCTACCGCTCTTTGGTTTGGATTCAGCCAGTCGCTGGCGGCATTCATTGTACAAACAGCGTTCTGGGGCGGGCTTCTGACACTGGTCATTATGCTGCTGCGCGCCCAGGCTGGTCGTTTCGCCGCCATCGAGTCGGTCGTCCCGGCCCAGATCCTCGCCACGAAGAAGATCCCCTACGGCGTGGCGATCGGCATCGCCGGCATCCTGGCCTACTGGGAATCGCCAATGGCTGTCGCCGCGCTCGGGATGCTTGGCTGAAGGCTGGCGTCTAAACCTTTTATTTACCACGCGTGTAGCGGGAAAATTAACCTTAATTACACGATTGACGGCCATTCTTCCGGGAAGTGAATCCCTCGAGGAATGGTCATGAAACCCGCTCGCATTCTTATTTTAGCCGTGGCCGTCGTTGCTGCAGGCCTCGCCGGCCTGCTCGCGATGCGTCTTTCCGGCACGAGCGCGCCGCAGATCGCCGAAACCGTCATCAAGCAACCCTCTGTCAATGTCCTGGTCTCTGCCGCCAATCTGCCCGTCGGGACGCGGCTGGGCGAAGACTCGCTGCGCTGGATTGCCTGGCCGCAGGACGGCGTGGTGGAAGGCTTCATCACCGAAACGGCGCAGCCGCAGGCGATCTCGGAGCTGAACGGCCTGGTCGTTCGGCTTCCCGTCTTCGAAGGTGAGCCGATCCGCGGCGAGAAGATCGCCGATTCATCCGACAGGATCATGTCCTCCCTGCTGCCAGCCGGCAAGCGGGCGGTCGCCATCGAGATCTCGGTCGCGACGGGGGCCGGCGGCTTCGTGCTGCCCAACGACCGCGTCGACGTCATCATGGTGCGCCGCGATGAGGAGACCTTCCTGACCGAGATCGTCCTGTCGAACGTCCGCGTGCTCGCGATCGACCAGCAGATCCAGGAAAGCCCGGATGGCTCCAAGGCCGTCGTGGGAACCACCGCGACCCTCGAACTGACGCCTGACCAGGCCAAGGTCATGGCCGTGGCCCAGCAGATGGCCGACCGCCTGACGCTTGCCTTGCGGTCCATCGCCGATGCGCAGGAGGCCGATACCGTGGCTGCCGACTACCTGCTGAACGGTGGCGGCAGCGCGCAGATCCAGGTCATCAAGTCCGGCTCGATCGTGGCCAGCCCGCAGGCGCAGCCGCAGTAACGGAGTAAAGACGTGAGCCATTTCAGACGTAAAGCGAAAAGCTCCGTGGCAGCAGGCCTCGCCTTCTGCCTCGCCTTTGCCGGTCAGCCTCAGGCTCTGCTGCAGGGCGCAAACCCGTTTGCCCAGGCCCTGGCCCAGGAAAACAGCATCGTCCGCATCAGCGAGGCGGGCAGGGGCGTGCGCAAGCGCCTGAAGCTCGGGCTCAACAAGGCACTGGTGGTCGATCTTCCGGCCGACGCGCACGACATCCTCGTGGCCGATCCCTCCATGGCCGATGCCGTGACCCGCACGTCGCGGCGGATCTACCTCTTCGGCAAGACGGTCGGCCAGACGAACATCTTCATCTTCGGCCGCAACGGCGAAGAGATTGTCAGCCTCGACATCGAGATCGAACGGGACATCTCCGGCTTGGAGCAGAACCTCCGTCGGTTCCTGCCGGATTCCAGCATCAAGGTCGAGATCATCTCCGACAACATCGTCCTGAGCGGCACCGTGAGAACCCCTCAGGACGCCGCCCAGGCGACCAAGCTTGCCACCATCTTTCTGAAGGGCGGTGAGGCGACCACGCGGACCGAAGTCGCCACCAGCCCGGGCACGGGCGACGGCGCCGTTGCGCTGTTTGCCGAAGGCCGACAGCAGTCGCAGGTCGTCAATCTGCTGGCCATCGAGGGCGAAGATCAGGTGACCCTCAAGGTGACCGTCGCCGAAATCCGCCGCGAGGTCCTCAAGCAGCTCGGCTTCGACAATTCGTTCACCCGTCAGCCTTCGGGAACCTCCTCCGGCCTCGACGTTCTGACGTTCGGCGCCGGGAGTTCCGGTCTGACCGGAAATGTTGCCGGAACCGTCGGCCGCCTCGGCATCGAGACCGCTCTTAGCGCGCTGGAGCAGGCCAATGCCATCCGCACGCTGGCCGAGCCGACGCTGACGGCGATCTCCGGCCAGTCTGCGACGTTCAACTCCGGGGGCGAGCGCCTCTACTCGACCACAAACGCCGATGGCGATACCACCATCACGCCCTATGAATACGGCATCTCGCTCGGCTTCACGCCGACGGTGCTGTCGTCGGGCCGCATCAGTCTGCGGATCCAGACCAGGGTGTCCGAGCCGGTTTCCAACGGCAACAACGTCGAGTTTCGCAAGCGTGACGCCGAGACGGTTCTGGAGCTGCCGTCCGGCGGCTCGATTGCGCTTGCAGGCCTGATCCGCGACGACGTTCAGCAGGGCATGAGCGGCACGCCGGGCGCGTCCAAGCTGCCCCTCTTCGGTGCCCTGTTCCGGGAAAAGACCTATGAGCGGACGGAGACGGAACTCGTCATCATCGCCACCCCCTATCTCGTCCGTCCGGTGGCTCGCAACGAGCTGTCGCGGCCGGACGACAACTTCAACCCGGCGAGCGACGCAGCAAGCGTCTTCCTCGGGCATGTGAACCGCATCTACGGACGCAAGGACGCGCAACCTCCTGCCCTTCCCTATGAAGGCAATGTCGGGTTTATCTACAAATGACCAGCGCGAAGCCGAACATCATGGCACCCCGCAACGATGCCCCGGATCACCGCCGGATGACGCAGATCCCGCACCAGGCGTCGAGGGTCAACCGGGCAGGGCGGATTTCCGCCACTGCCGTCTTCCTCGGCATCGCAACGCTGCTCGGCAGCTGCGCCAGCCGTGACGCGACGACGACCGGCTCGCTGCCGGACGATTACCGGACGCGCCACCCGATCGTGATCGGCGAAGCGGAAAAGACGATCGATATCCCCATCGCCACCGGCGATCAGGGGCTGACGCGCGGCCAGAGCGAGGTGATTGCCGGTTTCGCGGCCGAGTATGTCCGTACCTCCAAGGGTATCATCCGGATCATGACACCGCAGGGTGCCATCAATTCCGGCGCGGCAGCGGCAGCGGCCAGTGACACTCGAAGCCTGCTGGTGCGCATGGGCGTGAAGAAGAACCATATCCTTCAGACGAGCTATTCCGCATCGGATTACGGTCAGGCGGCGCCCATGCGGCTGGCCTATGTCGCCATCACCGCGCAGGCCGGTCCCTGTGGCGAATGGCCGGCGGACATGACCCTCAACACCGTCGAGAACAAGAACTACTACAACTTCGGCTGCGCCAGCCAGAGCAACCTGGCGGCCCAGATCGCCAACCCCAATGATCTTCTCGGACCGCGTCGGATGACACCGGCAGACGTGGAGCAGCGTGGGCAGGCGATCGAGCGTTATCGCGGCGCCGTGGTTGAGCTGAAGGACATGCAATGATCAACACTGCCCGTCCAGGCAAGAGGTGGCCGCTATGAGTTCCGTGGACTACAGCATCAAGACGCCGGCCTTCGAGGACATGCCGCACGCGGATGACCTGGCGCCTGCGGACCTGACGGCGCTGCGGCCGCTGCCGCGCATCTCCATCCACGCCTTCTGCGAAAGCGACGCCATG
>JBKBXP010000309.1:0-3786 GCA_046314035.1 Pseudorhizobium sp. | reverse complement strand
GATCCCTGCGCCACCGCCCCCATGCGCACGATCTCGAGCGCCGTGAAGGGAAAGGACAGTTGCACCGCCTGCGGCAGCACGGCCCGGCGCTTCGCCAGGTCCGCCGGCGCATGCAGCCGGGCCTCGGTGCCGAAATAGGAGACGCTGCCCTCGTCGGGCATCATTTCCCCCGACAGCACCTTCATCAGCGTCGATTTGCCAGCACCATTGGGACCGATCACCACCGTGAAGCGGCCGGGATGGAGGTCGATGCCAACATCATCGAGCAGCTTGCGGCCTGATCGCGTGACGGTGATGTTATCGGCCGAGATCATGGCATGTCCCTCATGCGGATGCCGCCCTTGCCGAGCAGCAGGAAGAGAAAGACCGGTGCGCCGAAGAGCGCCGTGATGACGCCGATCGGCAGTTCCGCGGGCGCTGCCACCGTGCGGGCAACACTGTCGGCGATCAGCAGCAGCGCGCCGCCCCCGAGCGCCGAGCCGAGCAGCAGGAAGCGGTGGGATGGCCCCATCACCAGGCGCAGCAGATGCGGCACGACGATCCCGACGAAGCCGATCGAGCCGGCGACCGCGACCGTCGAGCCGCAGGCGGCGGCGACCGCGATGATGACGATCTTCTTCAGCCGCTGAACGGGGATGCCCATGTGGAAGGCCGCCGCATCGCCGAGCACCAGGGCGTCGAGACCGCGCGCCACGAAGGGGATGATGGCGATCACTACTGCCACGAAGGGCAGAATGGAAAGGACGCGCCCATAGGTGGCGCCGCCGAGCGACCCGAGGCTCCAGAAGGTGATGTCGCGCAGCTGCCGGTCGTCGGCCATGAAGATCAGCATCCCCATCAGGGCAGCGCTCAGCGCACCGATGGCAATGCCCGAGAGGATCAGCGTCGTCGTCGAGGTGCGCCCGTCCTGCGTGGCGATCAGGTAGAGCACCCCGGTGTTGACCAGCGCGCCGCCGAACGCCATCAGCGGCAGGAACTGGTTGCCGAAGACGAGCGTGAACGGCAGGAGAACCGTCGGGCCGAGTACGATCGCCACGACTGCCGCCAATGCCGCACCCGAGGTCACCCCGACGATACCGGGATCGGCGAGCGGATTGCGGAACAGGCCCTGCATCATGGCCCCGGACACGGCCAGTCCCGCCCCCACCAGGAGGCCGAGCGCCGTGCGCGGCAGTCGCACCGCTTCGAGCACCACCCGGTCCTGCGCCGCGAGACTGTCGCCATTGCCGGTCGCATAGGCCCAGAGTTCGGAGAAGCCGACGCCCGTCGGACCGCTGCTGAGCGAGACAAGGCTTGCAGCAATCACCAGCAGAACCAGGGCCGCCAGGGCGATGATCCCCTGAAGCGAACGGTCGCCTTCGGTCCTGTCGGCGCGCCAAGGCAAGGTCAGGGTTATCATCCGCCAAACGCTCCGGGATAGAGCTGGCTTGCCAGCGCGCGAACCGCGTCCGGCGTGCGCGGCCCAAACCCGAGGAGGAACAGGCCGTCCATGCTGATCAGCGCCTGATTGGCTGCGGCGGGGCTCGTCTGCAGGGCCGGGACGGCAAAGACCTGCTCGGGCGTCAGCCTGTGATCGCCGCGCTCCATACTGACGATCACGTCGGGCTTTGCAGCAATGACGGCCTCGTCGCTGAGCGGCTTGTAGCCGGAAATCTCGGGCGCGGCGTTGATGCCGCCGGCCATCTCGATGATGGTGGCCGCCTCCGTGTCGGCCCCGCTGGCCATCACCCGGCCGTTCGAGAGCGACAACACGAACAGCACCCGCTTCTTGGCACCGTCGAATGCGGCGATCTCGTCCATCACCGCCTTCAGGTCTGCGGCCGTCTTCTCCGCCAGCTCGGCCGCCTCCTTCTCAAGTCCCACGGCCGTTCCGACATCGCGGATTTTCTGGGGAATGCCTTCGGTCGTCGGCGGCGTCGGCACCATGACCATCGGAACCGCGCTGGCACGGAGAATGTCGAGAACCGGCGGCGGGCCGGACCCTTCTTCGGCGAGGACCAGATCCGGTTTCTGTGCTAGAATGCCTTCTGCCGACAGGGCGCGCATATAGCCGACATCCGGTTTCGCCATCGCATCGACAGGATAGAAGCTCGTCGAATCGACGGCGGTGATGCGGTCCTGCGCACCGAGCGCATAGAGGATTTCGGTGATCGTGCCGCCGACCGAAACGATCCGCTGCGCCTCGGGATTGCCGGCATCCGACGCCTGCACGGGCACGGCGTAAAGCGACGTGACAACCAGGGAAGACGCGATTGCCATGCGAGAGAAATACGATCTGAACATGAGGCCCCTATCAGTCTCCGCCTCAACCGGCGGCTATAACTTGAGTTGACTAGACAAGTTTTTTCGGCTTTTCAAGACAGGGGCCGCTCGATATCTTGAGTGGCAAGTGAAAGATTTGTGAGGGACCGATAGAATGTACATTGCGATGAACCGTTTTCGTGTCGTGCCGGGCTACGAAGAAGCCTTCGAAGCCATGTGGCGCGGCCGCGAGGGCCGGCTGGCGGAAATGCCCGGCTACGTGGAATTCCACATGCTGAAGGGCCCAAAGGCCGAGGACCACACCCTCTACGCCTCGCACACGGTGTGGGAGACCTTTGAGCATTTCCAGACCTGGACGAAGTCGGAGCAGTTCCGCGCTGCCCACGCGAAGGCCGGCGAGAACCGCGGCAAGATCGAATACCTGTCCGGCCCCCACTTCGAGGGTTTCGAGGTCATCATCCATGAAGATCGCAAAGGCGTCCGCAACGCCGACGCTGCGTGAGGATGCCATGACCCTTGCTGTGCAAGACGACGGCAGCCGCCGCGAGCGCGCGCTTTCGGCACTCGCCGCCAAGCCCGATGGCGTGGTCGAGGCGATCGCTGCGTCAGCCGACGTGACGCCGGCCGAGATCCTCGACATCCTGCCGGAGGGTGCCGCCGTCGTAGTCGGCAGCGAAGCCTTCGCCGACATCTGGACGGACATGACCGGCTGGGGAGAGGTCCTCTTCATCGTCCATACGGACGACATCGTGCTCGAAGCGGAGGGCAGCCTTCCGCAGGGATCCGAGGGCCACGGCTGGTTCAACATCCACGGGGACAGTCCGATCGGCGGCCATATCCGCAAGGAGAACTGCGCCTCGATCACCTTCGTCGACCGTCTCTTCCACGGCCGCCGTTCCTGCTCCGTCTGGTTCATGAACCGGAAGGGTTCGCCGATGTTCAAGGTCTTCGTGCGCCGCGACGAGGCGCGCGAACTGAAGGCCGAACAGCTGGCTCGGTTCGAGGCCCTGCGCCACGGCTATCTCAGGTAGCGCGCGCGCTTCAACAGGTTCCGGCCGGATCAGATGGCCGGAACCCACTTCCAGAACACGCCTTCCTGACGCTCCGGATAATATTTGAACTCGCATTCGAAGCGGCGCCCGTAGTTTTCCGCCGCCGTCAGCGCCTCCGCACTCACCGGGTTCATGCCCGTTCCCGGGGCGAACCAGTCCTCCAGCAGGTCATCCGGGACATAGGTCCCGACCCGAAGCGGCATGGCGGTCAGTGTCGTGTCGAGTTCTTCCGGTGGCATGGATCTTCCTCCGTGATGAGACTGGTCTCAGGCGCTCCTGTCGCCCGCGCCAGCACGATAGCGGCACACTCTCCCAAATGCATCTGCCAAGCGCATGCAGGGCGGCGTCTACTCGGAGACATGCTGCGGCTTTCCCTTCCGCTTGGTGGATGCCATGTCATGCAGCTCCTTCTCGCTCATGGATTTCTCCATGCTCTTCGAAGCGCCCTGCAGCTCGCTCTTCTTGATGTCGC
>JBKBXP010000308.1:0-3794 GCA_046314035.1 Pseudorhizobium sp. | reverse complement strand
CCGGCATAAAAAAAGCGGCGGGATTGTCATCCCGCCGCTCGGATCAGAAAGTAGTGTCGCCTCAGGCGGCCATCGCCGTCTTGAGGTTCTCGTCGACCGTGTCGAGGAAGGCCGTCGTCGACAGCCAGGGCTGGTCGGGGCCGATCAGGAGCGCCAGGTCCTTGGTCATGAAGCCGGCTTCGACGGTCGCGACGCAGACCTCTTCCAGTGTCGTGGCAAAGCGGCCGAGCTCGGCGTTGTCGTCGAGCTTGGCGCGGTGCGCGAGGCCACGGGTCCAGGCGAAGATCGAGGCGATCGAGTTGGTGGAGGTCTCGAGGCCCTTCTGGTGCTGGCGGTAGTGACGCGTGACCGTGCCATGCGCGGCTTCCGCCTCGACCGTGCGACCGTCGGGCGACAGCAGCACCGAGGTCATCAGGCCGAGCGAGCCGAAGCCCTGTGCCACGATGTCGGACTGCACGTCGCCGTCGTAGTTCTTGCAGGCCCAGACGTAGCCGCCGGACCACTTCAGCGCCGAAGCGACCATGTCGTCGATCAGGCGGTGCTCGTAGGTGATCTTCAGCTCGTCGAACTGCGCCTTGAACTCGGCCTGGTAGACTTCCTCGAAGATGTCCTTGAAGCGACCGTCATAGGCCTTCAGGATGGTGTTCTTGGTCGACAGGTAGACCGGCCACTTGCGCATCAGGCCGTAGTTCAGCGAGGCGCGGGCGAAATCGCGGATCGAGTCGTCGAGATTGTACATTGCCATGGCGACGCCGGCGCCGGGCGCGTCGAACACTTCGCGTTCGATGACCTCACCGTCTTCGCCGACGAACTTGATCGTCAGCTTACCCTTGCCGGGGAAGCGGAAGTCGGTGGCGCGATACTGGTCACCGAAGGCATGACGGCCGACGACGATCGGCTGGGTCCAGCCGGGAACGAGGCGCGGCACGTTCTTGCAGATGATCGGCTCGCGGAAGATGACGCCGCCCAGGATGTTGCGGATCGTGCCGTTCGGGCTCTTCCACATCTGCTTCAGGCCGAATTCCTCGACGCGCTGCTCGTCCGGCGTGATCGTTGCGCACTTGATGCCGACGCCATGCTTCTTGATGGCGTGGGCGGCATCGACGGTCACCTGGTCGTTCGTCGCATCGCGGTTCTCGACGGACAGGTCGTAGTATTCGATGTCCAGATCGAGGTAGGGCAGGATCAGCTTGTCCTTGATGAACTGCCAGATGATGCGGGTCATCTCGTCGCCGTCGAGATCGACGACCGGATTGGCTACCTTGATCTTTTGCATGGATTCCTCTTCGAATACGGGCAGGGATGGCTATCCCCGCGGATTGGACATGGATCGGCTGCGCTATAGCATCCACGGCCTGGAACGCAAAGCCATACGCTGGTTCTGAGCGCCATTTAACGCAAAACCGGCAGTCATCGGCCCGTCCCGCCCAATTGGATATTGCCAATCAGCAGCGCTTGGATAATCTGCCGCCACACTTGACCCGATCGGAACTGTATCATGCGGATCGTCATCCTCGCCGCCGCCCTCAGCCTTGTCTCCAGCCTCGCATCGGCCGCCGAACCCGTCGACCCGGTGCGCGAGGTGATGGAGGTCACGGCCGGCAATTGGAGCAGTTCCGAAAGCGAGTGGCGCTACATCTTTGACGAGGAGCCGCTGCAGCGGCTCTACAGCCAGCGCTTCCGGGCAGCCTATGTCGAGGCGTCGAAGAAGCCGGCCTATGAGACCGATGACGGCGGCCCCGGCGATCCCTTCGGCTATGACGTCGTCACCGCCTCCCAGGATGGTTGTCCTCTGGAGGATGTCGGGATCGAAGCCGACGGCGAAGAGAACGACGTCACGACGGTCAAGGTCCGCTTCAAGCTCTGGCGCTGCATCGACCAGGCGGAGTTGAAGGACACCACCGAAGAAGTGCATTTCGACGTGGTGGCGGAAAATGGCAGCTATGTCATCGACGACATCCATCGCGTCTCCTCCGGCGAACGGGATTCCGTGCTGGAGGAGATGAAGCAGCTCGCTGTCGGAAGCGACTGAGCCGCAGCCCGACCGCCGGAGCGAGAGCCGCCCTGAGGCCGGCTTTTGGGCGATCTTGCGCAAACACCCTTGCCTTCGCACGGGATCGCCTGTATGCGCACCACCATTCCACACGTAAGGCATGGGATGTTCCGGGAGAAATCCGGACTGTTCCGCCGGTGGCATTCTCGAAGAGAGTGCTGTTCGCCTTGCGGAGGTTCAACCGGAAAAGGAGAAAAAGGCATGTCACTGCCTGATTTTAGCATGCGCCAGCTTCTGGAAGCCGGCGTTCACTTCGGCCACCAGACCCACCGCTGGAACCCGAAGATGAAGCCGTACATCTTCGGCGATCGCAGCAACATCCACATCATCGATCTGGCGCAGACCGTGCCTATGCTGTCGCGCGCCCTGCAGGCCATCTCGGACACCGTTGCCCGTGGCGGCCGCGTTCTGTTCGTCGGCACCAAGCGCCAGGCATCCGAACTGATCGCCGATTCGGCGAAGCGTTCGGCCCAGTACTACGTCAACTCCCGCTGGCTCGGCGGCATGATGACCAACTGGAAGACCATCTCGAACTCGATCCAGCGCCTGCGCAAGCTCGACGAGATCCTGGCGTCCGACGCATCGGGTTTCACCAAGAAGGAACGCCTGAACCTTGAGCGCGAACGCGAGAAGCTTGAAAAGGCTCTCGGCGGTATCCGCGACATGGGCGGCACCCCGGACCTGATGTTCATCATCGACACCAACAAGGAAAAGATCGCGATCGACGAAGCCAAGCGCCTCGGCATCCCGGTTGTTGCTGTCATCGACTCGAACTGCGATCCGGACCTGATCGACTATCCGATCCCGGGCAATGACGACGCTTCGCGCGCCATCGCTCTCTACTGCGAACTGATCTCGCGCGCTGCCATCGATGGCATTGCTCGCCAGCAGGGCGCTTCCGGTCGTGACATCGGCGCCTCTGCCGAAGCTCCGATCGAGCCGGCTCTCGAAACCGAAGCCGACGCATAATCGCGTTTAGCGGCGGGCTCCCCGCCGCTTTTCCCGTCAAGGGAATGGCCGCCTGTGCGCTCTTCGAGCAGCAGGCGGCCTCCGTTCTTCCGGATGCCGCTTGCCATAGGCGAGAGGGCGTCGAAGACGGCCGATTGTTTCCGTGGTGACCTGCTTCATCACGTTGTCATACATCCGGGTACATTTCGTCCCCAACACAGCGGTCCTCCGTTCGCCCAAAGCCACGGATCGTCCGCCTGAACAGACAAGAGGCACACAATGGCTGAAATCACTGCAGCACTGGTAAAAGAACTGCGCGAAAAGTCCGGCGCAGGCATGATGGATTGCAAGAAGGCTCTGACCGAAAACAACGGTGACATCGAAGCCGCCATCGACTGGCTGCGCGCCAAGGGTATCGCCAAGGCCGACAAGAAGTCGGGCCGCACGGCTGCTGAAGGCCTGATCGGCATCAACGGCGCCGGCACCTCGGCCGTGGTCGTCGAAGTCAATTCCGAAACCGACTTCGTTGCCCGCAACGACGCCTTCCAGGACCTCGTCCGCGGTGTGGCTTCGGTTGCCATCGGCACCGACGGTTCCGTCGAGGCGATCGGCGCTGCCACCTATCCGGCCACCGGCAAGACCGTCACCGACACCATCAAGGATGCGATCGCCCATATCGGCGAGAACATGACGCTGCGCCGCGCCGTCAAGCTCTCGGTCGAAGACGGTGTTGTCGCGACCTATATCCACAATGCCGCCTCTGAAGGCCTCGGCAAGCTCGGCGTTCTCGTCG
>JBKBXP010000307.1:0-3813 GCA_046314035.1 Pseudorhizobium sp. | reverse complement strand
GCACGAGGCGGGGCCATGAAATCTGGCGGGCCTTGAAACTTAGGAGCCCGTATTCGGCCGGCTCTTGCCAACGTTTTCATTAGTGGAAGACGTCTTGCCGTCCGGCGACTGGCCGAAGTGCGTGCCGCCGAGATGGCCGCCGCCGCTGGTGTTTTCCACCTGCTTTTCCGCGCGCTTCACCGCTTCGTTTACATCGCTCTTGCTCATGTTTGCCTCCGTCTTTCTGGTTGGGGACTGTGAGGCTAACCACTCGGACTCGGATCCGTTCCCGGTTTTTCGACGGATCTCTGCCTTCCTGACCGAACGCCGCGAAGGACCAGGTTTACGCCACGCGCTTGTAAAAGAGCGTGGTGGCGCAGAAGCCACCCTGCGGCCACAGCGCATAGTCCGGGATAACACCCACCCTCTCCCAGCCGAAACGCGGGTAGATCGCCTCGGCCTCGCTGCCGGTCGCCGTGTCCAGCACCAGCAGCGAGCGGCCACGCCGCACCGTTTCCGCCTCAACCTCTTCCATGAGCTTCCGCGACAGCCCGAGACCGCGGGCCGAGCGGTGCACGAGCAGCTTCATCAGATCGCCCCGATGCGGCTGGTTCGGCTTGGAGGCAAGCCCTACCTGCACCGTACCGACCACCTGTCCCTCCCGTTCGGCCAGGCAAAGGATGATGCCGCCCGCCTCGACCTGGGCGGCAATGTCCTGCCAGTAGGCGGTTGCATCCTTCGGCTCGAAGGGCAGCATGAAACCCAGCGACGCGCCGCTGTTGATGCCATCGGAGAGGATCTCGCAGAGGTCGGGAATGGCTGCCCGGGCGGCTTGCGCATCGGCAATGCGGATGGTGGTGGTCACGGGTGTCTATCTCCTTGTCGAATGTCAGCGGCCGCGGTCGAGGATTACGGCATAGCGTGCAGGCTGGTCGCCCGGGTTGTGGAATTCGAAGGCGTCGCCGAGGTCCATGAACAGGCAATCGCCAGGATCAAGCCGGTGCACCGTCTCGCCGATCGTCATCTGCAGTTCGCCCGCAAGCAGCCAGACATGCTGGGTCATTACCCTGCTTTCGGCGCGCGGTGGAAAACTGACGCGGGCGCCCGGCGGAAACTCGACCTCGACGAGATCGATCCGGCTCGGCATGCCGGGCGGCGACACCGAGCGGCGCAGGTAACCGGTGTGGGGGTCGCGCCACAGGCGCTGCTCGCCATGACGGCTGAGCGGCGACACCGGCCTCGCCTCGTCGGCAAAGAAGGCGGAGAGCGACAGGCCGAACGCTTCGCAAAGGCGCGCCAGAAGCGCTGCGGTCGGGCTCGCCTCGGCCCGCTCGACGCGCGAGATCATCGCCCGGCTGACGCCGGAGCGCGCCGCCAGCTCGTCCAGCGTCAGGCCTTGCGCATTGCGCAGCGCCTGCAGCCGTTCGCCAACAGATTTCTCGAAAAGGCCGTCGGTATACTCCATTATAAGAGATTGTACCTCTCTTATAATGGAGTCAATAGCCACCGCTGCTTGGCGGGATCTCAGTCTGCGCCGCGCATCCAGTCCTGCGCCAGCGGCAAATCCTGATCCGAGAGATCATGCCCGGTATCGATGAAGTGGCTGGTGAGATCTGCCCCATTCTCCTGCAGCCAGGCCTCCAGCCGCCGTGCGGATGGCGCCGCGAGATCCTGGCGTCCGCTCACCATCAGCACCGAGGAGCCGGTTAGATCCATGTGCGGCACATCCTCAACGACCAGCATCGGCCGCAACAGGATCGCCCGGCGGATGAGATCCGGATGCAGCGCCATCAGGGCGGTCAGGAAGTTCGCACCGTTGGAAAGACCGAGGAAGAACAGACGATCGGGGTCGAGGCGATAGCCGGACACGGCGCCCTCGACGAAGGCGGCGAAAGCCTCGGCCTCGGCGTGGATGTCTTCCTGGTCGAAGCTTGTGGAGGAGAACCGCCGGAACCAGCGGGGCACCCCCTCTTCCACAGACCGGCCGCGCACGCCGAGAAGCATAGCCTGCGGTGCAATGCGATGCGCCAGCGGCATCAGGTCCGCCTCATTGCCGCCGCTGCCGTGCAGCAGCACGATCGTCTCGTCCGAGGGCTCGTCGGGCACGAAGAAGCGGTGGACGAAGGGCAGGTCGCGCCGCGGCATGCGCGGCTCACCCGGCATGGAAAACTGCGGCAGCAGCACCTTCAGATCTTGCGCCCGCGCCTCGTCGCCCGGCGGCACGAAGAGCGTCTCGCCCAGGTGCCCCGGCGCCTCGTCGAGCGCGAAGCCCGGACCGTCGGTCGCCAGCTCGATCAGCGTGCCGCCAGGCTCGCGAACATAGAGCGAGGTGAAATACTTGCGGTCATGCAGGTTCGTCGTTGACGAGTTGCGCTTGGAAAGCTCCGCCTCCGCCGCCCGCACATCGGCAACATCGGCGGCGCGGAAGGCGACGTGATCGGCCGTGCCCGTTCCCGGAACGCCCGGCACATAGCCCGAGGCATCGCGGACATCGATCGCATCCGTGTCGGACAGCATGCGTTGCATCGCGCCCGACACCGGGCCCGGCCGGTAGCCGAAGCGCTGGATGAAGGCCGAGGTCTCCTCCGGCGTCTCGGTCAGAATGGTCACGGCCCGCAGCCGCTGAACGGCGAGATCGGCGTTCCCGTCTTCCCCTGCCGACACCGCTGCGCCATTGGCAACGAGCTTGATGATGATCCCGTCGGGATCCTTCAGCCGCAGCACCGTCTCGCCGAACTCGTGGAGCGGCCCCTCCACCGGCACGCGCTGGGTGATCGCCCGGGTCATCCATTCGCCGATGGCATTCCGCGGCACCGAAAAGGCAATCTCCGAGACCTGGCCGTTGCCGACCCGGCCGGGCGCCCCGTCCTCCCAGACGAGGAAGGTGACGAGCGTGCCCGGCTCCGCCTCTCCATTCCCGTAGAAGAGATGCAACTGTTCGGCATCCTCGAAGCCGCCGGTGCGCTTGACGAGATGGAGCCCGAGGAAGCCGACATAGAAATCGACGTTGTCCTGCACCCGCCGGGTGATGAGGGTGACATGGTGGATGCCGGAGGCGAAGGGAAGGGACGGGGTCATGCTGGGCTTTCGGAACTGGAAACGGTCGATAGGGTTCGGCGATTGCAGGCAGTGTAAAAGCAAAAACGGTCCGGGTCTGCCGGCAAGTTGGCGGTCGCCGGGCGACACACCGTTGTGAAATGCAGCCCTTCACCCTCCGGCAACCAGTTGTCACGAAGACCGACTAGGGGTAACCGGTTTTTCCATCGAGATGACCCCGCCCGATGCTCGGCGGCAGCCGCGCCCGCTTGAAGGAATTTGCCCGTGACGGAACCGTCGCTCTCCAGCAAGAGCCCGCCGCCAGTGCGCGGCGGCACGCCATCCGAAGTCTTCCTCGCCTTCCTGAAGCTCGGCCTCACCTCCTTCGGCGGCCCCATCGCGCATCTCGGCTATTTTCGCGACGAACTGGTCGTGCGCCGCAAGTGGACCGACGAGGCGGGCTATGCGGATCTGGTGGCGCTCTGCCAGTTCCTGCCGGGGCCGGCGTCGAGCCAGGTGGGGTTTGCGCTTGGTCTCCTGCGCGGCGGGCCGCTCGGGGCGCTGGCCGCCTGGGCCGCCTTCACCCTGCCCTCCGCCCTGCTGCTGATCGCCTTTGCCTTTGCCGCAACCGCCTTTGACGGACCCGTCGGCCTCGGCCTCCTGCACGGCTTCTGCGGCGGCCTTTTCGTTGGCATCGCGTTCGGCGCGAAGTTCCTCGATCAGCTTTTCGCGATCGCTGCCGCCAATGGCCTGCACCGGGGCTGCTTCCTCTTCGATACCGGCCTTCTTCGCCGCCTT
>JBKBXP010000306.1:0-3830 GCA_046314035.1 Pseudorhizobium sp. | reverse complement strand
GACCGATCATCAGCACCGAGAGTTGCCGTAGCAAGGCGTCTGCCGCAAAGCGGCAACCTCGATCTCGGGCGAAGCGCAGCAGGGACCCGCCGAAACGCTCGAGGCCCCACCAGACAAGCAGCGCTGCAAGCGTTACCGCCAGCTGCACCAGAGCCCCGGCCGAGGCCAGGAAGCGGGCCGAGAGATCGGGATCGTTCATCCACTGCACCAGACGGGTGGCAAGCGTGCCGGGCAGGTTCGGACCGAGGATTACGGCAACGTCGACCACGGAACTCGAATAGGCAATGACGGCATAGACGGCAAACCGGATCTGTCGGTAGAGCGCCGGCCAGAGCAGGTAGAGGACGCCGGCGATGCGCCCATAGCCAAACGAGGCCGCAAGCCGCCGGGAGGCGAGAAGATCGACCTGCGGGAGCGCCGCAAGCGTTACCAGAAACAGGAACGGCGTCTCCTTCAGCACCAGCCCGGCTATCATCGCAAGACCGAAAGGATCGTTGGGGATCAGGACGTCCGGCGGGCGGTCGATCCCGGCCAGGGGCGCGACGAGACGGATCAGATAGCCCGAGGGTGCGATCAGAAAGGCGAGCCCGAAGGCCGCCGCCGCATGCGGCACGGCAAGAAGCGGCGAGATGAGATGCTGCAGTCGGGTCAGGACGGGCGTTCCGGCGAAACCGGCGATGAAGAGCATCGTCACAAGGAGTGATACGGTCGTTGCAGCAAGGCCGCTGACGAGGCTGAGACCTGCCGCATGCGCAAGTCCCGGCGTGGCCCACACGTCTCGGAAAATCGCCAGACCAAAGTCGTTCCCGCCGAGCGCCGGCAGATAGCCGAAGGCCGGAAGCGCGGTGCCGAGGAGACCGAAGGTGATCGGCAGCACCAGCAGCGCGAAGGTGAGGTGGACCGAACTTCGGGCATAAGGGGCGGTTCCCTTGCCTGTCGGCATTCTCTCCACCGGGCGAGCGGTCATGGATCAGTTGCCGCTGGCGTAGCGCCGACGCCATTCGGTCTCGATGCGCTCCATCCAGCTTGCATGCGGTTCGGCAATCACGGGCCCGAGCTGGTCGGGAGACAGCGTCGCGACGCCGAGGTCAAGCGACTGGAAGGCAGCACGATCGGCCTCCGGCAGCTTTTCCAGGGACAGGACCGTCGGGTCACCCCAGTGGGTCGGATCCTGCTTGCGCAACTGTGCTTCCGGGGAAATCAGGAAGTCGGCTGTCAGCAGCGCGCCTTCCTTGGCGTTGGCGTTGTAGGGAATGGCAACGAAGTGGGTATTGCCGAGCGTGCCGCCGGAAAAGGTGAAGGAGCGGACAGTATCGGGAAGTTCGCCCGCCCGCACGCCTGCCGAGGCCTCTGCCGGATTGAAGGCGAAGATGATGTCCAACTCGCCATCCGCCAGCTTCTGCTTCATGTCGGGGTAGTTCTGCGGAAAAGCCTTGCCGGACCGCCAAGCCACCGCATGGAGTGCGTCGAGGTAAGCGAAGAGCGGTTCGACGTCGGCGTCGAAGGTCACCTCATCCACCGGCCAGGCAAGTTTGGCCGGATCAGCGGTCACTTCATGCAGGACCTGCTTCAGGAACGAGGAGCCGATGAAGTCCGGCGGCGCTGGATAGGAGAAGCGGCCGGGATTGCGCTTTGCCCAATCGAGCAGTTCTACCGCATTGTCCGGCAGGTCGCTCTGATCGGTCCGGTCGCTGTCGTAGAAGAACACCATCTTGGCGCCGCCCCAAGGGCTTTCAAGACCCTCGGTGGGTTCGGTGAAATCGGTGAGGATAGTCGGCTGGTTCTCGAAATCCACATAGCGCCAGTTGGGAAGCGATGTCGCCCATCCCGGCGTAAGGAGCAGGCCCTGCTGCTTCATGGAGACGAAGTTTTCGCCGTTGATCCAGATCAGGTCGACCGACCCGCCGTCGTTCCTGCCTGCGGTCTTTTCCGCCACCACCTTGGCCACGGCACTTGCGGTGTCATCCAGCTTGACCTGGGTCACCGTGACGCCATGACGCTCCTGCATCTCCGCCGCCACCCACTCGAGATAGGCGTTGATGTTTTCGGAGCCACCCCAGGCATTGAAGTAGACGGTCTGGCCGACCGCTGCCTTCTCGATCGCCGGCCAGTCATTCACGTCCAATCCTGCTGCCATGGCGTCGAGGCTGCCGATGGCGGCAATCACGGAGGCTGCCAAAAATCTCGTCATGCTGCGCATCGCGTGTCGTTCTCCCTTGTCTTGCTGTCGGGGTTTCGCCTGAGACGCTCCGACCTTCTATGATTTACTCAGTCGAGAACCCTATGGATCATGTCTGGCTATTGGCAGACATCGTCAGCCACTCCCGCGCCGACGCATCTGCCTGACGATCGTCGGTGTCAGCGCGACCACGGCCAATGCGAGGAATGCCAAAGTGATCTCGACCGTCACGAGGTCTGACACCTCAGCCTCGCGACCGGCCTGTTGCGCCGCAACCAGCACACTGTCGACGCCTTGGCCGAGGTAGGCGTAGGCGAAGGTGCCCGGCAGGATGCCGAGAAAGGTCGCAGCGACGAAGCGGCCGAGGCTGATATCGAAGAGAGCGGCTGCGATGTTGACCACGAAGAAGGGGAAGACCGGTGCAAGCCGGATGACGAAGAGATAGCCGAAGGCATTCGCCCGGAACCCTTCTGCAAGTTTCTTCACCACGCCGTCGACACGATGCCGCAGGAAGCTTCCGAAGGCTGAGCGCGTCACGAGGAAGAGGATCGCTGCGCCGATCGTGGCACCGACGGCGACCAGCGCGCCCCCGAGAAGCCAGCCAAACAGGAAGCCCCCGAAGATCGTCAGGATCGACGCCGCAGGAAAGGAAAAGGCTACGGCGAGAATGTAGGCGCCGAAGAACAGCAGAACCGACCAAGCCGGATGAGTGTCGACATAGCTCCTCAGGACCTGCCGCTGCTCTGCCAGAAAGCCCAGGCTCAGATAGTCGTGGAGGCCGAACGCATAGCCGAGTGCAAGTCCGGAGAGGACGATGCCGAGGGGGGCAAACCGCAATAGCGGCTTCCTGAAGGAGCCACCTGTGCTCTGGCAGTGCGCTTCGGTTTGCTCATCAGACATCGTTGAGGGACCAATCATAGACGAAGGAGCCGATCGAGGCGGCGTCGATCTGTTGCGCAAGGCGGCTGGCGGCAAGGGATTTCCAGTGGGCCTTGAGAGCACGCCGGCCACCGAAATCCTCGGCATACCAGGAATAGATCTTCGAAGCGGTGATCTCTCCGTCCGCTACCGTTATACCACGGGGATGATTGACGTAGTCCCGTGCATTCTGAACCAGTGCCGCGTCGACCGTGTCGCCCGTGTAGGCTCTCACCGCCAGGTTGGGGCAGGAATAGGAGGCGCAGTTCAATCCGTAATGGCTCATCGGATCGCGAAACGATGCACGCACGACCTCGTGCTCGACGTCATCCAGTGACAGATCGATGCCATTGACCCTCAGGATCTTTTCCGACCACGGGCCGCTCTTGAAGGGCCCGCCGCCGCCGAGCTTGATGTCCCTGATGGATGCCACCGGATAATGTTGGATGATCACCTCTAGCGTCTTGGCGTTGTAGAGATTGATCCAGAAGGCGTGGCCTTCGTTGCGTGACAGGCGCGTCGGATCGGTGCTGGAGAGCGTTGCGAGGTAAGCGCCAAGCGTCTCGGCACCCTGGCTGCGAAGTGCGCGATAGTCGACACGATTGTACCCCGCCTCGTCAGGCTTCACATAGCGCTGCAGCAGTCGATCGAAGCTGCCATGGTCGAGGCTCTCACCACCTGCCGGCGCCAAGGCGGCATAACCTGCAGCGCTGGCCGGCACGGCGGTCAAGGC
>JBKBXP010000305.1:0-3837 GCA_046314035.1 Pseudorhizobium sp. | reverse complement strand
TGATGATCGAACACGACATGGACCTGGTGTTCCGTTTCGCCAAGCGCGTCATCGTGCTGGCGGCCGGAACGGTGATCTTCGACGGATCGCCACAGGACGTTACACAGGACCCCCGCGTGCGGGAGGCTTACCTCGGGAGCTATGCGAATGCCGGCAGCGGCGCTTGATATCAAGGACCTGTCGGCGGGCTATGGCCCGACGCGGGTCGTGGAGCATGTCTCCCTCTCCGTTGCCGCCGGCTCGCGGCTCGCAGTGCTGGGCCGTAACGGAATGGGGAAAACCAGTCTGTTTGCGACCCTGGCCGGCCAGACGCGCCGCTATGGCGGTGAGATCCGTCTTGGCGACCGTGACATCACTCGGGAGCCGAGTGCCGCTCGGGCTCTACTGGGCCTTGGCTACGTGCCGCAGACCCGGGACGGGTTTCCGACCCTGACGGTCGAGGAGAACCTCTTTGTCGGCCTCAAAAGCAGGCCGAAGAGCGCGGTGGAGGAGGCCTACGAGATGTTCCCGCGGCTAAAGGAACGGCGGCGCAACCTCGGCAGCCAGCTGTCCGGTGGCGAGCAGCAGATGCTGTCGACGGCCAGAAGCATTCTCGGAAAGCCGAGCGTGCTTCTGCTGGACGAGCCCCTGGAAGGGCTGGCGCCGGTGATCTGCGAGGAGCTGATGGCGGCCTTTTCCCGGCTGGCGGCGTCCGGAGACATGACGATCCTGCTCGTGGAGCAGCGGATCCAGATGGCGCTCGATTTTGCCGATCACGTCATCATCATGGAACGCGGCAGGATTGCCTGGTCCGGCTCTCCCGCGACACTGGCAGGGGAACACGATACGGTCGACCGTCTGCTCGGCGTCGGCGGCCTTCACTGATAAAGGCCGCCCTCTGCGGGCAGGGCTGGAGCTCAGACGCCGTAGGCTGAGGCCGGTGCCTGCAGCACGATCACCCGGGTCTTTGGCGGGACGCGGCGATAGAGGTCGATGATGTCCTGGTTCAACAGCCGGATGCAGCCGCTGGAAACGGCTCTGCCGATCGTCCAGTCCTCGGTGGTGCCGTGGATGCGGTAGAGCGTGTCCACGCCGTTCTTGAACAGGTAGAGCGCGCGGGGACCGAGAGGGTTCAGGGGGCCTGGCTCCATGCCTGCAGCCAGAGGGCCGTAGCGCTCGGGTTCGCGTGCAATCATGCTCTGGGTCGGCGTCCAGCGCGGCCATTCCCGCTTGTACTGCACGATAGCTTCGCCCTCGAATTCCAGACCGGCCTTGCCGACCCCGATCCCGTAGCGCAGGGCCCTTCCGTTTTCGCGGACCAGGTAGAGGTAGCGAGCTGCCGTGTCGACGACAATGGTGCCGGTCGGCTCCGGCGTGCTGTAGGCGACCTCGCGGCGGAGGAAGTTGGGGTCGACCCGGGTCAGATCTGCGGCGTTGACCGGAAATTGCTCTCCTTCAACGGCTGCATACATGGCGAGATATTCTGCCGGTATAACGGGTTTCGTCACGACAGTCTCGCGGTTGGCCGTCGTGCATCCGGCAAGCACGAAGGGTGTCGATATCAGAAGGGCGCGGCGGGTGAAGTTTGGCACGAAATCATTGTCCATCTATTGGGAAAGAAGAACGCCTGGGCGTATCGGCATAGCCGTTGGGGCCCTGCCTGATGGGAGGCGGCTTTTTTGTCAAGCAAATCGGGCAGGTTCACCCGTTCGTGATCCTGCAGCCTCCGGTGCTCAGCAATGGTTTACTGCAGCATGGGCTGGAGGGTCTCCGCCATCGTCTGGAGCGGTTCCAGAAATAGGTCCGCCAGCTGCGCGGCACGAAACTGCGCGGCGGGTGCGCCGACGTTGAGGGCGGCGATCACCATTCCACGGTTGTTCTTCAGCGGCACGGCGATGGAGCAGAGACCGAGCTCCAGCTCCTGATCGATGACCGCGAAGCCCTGGGTTCGCACTTTTGCCAGTTCGTCCGCCAGTTGGTCAGGATCGGTCTTGGTGAAGGGGGTGAAGCTGCGGAGCTCCGTCCGGCGGAGCAGTTCGCGTGCTTCCTGTTCCGGCAGGGCCGCCAGAAGGACGCGGCCCATGGAAGCGCAATAGGCGGGCAGGCGGCTTCCGGCGATGAGGTTGATCGACATCACCCGCCGCTGCGATGCGCGTGCGATGTAGACGACCTCGGTGCCGTCGAGGACGCTTGCCGACGCGCTCTGACCGACCTCCTGCGACAGGCGGTCGAGGAAGGGCTGCACGATCTGCGGCAAGGGCGTGGCGGACAGATAGGCATGACCGAGCCGCAGGATCCGCGGCGTCAGGGCGAAGAACTTCCCGTCGTAGTCGGCATAGCCGAGCTTCGCCAAGGTGAGGAGGCAGCGGCGTGCCGTGGCTCGGTCCAATCCGGTCAGTCTGGCAACGTCTGCGATGGACAGGCGAGGGCTGGCGGCATCGAATGCCTCGATCACCTTCAGGCCCTTGGCGAAACCGCCGATGAAATCCGTCTCATGCATGAGCCGCTCCTTCCCTCATTTTGTGCGATATATGAACAAAAGTCAAATATCGCACAAAGATGTTGACGGGCCTGGGATGTCGGAGGCTAACTGCGACAGAGCGCGGTTGTGGGAGAGAGTTCGCATGGACAAGACGATTGGCAGCACGGCGGAAGCCGTATCTGCGATTCCTGATGGGGCGATCGTGATGATCGGCGGCTTTGGCGGGTCCGGCGCTCCCATAGAGCTCATCCATGCTCTGATCGATCATGGAGCGAAGAACCTCACTGTGATCAACAACAATGCCGGCAACGGGCGCATCGGCATCGCCGCCATGATCGACGCCGGTATGGTCAGGAAGATGATCTGCTCCTTCCCGCGCTCCTCCGATCCGCGGGCCTTCACGGACCGATATTTGGCGGGTGAGATCGAGCTTGAACTGGTCCCGCAGGGGACGCTTGCGGAACGCATCCGTGCGGGTGGCGCCGGCATCCCGGCCTTCTATACGCCGACGGCCTACGGAACCGAACTCGCAGAGGGCAAGGTGATCGCGGAATTCGACGGGAGGCCTTATGTGCAGGAGCGTTGGCTGAAGGCGGATTTCGCCATCGTCAAGGCGCAGCTCGGCGATACTTACGGCAACCTCACCTACAACAAGGCCGGCCGCAACTTCAATCCGCTGATGTGCATGGCCGCCGCGGTCACGATCGCACAGGTCTCCCGGATGGTGCCGGCGGGTGACATCGATCCCGAGCATGTCATCACCCCCGGCATCTTCGTCAACGGCGTCGTCGAGGTCGCCCATCCGCAACAGGAAGAAGAGCTCATCCGAGCCGGAGTGGCCTACGCATGACCATCGACACGCGCGAAGACATCAAGCTCTCCAACGCCCAAATCGCCTGGCGTGCGGCGCAGGACATCGAGGATGACGCCTACGTCAACCTCGGCATCGGCTTCCCGGAAATGGTCGCGCGCTTCCAGCCGCCGGGCCGGCAGGCGATCTTCCACACGGAAAACGGCATCCTGAACTTCGGCGAGGCACCGCCTGCCGGTGAAGAAGACTGGGACCTGATCAATGCCGGCAAGAAGGCGGTGACGCTGAAGCCGGGTGCTGCCTTCTTCCACCATGCCGACAGTTTTGCCATGGTCCGCGGCGGACATCTGGATGTCGCGATCCTCGGCGCCTACCAGGTCGCGCAGAACGGCGATCTCGCCAACTGGCGGGTCGGCTCCAAGGGCGTACCCGCCGTCGGCGGCGCCATGGATCTCGTGCATGGCGCCAAGCAGGTCTTCGTCATCACTGAACATTTGACGAAGGACGGCAAGCCGAAGCTCGTCGAGACATGCACCTTCCCGCTCACAGGCGTCGGCTGCATCAC
>JBKBXP010000304.1:0-3864 GCA_046314035.1 Pseudorhizobium sp. | reverse complement strand
CAGGTAAGGGAGAGCCTCAAACTGTCCGTCACCAACCATGTGATGAATTCGATCAAGAGCGCGGGGCAACGCGTGGTCCATATGAATCTGCAACAGATGGCAGGCGATCTCCACGTCTCCGCGTTCTAGTGCCTTGATGATGTCGAGGTGTTCCTGGACGAAGGGGTCAGGACCGAAGACGCCACGTGTGGTGTCGTAAAGGTGGGCGTTGGTCACGAGCAGAGCATGAAAGCGCTGTAGCGTTGCTAACAGCGTTTGGTTTGTCGCCCAGGAAAGGAGTCCCACGTGAAGCCGTCGCTCAAGTCGCGCAAACTCGTCAGGGGATATCATATCGGGTTCGTTCAATGCTTTCTCTAGCTCTTCTCGCATCTCCCTCACAAGATCGGGTGGAGCATTTTTGGCAGCCTGGGCAAGCGCGACAGGCTCGAGGATACGACGCATTTCATAGAGTTCAGCAATCCTCTCCTGAGAGAGCTCGGGAAGCAGCCACCGGTAGCCATTCTCCTTGCGGACGATGCCCACATGTTCGAGCCGAGCAAGAACCTCGCGGGCAACTGTCCGGCTAACGTGATAGGTGTCTGCAAGATCAGTCTCGACTACCCTCCATGCTCCGAAGGCAGCGTGTGCGACAGCTTCCCGGGAAACCTCGGCGTAGATCGCCTCCCAGCTCGCGGTGCTCCGTATTTGAGAGAGACCCAGCGGCGCTGCGTGATGCGACAAGCCAGCGCTGTAGGAGACCGAATACCCGCCCTGTGTCTCCCGAACCACAAGGCCCTTTTCCTCAAGACGGCGGAACGCACTCCGTACGGGTGCCCTGCTGACGCCGAATTGTTTGGCGATCGCCGCTTCAACTAAACGCGAACCCTGGCCTAAGCCGCCCGCGAGAATGTGCTTCACGAGTGTGTCTGTGATTTGCTCATTGAGTCTCGGGGAACGTCCGGAGGACACTGCTGCTGCGATGCTGCTTGGTCTCTCATTCATGCGTCATTCTCGCGCGGTAGCGTTCATACTTCAGCCTTGTCTGATACGGTGCCGAAGCGGACAGTGTTATTGCACAGGCAGCCTCTGCCGCGGGTATCAGTAGGAGAGCGTCGAAATTCGCCCGGATTTGTCTTCGCTTTCTCACTATCCACCCTTTAACTACGGCCGGATCCAGTAGGGGACTACAGACTTGAGCCAATAGTCAACGGGTGATCCTCCCGCAAGGGCGGCAATCTGTCTATGCAGCTCATGAAGCGGAGGTGTGATTGCTATCAGCACTGCCGCCATATCCAACGATGTTGGCTGCGACTCGAATTTTCTGCCGTTGCGGACGGTTCTTTCGCTGACCCCATGGGAGGATCAGCTTATGCAACACCAGGTTTCGAGAACTCACGCCAGCGACGGCTCGTCAAGGGCCGCTAATCAGTCCTAACGAGTCGAGAGGATCCGATTACTTCGTCGGCCTCACCAGCGAGACGACACGCGGCTTTGACGGCGCGTCAAGCCATTGGATCCACCTGTCTCTCTCCTCGATTGTGTCGAAGAACCGCCAGAGTTTGTATTCGTCCTCGGTAGTTTCGAGCATTTCGCCCAGAGATGCCAGTTCCAGAGGCAGCGGCACCTCGTTTCCGTCAAAGCGGACCAAATAGACGCCTTCAGCAGCCAGACGAATGATCTGGCCGCTGGCATAGCTTCCGTCGGGGTCGTCTACTGTGAAGTACGTGCCGGTTAGTGTGTCGACGACTGTCTTGTTCATAGGACCATGCCCGTTTCAAATTAAGCCTTGCAAGAGAGGGTTGCCTCAGGAGACTGCCGAAGGCAAGGCGGAGAAGCGTGCTTGCACAGAAGCGGGCGGGCTCAGCAGAGAAGAAGCGACTTTATCGCCGGCCCAGGTCGTGATGCCATTCGAATGCTACGGTAGTCGATCCGCGGGCCACTCAGGCTCGTGGGCGGACGGCAGATGTTTGACAGAGGGCGATGTTATCGATATCAATTCCACGAGGTCGACGGTAAGATCGCTTCGTTAGGCGCTAAAAAAAGGAACGGTTATGCGAGATCAAGTTCAGAACCAGCCTCCCCATGTTGCTCTCGTCACCGGTGCCAGTCAGGGCATTGGCCGGGCCACCGCAGAAGCCCTTCTAGACGCAGGGTATCACGTCGTTCTGGTCGCGCGATCTCTTGAGAAGCTTGAAGCCGTCGCGGCCAAGCATGCACGGGCATACCCGATCAGTTGCGACGTGACCGATCCCGAAGACGTCGATCGGCTTTACGATGCCATCCTGGAACGACACGGTCGGCTTGACGTCGTCTTCAACAATGCCGGTGTAGGCCTTGCCTCCGCTGAAATCGCCGACATCACCTGGGAGGAATGGCGAAACGTCCTGTCCGTCAACCTCGACGGAGCGTTTTTGATAGCGCGTGGCGCCTTTGGCCTGATGCGCAGCCAGAGCCCCAAGGGCGGGCGGATTATCAACAACGGCTCGGTGTCAGCGCATGCCCCGCGGCTGGGGTCAGCCGCCTATACGGCGTCGAAGGCAGCAATCACGGGGCTGACGAAGGCGATTTCGTTGGATGGGCGCAAACACGACATCGCCTGCGGACAGATCGACATCGGCAATGCCGCATCGGACATGACCTCGGCCATGCAGCGCGGGGTGCCTCAGGCTGATGGCACGCTCAGGCCGGAGCCGGTGATGGATGTGGCGCATGTCGCGCGGGCAGTGGTCAGCATGGCCTCATTGCCTCTGGAAGCCAATGTGCAATTCATGACCATCATGGCCACCAAGATGCCATTTGTCGGGCGGGGCTAGAAAGCCACCGCCCGTTTGCAGCTTACTGTGGAAGTGCATCCTTGTTGGGACCCTTGAAGAATTCCATCAAAGCCGCCTGGTCCTCACCGCCGAGCCCTGCAGCCGTCAGCATCTTGTGCACCTCGGCGCAAATTGCTGTGAGAGGCATGGAAACGTTGTTTAGCCTCGCAAGATCCTGCGCGCCGTTTAAATCCTTGACCATGTTGTCGATGCGGCCTGTGCGACGATAATCTCGTGCTGCGTAACGGGGCAGGTATTCTTGCAGCAGTGCGCTGTCGGCGCGACCGCCGCGCAGCGCCGACGGAATGCGTGCCACATCCACGCCTGCAGCTTCTGCCAGGGCAGTTGCCTCGGCGACAGCAAGGAATCCCAGCCCGCACAACACCTGATTGATCAGCTTGGTGGTCTGGCCCGCTCCCGCCGGCCCCATATGCGTCTGGTTGCTGGCGACACTGGCCAGGATACCCTGCGCCACCAGCACGTCGGCTTCAGCACCGCCCTGCATCAACGTAAGCTCTCCGGTTGCGGCCTTGGGAATGCCGCCCGAAAGGGGGCTGTCGACCCATCGCATTCCCGCTTCGGCGGCCTCTGCCGCAAGGGCTCTCGTGCTCTCCGGATCGATGGAAGACATGTCGATGATCAGTGTTCCGGGCGCGGCACCTTCGACAATTCCGTTTTCGCCGAAGACCGCCGCGCGCACGACGCGAGCAGAGTTTAGGCTCAAGATGACGGCTGTGCTGGATCGCGCAGCGTCTGCAGCCGAAGTTGCGGCCCGCGCACCCTGCGAAACCAATGCGTCGACCTTGCTCTGATCGAGGTCGAAGACGACGAGGGGCGCGCCGGTGGCCACAAGTCGGGCCCCAATGGCGCCGCCCATGGCACCAGCACCAATCAATGCAACGTGCTCAGTCATCCTCATTCTCCTCGGATATAGGTGGAGATTTGCTCCACGATTGCGGTAATCGACTGATCGATCGAGACCGTCAGCGCTTCGTTGGCATCTGGGGCTTCGAGCGCTGCGTACTGGCTCTCCAGGAGAGAGAGCGGCATATAGTGGCCGGTGCGCTCTTGC
>JBKBXP010000303.1:0-3866 GCA_046314035.1 Pseudorhizobium sp. | reverse complement strand
CATTTCGATGTCGTTGGAGCTCATTTGCTACCCCCGTGAAGTTGCGTGGAGAAGCCACCAAGCTTTTCAAACAGGAGTATGGCGGCAAGGATGAAAGCGAGGGAGGCGACGTTCACCGCCGCCAACACCGGGTCAAGGCTGTATTCCATGTGGTTGATGACGGTGATCGGAAGCGTCGTTTCGCCGGGACGAACCAGGAAGACCGACAGGGGGATGTTGTTGAACGACAGGATGAAGGCGAAGGTCATCCCCGAAAACAGTCCGGGTTTGATGATGGGCAGGAGGACGAACCGAACCCGCTGCCAGGCATTGGCGCCAAGAATGCGCGCCGCCTGATCCAGTCTCTTGTCGAAGTTGTACATGGCGCCGGCGATCATCCGCACGACAAAGGGCAGCGTCAGGATGATGTGCGCCATGACCAGGGCGGGTGTGCCCAGAAGCGAAAAGAAGCCCGTGGACGACAGAAACAACACGATGGCCACGCCCTTGACGATCTGGGGCACCGCCAGAGGCGAGACCAGAAAGGCCATGATCGCCTCGTGGCCAGGGCATTTCTCATAGGCGACCGCATAGGCTGCCAGAAATCCGAGCAGGCCACTCAACACAGTCACGACCGCGGCGAGCTTGATGCTGAGAAGGAAAGGATCAAGCCAGCGGCGATCGGCGAGATCCGCAAACCACCTCAAGGTCCATTGCGAAGGGTCGAAGCTGATCGCCGCTGTGGGACTGACCGAGGCTGCAAAGACCACCAGGATGGGCAGCGCAATGAAGGCCAGGATCAGGAACAGCGACAGCTGAAAGCAAAGTGATAAAATCCGGTCCATTGATCGTCCCTCAGATATGAAGTTTGCGCTGGAGGCGGGCTTCGGCGCGCGTCCCGACAAGCGCCATACCCAGCATCATGACCAGCAGCAGCACGGCCATGACGGCAGCCATGGGCCAGTCGATGTAGAAGAGGACCTGCTCGTAGACCATGGTGGCAAGAACCCTGAAGCCGGCCCCGCCAAGCAGGGCAGGGGTGGCATAGGCGCTGGCAGACATGGTGAAGGCGATCAGCAGGGAACTGACGATCCCGGGCACAGATAGGGGCAGGATGATCCGCCGGATGATCGACAATCTTGAGGCGCCAAGAATCTGGGCGGCCCGCTCGAGATTGGGGTCGATCCCCTGAATGCTCGTCAGCAGGGACAGGATGCCAAACGGCAGGACGACATGCGTCAGGCCGATCACCACGCCAAGCAGGTTCTTGGACAGGGGCAGGGGCTCCAGGATCAGTCCCGACCAGAGCAGCACCGAATTGATCGCCCCGTGATCCTCCAGGATCACGAGCCATCCATAGGTCCGCAGCACCACGCCGGCAAGTTCGGGGGCGATGGCAAGTGCAAAGACCACCGTGCGCCATCGAGAGGTGGAACGGGCGAGATAATAGGCGACCGGATAGGCCATGACGGTGACGCAGATCGCCACCAGGCCGGACATCAAGGCTGTCCGCCAGAGACCGGCCAGCATCAGGTCGTCACTGAAGAACCGCTGGTAGTTGTCGAGCGTCAAAAGCTCACCACCAGAGCCGCGGAAGCTCAGCCCGATCATCATTCCCATGGGAACGGCAAAGACAAAGATCAGGATGAGCGATGGCGGCGCAAGCGGCAGGAACGGGCCGAAGCGCACAGGCAGACGTTCCGGCTGAGGCTGTGTGGAGAGTGTCTCTACTGATGTCATCCGCCCGTTACCTCGCCTGGCTTACGACTTCACGCTCCCAGCGGTTGCCCCATTGGGGCAAGCGCTTCGACAGCGCCGCCAGGTCTGGCAGCAACAGAGCGTCGAGATCCGCCTCGGTGGTGATCTGACGGTCCCGGACGTCGTCGGGGACATCAATGTCGGGTCTTGCACTGCCGACCTTGTAGCCGGTCACCCAGGCTTCCTGGCTCGTCTTCTCCAGCCAGAAGTTCACGAACTTGAGGGCCGCATCCTTGTTCTCCGCGCCACTTGGAACGTTCAAGGTGGCGACCAGAGGTACGGTGCCCTCCTTCGGGGACACGTAGTCAATCGGCAGGCCACTCTCCATCAGAAGCTGCGCTCTGCCGTTCCAGAACGGCATCGCCCAGGCGCGACCGTCCTTGACGTAGGTCTCCATGACCGATGAAGCCTGCTCAAATCCGATCGCGTGCTGAGCCAGTCTTGCGACGGTCTCAAAGCCTGGATCAACATTTTCGAGAAGATCACCACCATGGGTAACCGACATGACGGAAATCAGATAGGCCGCCATCACGTTCTGGAATGTCGGCAGGATGACCTTCCCCTCAAGCTTGTCGTCAAGCAGGTCGGACCAGGATGTGAGGCCCTGCGGGAGCTTGTCCGTGCGCCAGACCAGGGAGAGATACTGGAGTTCGTGGACTGCGCCACATTCCCCGGCAATCTCGCGAACCCGGGGATTGAGCGCACCAACATTGGGAACAGCGTCGGCAGTGAGCGGCTCCAGCAATCCCTCGCGGCAACCGTCAAGTGACTGGGACGCCGTCATGACGACGACGTCGAAGCCGGGTCGGCCACCGGTTGCCTTGATCTTTGCGTAATCCTGCGATGCCGATCCCACGGCGTCGTAGACGACATCGACGCCAAACTGCTGTTCGAACGGTTCGATGATCCTTTCGCGGATAATGGCTTCGTAGGGGCCGCCATAGCTGTTGACGATCAGATCCTGCGCGACTGCGCCGGGAGCCCCCATCATGATGATACCAAATGCGGTCGCCAGTCCTCTGGACGTCTTCATGCTCGCCTCCTCCATCGCTGCAATGCGGCAACTGTGGACGCGGGCGACACGCCATTACCAATAGTGATTAAGCGCGATTGATTGCCTGTGGGCATGAATCCTGGCCGATCGCTGCCGCGCTTGCTTGCTCCCCATCCGGCGCGGGATCATATTTTCCCGGTGAGGGATTGGGCCGGGGAGCCGAGAGGTCTTTGTTCTGCCCGCCGTGGAGGAAGGCACATGGATGAGTGGTTTGACAGATTGGTCGAGCATGTGATGCTATCGCGCGATCCGGCGATCGTGAGAGAGACACTTGCGAAACTGGCATCCGAGGCAGGGTTCGACCACTATGCCTACCTGTTCCTATACGCGGACAGGCAGGAAGTGATTTCGAACTACCGCCGGGAGTGGCAGCAGCGATATTTCCAAAGGTCCTACGCCACGATCGACCCGGTGATTCAGCGTGCCTGGCAGAAGATGCAGGGGTTTGCCTGGTCCAGTGACGTGGGGAGCGGCTCCAAGCGGCTGAGTTCCTTCTTCGCCGAGGCTGCGGAGTTCGGCATTCGATCGGGCATCACAATCCCGATCAAAACCGGTTTTACGCGCATGGCTTTGTTGACAATGGCATCCCGCGATGCCCATTTTGCCGACAGCCGAACCTTTAATCCTATCTTGGCTGCTGCTGCTGTCGCCCAGCTACACTGCTATCTCCGAATGCTGAAAGTATAGCCGACGTCTCAGACACATGTCGATCTGAAGTCGGTGGAAAGGGTCTACCTGCGCTGGTGCGCAGAGGGAAAACGCATGCGCGACATCGCCGTTCTTGAAAAGGACAGTCCCGGCAATGTCGCTTTCCATCTGCAAAATGCCAAGGCAGCACTGGGCGCGACAACCTTGCCGCAGGCCACCGCGCTGGGCAAGGAATTGAACCTGATCTAGCGGTGCCAAAGCGTTGTGCTGAAGAGAAACGGCCCCTGCCTATTCGCAGGTCCGGTGGAACGAACATCACGTCCCATATGACGGGCTGTTGCACGGTCTCGAACACCGAACTGCATTAGAACTTGAAAAAATGCGCGTCAACTGTCACATATGAAACGACACATGACGCAGGAGAGAT
>JBKBXP010000302.1:0-3871 GCA_046314035.1 Pseudorhizobium sp. | reverse complement strand
TCGAATGCCTCGATCGCCTTGGCGAAGTTATCGAAGGTCACCGGATCCTCTTCATCGGGAAACGCGGCTTTGAACCAGGCGACGTAGTCCGGCATGGACTTCAGCGTCAGGGTGACGGCGTCCGGGGTATTGGCCATCTCCACGCCCGCCTGCACCGGCCCCTTGGCCTGCGCCTTCAGGTCTTCCGCGCGTCCATCCCAGAACTGGGCGATGTTGAAGACGGCGTTGAAGACGGTCGGCGAGTTGCGCGGGCCCTTCTGCCAGCCATGGCCGATCGAGGTTTCGAGATTGTCATCCCCGCCCGTACCCACGTTGTGACATGAATTGCAGGAGAAGACCCCGGACGCCGAAATCCGCGGGTCGAAGAAGAGCGCCTTGCCGAGCGCAATCTTCTCCGGGGTGATCTTGTTATCCTTCACCGAAGGAATCGTGGATGGAAGCGGTTTGAACAGTTCGATGGCGGTGTCGCGCAGATCGGCCGGAACCGGTTCGGCCGCAACCGCCGCGGTGGCCAGCAGGACGCTGACGGCTACCGACGACAACAGGTTTTTCATGAGATCCTCCGTTCGTTTTGAACGGTTCTAGATCTAGAAGCCTGGCTTGCCGGCGCGTTGAGGGATGTCAATACATTAGCAGTCTCGACTGCAAAAAGCGAAAGGCGCCGGGATTTCTCCCGGCGCCTTTCGTTCGTCAATCTGGAGAGCGCCGAACTCCGGCGCCCCTGCCCGCCTTATTCGGCAGGCGTGTTTTCGCCCGACAGTTCCTGGAGCATCGGCGTTGCAGCCGAGGCGCCGGAGCTCTTGCGGCGCTCGTCGAGGATCATCTCGTCGCGCGACGTGGCGATGCGGCGGATCTGCGTCATGGTACCACCGGTACCGGCCGGGATCAGACGGCCGACGATGACGTTTTCCTTGAGACCCTGCAGCGTGTCGGTCTTGCCGGCGATCGCAGCTTCCGTGAGGACCTTGGTGGTCTCCTGGAAGGATGCGGCCGAGATGAACGACGGCGTTTGCAGCGATGCCTTGGTGATGCCGAGCAGAACAGGATCGCCCGCAGCCGGACGCTTGCCTTCGGCAACCAGAACCTCGTTCAGATCGTCCAGCTCGATACGGTCGACATTGTCGCCGACGATGTACTGGCTGTCGCCCGCATCGGTGACTTCCACCTTCTGCAGCATCTGACGAACGATCACCTCGATGTGCTTGTCGTTGATCACAACGCCCTGCAGTCTGTAGACTTCCTGGATTTCGTTGACCAGGTAGGAAGCGAGTGCTTCCACGCCCTTGATCGCCAGAATGTCGTGCGGCGCAGGATTGCCATCGAGGATGTAGTCGCCCTTTTCGATGAAGTCGCCTTCCTGAAGGTGGAAGGGCTTGCCCTTCGGGATCAGGTATTCGACCGGTTCGACACCGTCTTCGGCAGGCTCGATCATGACGCGACGCTTGTTCTTGTAGTCGCGGCCGAGGCGGATCGTACCATCGATCTCAGCGATGATGGCGTGATCCTTCGGACGGCGAGCCTCGAACAGTTCGGCAACACGCGGCAGACCACCGGTGATGTCCTTGGTCTTGGCGCTTTCCAGCGGAACACGTGCAAGCACGTCGCCCTGGCTGACCTTCTGACCGGGCTCGATCGAGAGGATGGCGTCCACCGACAGCATGAAGCGGGCTTCGCCACCGCGGGCAAGCTTCAGCACGTTGCCGGAGGCGTCCTTGACCACGATCGCCGGCTTCAGATCCGTACCGCGTGGCGTCGAACGCCAGTCGATGACCTGGCGCTTGGTGATGCCGGTGGACTCGTCCGTCGTTTCGATAACCGAGATGGAATCGACCACGTCTTCGAACTGGGCGATGCCCTCGACTTCCGTCATCATCGGGCGGGTGTAGGGGTCCCACTCGGCGAGACGCTGGCCGCGCTTGACCTTGTCGCCATCGTCGACGAACAGCTTGGAGCCATAGGCCACACGCTGCGAGGACCGCTCGATGCCACGCTCGTCGAGAATGGCGACCGCCATGTTGCGCCCCATGGCCACCAGCACGCCTTCGGAATTGCGCAACATGTTGCGGTTCTTCACCTGGACCGTGCCCTCGTAGGAGGCTTCGAGGAACGACTGGTCGACCACGGTCGCGGTACCGCCCAAGTGGAAGGTACGCATGGTGAGCTGGGTGCCCGGCTCGCCAATCGACTGTGCAGCGATGACGCCGACGGCCTCACCCATGTTGACCGGCGTACCACGGGCCAGATCTCGGCCGTAGCAGATCGAGCAGACGCCCGTCTGAACTTCGCAGGTCAGAGCGGAGCGGATACGGATCGACTGGATACCAGCCTTCTCGATTTCCACAACGGCAGGCTCGAGGATCATCTGACCGGCATCGACGATGCGCTCACCGGTGACCGGATGATCGATATCGTCGAGGGCGGTACGACCAAGGACGCGAACGCCGATCGACGCCACGACCTGACCGGCATCGATGATCGCCGTCATGGTGAGGCCCTTGTCGGTGCCGCAATCGACGGAGTTGACGATGCAATCCTGCGCGACGTCGACGAGACGGCGGGTCAGGTAACCGGAGTTGGCGGTCTTCAAGGCGGTGTCTGCAAGACCCTTACGGGCACCGTGCGTCGAGTTGAAGTACTCGTTAACGGTCAGGCCTTCCTTGAAGTTCGAGATGATCGGCGTCTCGATGATTTCACCCGACGGCTTGGCCATCAGGCCACGCATGCCGCCCAGCTGACGCATCTGGTTCGGAGAACCACGCGCACCGGAGTGGGACATCATGTAGATGGCGTTCATCTGCTTCTGACGACCGGTCTCGGGATCGAACTCGACAGCCTTAATGCGGGCCATCATGTCTTCCGCGACCTTTTCGGTGGCCTTGCCCCAGGCGTCGACGACCTTGTTGTACTTCTCGCCCTGTGTGATCAGGCCGTCGTTGTACTGCTGCTCGTATTCCTTGACCAAGGACTCGGTGTCACCAACGATCTTGGCCTTGGTTTCCGGGATGATCATGTCGTCCTTGCCGAACGAAATGCCAGCCTTGCAGGCGTGGGTGAAGCCGAGCTGCATGATCCGGTCGCAGAAGATGACCGTGTCCTTCTGGCCGCAGTGACGGTAGACCGCGTCGATCATCTTGGAGATGTTCTTCTTGGTCATTTCCTGGTTGCAGATATCGAAGGGCACCTTGCCGTTCTTGGGCAGGAGCTCGCCGATGATCATGCGGCCAGGCGTGGTTTCAAAGATCTTCGAGTAGGGCTTGCCCTCTTCGTCGACGGACTTGAAGCGACCGCGGATCTTGGAGTGCAGGGTGACGACCTTGTTCTCCAGGGCATGGTGCAATTCGCCCATGTCGGAGAAGACCATGCCTTCGCCCGGCTCGTTCTGGTTGAGGATCGACAGGTAGTAGAGGCCGAGAACCATGTCCTGCGACGGAACGATGATCGGTGCACCGTTGGCCGGGTGCAGGATGTTGTTCGTCGACATCATCAGGACGCGGGCTTCAAGCTGGGCTTCCAGCGACAGCGGCACGTGAACGGCCATCTGGTCACCGTCGAAGTCGGCGTTGAAGGCCGTGCAGACGAGCGGGTGCAGCTGGATCGCCTTGCCTTCGACCAGGATCGGTTCGAAGGCCTGGATGCCCAGGCGGTGCAGCGTCGGTGCGCGGTTCAGGAGAACCGGGTGCTCGCGGATGACCTCGTCGAGGATGTCCCAGACTTCCGGCTTTTCCTTTTCGACCAGCTTCTTGGCCTGCTTGACGGTCGAGGAGTAACCCTTGGCGTCGAGACGGGCGTAGATGAACGGCTTGAACAGCTCGAGCGCCATCTTCTTGGGCAGGCCGCACTGGTGCAGCTTCAGTTCCGGACCGGTCACGAT
>JBKBXP010000301.1:0-3877 GCA_046314035.1 Pseudorhizobium sp. | reverse complement strand
CTGGGGGTCGGATACGCCCTTCGAGCTGAAGAAGCTCGCAACCGCCTCGCTCGAGGTCGGCATCGTGCTCTGCTTCCCGATCGCGGTCTATCTGCTGATCCTTGCCGGCCTCTCGATCAATATCGCCGTCCTGATTGCCCTGGTCGTGCTGATCGCCATCGACTGGTACTATGATTTCTCCGCCGTCATGGCGCTGATGACGCCGGTGCTCCTGATCGGCGGCATGACCATGGGCTGGTTCACGCCGACGGAAGCGGCCGTCGCCGCCGTCATCTGGTCGCTCTTCCTCGGGCTGGTGCGCTACCGCACGATGACGCTGCGGACGCTTGCCAAGGCGAGCTTCGATACGATCGAGACGACCGCCTCGGTGCTGTTCATCGTCACCACGGCCTCGATCTTTGCCTGGCTGCTGACGGTCAGCCAGGCGGCACAGCTGTTCTCCGACTTCATGTTCTCGCTGACGGACAACTGGTGGACCTTCCTGATCATCGTCAACATCCTGTTGCTGATCGTCGGAGCCTTCCTCGACACGATTGCGGCCATCAGCATCCTGGTGCCGATCCTGATGCCGATCGCTGCCCGCTACGGCATCGACCCGGTCCACATGGGGGTGATCTTCACGCTGAACCTGATGATCGGTCTCCTGACGCCACCGGTCGGCATGGTGCTCTTCGTGCTGTCGCGCATATCGAAGCTCTCGGTCGAACGAACGGCGCTCGCGATCCTTCCCTGGATGATCCCGCTGTTTGCCGCGCTGCTGCTGATCACCTTCATCCCGGCGATCACGCTGTGGCTGCCGACCTATCTCGGCCTTATCCGATAAGGGAGAAACGGATGCACACGCGCTATGCCCGCCTCTACGGCCGGCGTGACCTGAAGGTCGAGGAGGCGCCGGTGCCCCTGCCCCAGCCGGGCGAGGTGCTGCTGAAGATGGCAGCGGGGGGCATCTGCGGCTCCGACCTGCACTACTACCAGGATGGTGGGTTCGGGCCCGTTCGGGTGCGCGAGCCGATCATCCCGGGCCATGAGGCTTCGGGCCATGTGGAAGCGCTGGGAGACGGCGTGTCCGGCCTTGCCATCGGCGACCTGGTGGCGGTCAATCCGAGCCGGCCCTGCGGCATCTGCCGCTTTTGCCGAGAGGGGTTGCCGATCCACTGCCTGGACATGCAGTTCATGGGCAGTGCCATGCGCCTGCCGCACGCCCAGGGCATGTTCCGGGACTGGCTGGTGGTGCCTGCCATGCAGTGCATCGCCGTGGGGCCCGAGGCGACCGCCGGGGAGGCGGCCTGTGCCGAGCCGCTGGCGGTCTGCCTCCACGCTGTCTCGCGGGCAGGCGACCTCCACGGCAAGCGGGTGCTTGTCACAGGAGCGGGTCCGATCGGCGCATTGGTCGTGGCCGCTGTTCGTCATGCGGGTGCAGAAGAGATCGTCGTCACCGACCTGGCGGATGCGGCCCTGCAGCGGGCTTCTGCCATGGGGGCGACGCGTGCGATCAATGTCGCTACGGACGCCGCAGCGCTGGCAGCCCATGAAGAGAACAAGGGCTACTTCGACGTCGCCTTCGAATGCTCGGCCGCGGCGCCGGCGATCCGCAGCGCGATTGCGGCGGTGAGGCCGCGCGGAATGATCGTCCAGGTCGGGGTTACCGGCGATGTCTCCGTGCCGCTCAATGCCCTTGTCGGCAAGGAACTGCAGTGGCTCGGTTCGCAGCGTTTCGACACCGAGTTCGCGCAGGCCGCCGATCTCATCGGCCGGCGGGAGATCGACGTGCGGCCGATCATTTCGCACAGTTTTCCGATCACCGACGCGGTGGCGGCTTTCGAACAGGCCGGCGATCGTTCCGTAGCCTGTAAGGTTCAACTTACATTTCTCTCCTGAGGATTTTTCATGCGGCATACGTGGCGATGGTTCGGCCCGGTGGACAAGGTCAGCGTACAGGATGCGGCGCAGGCCGGTGCTAAGGGCATCGTCAGCGCGCTCCACCACATCCCGACCGGTGACGTCTGGCCGGTCGACGAGATCAGGAAGCGGCATGAGGCGATCAGGGCCGGCGGCCTGGTCTGGGATGTCGTCGAAAGCGTCCCGGTCTCCGAAAGCATCAAGACGCAGACGGGCGACTGGCGCCAGCATGTGGCCAACTGGCAGGAAACGCTGCGCCGGCTTTCGGCTTCCGGCATCCGCACCGTCTGCTACAACTTCATGCCGGTGCTCGACTGGACCCGCACCGATCTGCGCTGGGAGACGCGCCACGGCGCCCGCGCCATGCGATTCGACCTCACCGATTTCGTCGCCTTCGACATCCATCTTCTCCAGCGTCCCTCGGCAGCGGAAGACTATGACGAAGCGATTCAGAACGAGGCGGCCAAGCGGTTCGCCGAGATGCCGGAGGAGCGTCGCCACTCGCTGTCGAAGAATGTCGGGGCCGGTCTTCCAGGCTCCGCCGACGGCTACACGCTGCCGCAGCTGCGTGAGCATCTGGCAACCTATGACGGCATCAGCCGCGAGAAGCTGCAGCAGCATCTGATCGATTTCCTCGCCGAGGTGGTGCCGGTCGCCGAAGCGGTGGGCATCAACATCTGCGCCCACCCGGACGATCCGCCGTGGGCACTGCTCGGCCTGCCGCGCATCCTCTCGACCGAGGCGGACTATGCCCATATGCTCGACTACGTCGACAGCCGGGTCAACGGCATGACGCTGTGCACCGGGTCGCTCGGCGCCCGCGCCGAAAACGATCTGCCGGCCATCGCCAAGCGTTTCGCCCAGCGCATCCACTTCGTGCATCTGCGCAACGTTCACCGCGAGCATGACGGCGCGCCGTGCTCCTTCTACGAGGACGAGCACCTGGAAGGGCACACCGACATGGTTGCGGTCATCGCCGAACTGCTTCAGGAAGAGAAGCGGCGCCGGTCTGAAGGTCGTGCCGACCACGAGATCCCCATGCGCCCCGACCACGGCCAGGAGATCCTCGACGACCTGACCCGTGGGGCCCAGCCGGGCTATCCGGCCATCGGCCGCCTCAAGGGCCTGGCCGAACTGCGCGGCATCGAACGCGCGTTGACACACTCGAACTACGGAATGGACTGACGATGGAAAGACTCTCTGCTGCAACCCGTTTTGCCAATCCGGTCGCGACGCCGGATTACGACCGCAAGGCCCTGAAGCCGGGCATTCTCCATTTCGGTCTCGGCGCCTTCCACCGCGCCCATCAGGCTGTCTACAACGATGCGGCGCTGTCGCACAGCTTCGGTGACTGGGGCATCGTCGGCGTCAGCCTGCGCTCGCTCGACATCGTCCGCGACCTGCGCGCCCAGGACCATCTCTATTCGGTCATCACCCGCAGCGGCGCCGGCGACAGCGCACAGGTCGTCGGATCGATCGTCGGGGGCATTTCGGCCGTCGAGGATCGCGACGAACTGCTGGCGCTGCTCGTCGATCCGGCCATCAAGATCGTCACCATCACCGTCACCGAAAAGGCCTATGGCCTCGATCCCGTCACCGGCGGCCTCGACCGCAACCATCCTTCGGTGGCAGCAGACCTCGCCAACCCGACTGCGCCCAGCGGCGTCATCGGCTATATCGTCGAGGGCCTGGCGCGCCGCCAGCAGGCGGGCATGGCGCCCTTCACGGTGCTCTGCTGCGACAACCTGCCGAGCAACGGCCGCGTCGTCCAGCGGCTGGTGCTGGAGATGGCGGAGGCGCGGGACCCGGCGCTGGCCGGCTGGATCTCCGAGCACGGCGCCTTTCCGTCGAGCATGGTCGACCGCATCGTTCCGGCCGCGACCGACGAAGGACGTTCGCGCGCAACGGAACTGCTCGGCGCCGAGGACGCCCTGTCGTTGGAGACCGAGCCCTTCATGCAGTGGGTGATCGAGGATCA
>JBKBXP010000300.1:0-3884 GCA_046314035.1 Pseudorhizobium sp. | reverse complement strand
GGCAAGACGCCCGCCACAGAGGACAAGGCTGCCGTTTCCGGTAATCCGCCTGTCCAGCCGGTCGAGAACTTCGATCTCGGCGAGGTCGACGAGGATCGCCGGATGTTCCAGAACGGCGACACGGACCGGGCGGCGGACGACAACAAAAAGGACTGACGGCGCGGCCGCCGTTTCCGGATCCCGCAGGAGACGGAAAAGCGGTTTCGGTTCCTTGACGCTTGAAAGGTCGCGGTCGAATATCTCGACCGTGAAGGAGACTGCTCCTTCCGCCGTGCGAGGAGATTTCATGCCGCTGGATCCGAAGACCATCGAGACGCTGAAGGGCGTTTCCACCGCCACGCTGACCACCGTCCTTCTGAAGAAGGGGCTCCGCAATGTCTGGATGCGCGGCACCAAGCCGCTGAAGCCCGGGCAGCCGCGCGTCGTCGGTCCCGCCTTCACGCTGCGCTTCGTGCCGGCGCGCGAGGATCTGGCGACGCCGGAGAGCTGGGCCTCTCCGATTTCCACGCGCGCCGCCATCGAGGCCATGCCGGAAGGCTGCGTGGCGGTCGCCGATGCCATGGGCGTGCTCGACGCCGGCATCTTCGGCGACATCCTTTGCTCGCGCATGGTCAAGCGCGGTGTTGCGGCGCTGGTGACGGACGGGGTGGTGCGTGACGCGGAAGGCGTGCTCGGCACCGGCATGGACGTCTGGTGCCAAGGCGTTGCGGCTCCGCCATCTGTCGCCGGTCTCACCTTCGTCGGCTGGCAGGAGCCGATCGCCTGCGGCGGCGTTGCCGTCTTTCCCGATGACATCGTCGTGGTTGACGAGGACGGCGCGGTGCTGATCCCGGCCAAGCTGCTCGATGCGGTGCTGGCGGAGGCGCCGGAGCAGGAGCGGATGGAAGCCTGGATCATGACGGAGGTCGAGCGCGGCGTGGCGCTTCCCGGGCTTTATCCGATGAATGCCGAGACCAAGGCGCGATACCAGGCCTGGAAGGACGGGCAATAAGCGCAAGCGCTGTTGCAGCACGGCGCCATCGCCTCCGACGCGAAACGCAGGCCCACGCACAGGTCGCAGTCGGAAGCCTGACACATCATGAAAGCGGGCGGTCGTGAGGCTGCCCGCTCCCCCGCCGTCAGCCGTCGGAAAGTTCGATCCAAACCGGTGCATGGTCGCTGGCGTGTTCCCAGCCCCTCACCTCCCGGTTCACCTCTGCGCGCCTGAGCCGGTCGGCCACCGACGGGCTGAGAAGCAAGTGGTCGAGCCGCAGCCCGGCGTTGCGGCCCCAGGCGTTCCGGATGTAATCCCAGAAGGTGTAGATCGTCTCGTCCGGGTGGAGCTGCCGGATCGCGTCCGTCCAGCCCTGAGTAATCAGATCGGCATAGAGCGCCCGCACTTCGGGGCGAAACAGCGCGTCATCCTGCCAGCGTTTCGGCGCGTAGACATCGAGATCGGTCGGCATGATGTTGTAGTCGCCGGCGAGAACGACGGGCGCGCCGGTTGCCAACAGGTCTTCCGCATGCGCCAGGAAGCGTTGGTACCAGGACAGCTTGTACTCGAACTTCGGGCCGGGTGCGGGATTGCCGTTCGGCGCATAGAGGCAGCCGATCAGGACGCCCCGCACCGCCGCTTCGATGTAGCGGCTGTGGCTGTCGTCCGGATCGCCGGCCAGGCCACGACGCGTCTCGATCGGATCGGTGTCGCGCGCGAGGATGGCGACGCCGTTCCAGCTCTTCTGGCCGTGCCAGACGGCGCCGTATCCGGCCTTTTCGATCTCGCGGTGGGGGAACCTTGCGTCCGGCGCCTTCAACTCCTGCAGGCAGACCACGTCCGGGCGCGCTTCCTCAAGCCAGCGCAGCAGGATCTCCAACCGGCCGTTGACGCCATTGACGTTGAAGGTGGCAATCTTCATGCGCTGCGCATCCCATCGCTCAGGCCAAATTGACAGGGCCGGGCGCCTCTGGTCATGCAAATCTCTCCCGCTCATCCACGACGTTTCATCTTCCGAACCGCAGTCTAACGTGCGGGAGGTGCAATCGATGCTTGCTTTGGAAAGTCTTTACGATCGGCTTTAGCAAAAGATTCAGCCACCCGTGTCATGGTTTGTCTTCAATGACGGACGTCGCATTGCCCAACAGCCGAGGCACGTCCGACGATCCGAATGGGGAGCAGCCATCATGGCCCAACGATTCCGTGCGAACGTCCGCGATTTCATCGCCGAGAATTTCCTTTTCCGTGCCGATGCCGAGATTGCCGACAGCCAGTCGCTGCTCGACAGCGGCGTGATCGATTCCACCGGCGTGCTGGAGCTGATCGCCTATCTGGAGGCCACCTACGGCATCAGCATCGCCGACGAAGAGATCGTGCCGGAAAACCTCGACAGCATCGACAACATGACAGGCTACCTGGCGCGGAAGCTGCCGGTCGCCGCCTGACGACCGGCGATGCGCATCGAGGCCCGGTTTCGCGACAGCGTCAGGCATTTCCCCGCAAAGACGGCGCTTGTCGCCGGCGGACGCCGGCTGAGCTATGCGGACCTGGATGCCCGATCGAACCGACTGGCTACGGCGCTGATGAGGGTGGGCGTCGAGCCTGGGTCCCGGGTGGTCCTGCTTCTGGACAATGATGTCGAGGCGGTCGTGAGCTTCCTTGCGACCTGGAAAGCGGGCGCCGTCGCCTGCCCCCTCTACCCAGCGATGAAGGCGGAAAAGCTTGCCGGCATCCTGACAAGTATAGAACCGGCGGCGGTGATCCTGCACGCGCGGGGGCTTCCCACCCTCCTTGCAGCCGTGACCATCGCCGGTACGAGACCGGCGATCATCGCCACGCATTTGCCCGAGGAGGCCGCCCAGGACAGCTTGCGTTTCGAACATCTTGTTGCCGGCGATGCGGTGGACGCGCTGCCGGTCATTGCCGACGATAGCGAGCTGGCCCTGCTGATCCACACCTCGGGCTCGACCGGCCGCCCCAAGGGGGTGATGCTCAGCCATGCCAATGTGGATGCCGCCTGCCAGTCGATCCTCGGCTATCTGGAGAATACCTGCGACGACGTGGTGCTGAGCGTGCTGCCGCTCTCCTTCGGCTATGGCATCACCCAGATGGTGACGATGGCTGCCATCGGCGGGACGCTGGTGCTGGAAAAGAGTTTTGCATTCCCGCGCAAGATCCTCGACCGTCTTGTCGAGGAAGAGGTAACGGGGTTTCCGATGGTGCCGGCCATGGCCGCGCTGATCGGTGGGATGAAGGACCTGGAGCCGGGCTTCCTGCCAAAACTCCGCTACGTCACCAGCGCGGCCGCCGCCCTGCCGCCGGCGCTTTCCGCCCGGCTGCAGGAGCTTCTGCCCAACTCTGAGATCGTCGTGATGTACGGCCAGACGGAATGCCTGCGGGTGAGTTTTCTGCCGGCCGCCGAGCTAGCAAGACGGCCTACCTCCGTGGGCATGGCCATTCCCGGCACCCGCGCCTTCGTCGTGGACGAGGACGGCCAGCCGGCCGCTCCTGGCACTATCGGGCAACTGGTGGTCGAAGGACCGCATGTGATGCTCGGCTACTGGGGCGATGACGGGAACACCCAAACGACGCTCGAGGTCACGGAGCACGGACGGCGCCTGCGCACCGGCGATCTCTTCCGCACCGATGCCGAAGGCTTTCTCTATTTCGTCAGCCGCACGGACGACATCATCAAGACGCGCGGCGAAAAGGTCAGCCCGCAGGAGGTCGAAAGGGTGCTCTACGCCCTCTCCGGCATCCGCGAGGCGGCCGTCGCCGGCGTCGACGATCCCATCTTCGGCCAGGTGGTGCGCGCCTATGTGGCGCTCGAACCGGGTGCGGTGCTGTCGGAAAAGGACATCATCCGCCACTGCGCCGGCCAGTTGGAAGACTACATGGTGCCCAAGAGCGT
>JBKBXP010000299.1:0-3939 GCA_046314035.1 Pseudorhizobium sp. | reverse complement strand
TCGCAGTTCGTCATCATGCCGCTGCTTGCGGTGCTGCTGACCCGCATCATCCCGATGTCGCCGGAAGTCGCGGCGGGCGTCATTCTCGTCGGCTGCTGCCCGGGCGGCACCTCCTCCAACGTCATGACCTATCTCAGCAAGGGTGATGTTGCCCTGTCGGTCGCCTGCACCTCGGTGACGACGCTTGCCGCGCCGATCGTCACGCCCTTCTTGGTCTGGATGTTCGCCAGCCAGTACCTGCCGGTCGACGCGATGGCGATGTTCATCAGCATCGTCAAGGTCGTGCTAGTGCCGCTGGCCTTGGGCTTTGCGCTGCAGAAGCTGGCGCCGGGCGTGGTCCGGTCCGCGCTGCCGGTGCTCCCGCTCGTCAGTGTCGTCGGCATCGTCCTGATCGTTGCCGCCGTCGTCGGCGCCAGCAAGGGTGCCATCGCCCAGTCGGGCCTGCTGATCTTTGCCGTCGTCGTCCTCCACAACGGACTGGGCTACCTCATCGGCTTCTTTGCCGCCAAGGCCTTCGGCCTGTCGCTCGCCAGGCGCAAGGCGATCGCCATCGAGGTCGGCATGCAGAACAGCGGCCTGGGCGCAGCACTTGCCAACGCCTACTTCTCGCCCGTCGCCGCCGTGCCGAGCGCCATCTTCAGCGTCTGGCACAATATCTCTGGCGCGTTGCTGGCAAACTGGTTCTCCAGCCGCACCGAGCCTGATGCCGATCCTGGGAGCCTGCCGCCGCGCCCCTGACAAGGAGGAGGCGTCTTTCGGTTCGCCGGAAGACGCCTCCTGTCTCTACCACGTCTCGGGCACCGACCTCGCATATGGCTTGCCACTGAGAGGTCCTAAGCATACCATTGACAGGTTGTCGGACATCAAGGTATGACTTTCGGTATTGGTAAGGCCAGCTTACCAATACGCGTCGTGGAGGGCGCGTTCGGGAGGGGTCATGTTTTCAGTCGTGGAATCACGCCGCCTGTATCGTCAGGTCGCGGATCAGATGCGCAGTCTCATCGACAAGGGTGTGTTCCCGGATGGCTCACGGCTTCCCGCCGAGCGCGAGCTTGCCGAACTCCTGGCCGTTTCCCGTCCCACCGTCCGCGAAGCCCTGATTGTTTTGGAAGTCGAAGGCCGCGTTCAGATCCGGATGGGCTCCGGCGTCTACATCTCCCCGCCAAAGCCGGCTGCTGACGAACCTGTGGCCTCGGGCGAACTCGAGGGCCCATTCGAGCTTCTGCGGGCCCGCGCCATCGTCGAATGCGCGATCGCCGAGGAGGCCGCCCGAGTTGTCCGGCCTGACCAAATTGCTGTCCTGGACGATATCCTCTCCCGCATGGCGGTGAGCCTGGAAGATCGCGCCATGGCGCTGGCTCTCGATCGTGACTTCCACATCGCCGTGGCCGCCATCATCGACAACGGCACGCTGAACCGCTTCGTCGGCAGCATCCACGACCTGCGCATGACGCCTTACTTCGAAAAGCTCGCCAGCTATTTCGAAAATCCTGCCACATGGCGGGCTGCCATGGAGGAGCATCGGGCGATCCGCGATGCGATTGCCGCCGGCAGCCCCGAGGGCGCCCGTGCCGCCATGCGGGCGCACCTGGACCAATCTCAGCTTCGCCTGTCGGAAAGTTTCGAGGAGGAACCGACCGACGGCGTCATCCCTGCCGCATGGAGACGTGCCGGCGGACAATAGCAGACCCTAAAGACTTCAACCGGGAGGAAAAACGATGAAGTTCAAGCTCACCACCATTCTAGGCGCCACTGCGGCGGTCCTGGCCTCGGCCCTGACGGCTCAGGCACAAACCGCACTCAAGTGGGCGCATGTCTACGAAACATCCGAGCCGTTCCATACGGAATCGGTCTGGGCGGCGGAAGAGATCGCCAAGCGCACCGAGGGTCGCTACACGGTCGACGTCTTCCCGGCCTCGCAGCTCGGCAAGGAAGCCGATATCAACCAGGGCCTGAAGCTCGGCACTGTCGATATCATCATCTCCGGCTCCAGCTTTGCATCCCGCGAGTATGCGCCAATCGGCGTCACCTACTTCCCCTACATCTTCCGGGATCCAAGCCACCTGATCGCCTATACGAAGAGCGACGTGTTCAAGAAGCTCTCGGAGGGCTACGAGGAAGCGTCCGGCGGCAACCACATCACTGCCGTCACCTACTACGGCACGCGCCACACCACGGCGAACCGTCCGATCGAGAAATGCGCCGACATGCAGGGCCTGAAGATCCGCGTTCCGGATGTGCCGGCCTATCTCGCCATGCCGCGTGCCTGCGGTGCCAACACGACGCCGATCGCGTTTGCGGAAGTCTATCTTGCGCTGCAGAACGGCACCGTCGAGGCACAGGAAAACCCGCTGACCACCATCGAGGCCAAGAAGTTCTACGAAGTGCAGAAGCACATCGTGCTGACGGGCCACATCGTCGACCACCTGAACACGGTCGTCTCGCCGATCCTGTGGTCGAAGCTGTCGGATGAAGACAAGCAGATCTTCACCGAAGTCATGCAGGAAGCCGCCGAGCGCAGCACCAAGATCATCGAAGAGCGCGAGACTGCACTGGTCGACAAGTTCAAGGCCGACGGCATCACCGTCACCGAGGTGGACAAGGCCGACTTCGAAAAGACCGTCATGGAAAAGGTCACCTTCGAGGAATTCGGCTATGACAAGGCCGACTGGGAAGCCATCCGCGCCGTGAACTAAGAGCCCCTGGGCGCCCGGTACCAGTTGCCGGGCGTCCGCTCCTTGTCTGAGATTGGCGGAGACTTCCGATGAACGAACAACAGCACGCTCCCATCAGCGTCGAGGAAATGGCGCATGCCTTCGAGGGTGATACGGGTCCGGTGGATCTTTCCCCCTATGCCATCGAGGACTGGTTCAACATGGCCGTCTTCTGGGTCATGGCCATTTGTGTCTTCCTGCAGTTTTTCACGCGCTATGCCTTGAACAACAGCCTGGCCTGGACCGAGGAAATTGCCGCCAACTGCCTCGTCGTCCTCGTCTTCCTCGGTTCCGTGATGTGCGTGCGCATGGCGCGGCATATCTCGGTGGACCTTCTGCACAGGCTCGTGCCGCACAAGGCCAGCCGTGCCCTCGAGCTCCTCGTAGATGTGATCGTCATCGGCTTCTTCGCCTATACGACCTGGCTGATGTGGCGATATGTGGCCATCGTCGGCAACGAGCGCATGGTGACGGTCAACCTGCCGCGCGGCTATGTCTTCTATGCGGTGCTCGCCGCCTTCGCGCTGATGCTGGCGCGCTCGGTGCAGAACTTCATCAAAGACATGATCAACGAAAAGACGGTTCGCGAAACGGCGAACGAAACCGGCATTCAGGGGGTCTGACCAGTGCTGCTTCTCATCGGATCCTTCCTGCTTCTCATGATCATCGGCGCGCCGATTGCCGTCTCGCTCGGTGTCTCGTCCCTGCTGTACCTGGTCCTCTACGGCGTGGCGCCCGACATCATCGCCGCCCAGCGGATGATCGCCGGCGTCGAAAGCTTCCCGCTGATCGCCGTGCCCTTCTTCATTCTCGTCGGCAACCTGATGAACATCGCCGGCGTCACCGGCCGCATCTACACCTTCGCCCTGTCGCTCGTCGGCTGGATGCGGGGCGGGCTGGCGCAGGTCAACATCATCGGCTCGGTCGTGTTTTCCGGTATGTCCGGGACGGCGCTGGCGGATGCCGCCGGCATCGGCACCATCGAGATCAAGGCGATGAAGGATCACGGCTATCCGGTCGAAGCCGCAGTCGGCGTCACCGCCGCCTCCGCGACCCTCGGCCCGATCTTCCCGCCCTCGCTGCCCTTCGTCATCTACGGCATGATGGCCAATGTCTCGATCGGCGCCCTGTTCATGGCCGGCATCCTACCCGGTATTGTCATGGCAGCGCTGATGATGCTGACCGTTTACATCTTCGCCCGCCGCAACGGCTGGGGGTCGGATAC
>JBKBXP010000298.1:0-3976 GCA_046314035.1 Pseudorhizobium sp. | reverse complement strand
ATGTAGTCTTTTTCACTGAAAAAGCTGTAGCTCAAATACAACAGCTTTTTGTAAACGAAAAATCACAGTCTGCTGACGAAATCCTTCGTGGTTGATCATGGCCAGAAAACGGCAACGGACCGCCTCGGTTCCTCCAGTTCCGCCTCGCCGTAACGAAGAAATCGGCCTGTGGCAGATTTGCATCATTTTTTCTGCCGCGCGGCCGGAACCCAGCCCATGAAGACCGCCTGCCTCCGCAGATGCCTTGACCCGAGCCGGCGTTGATGTCCCCGTGGGATCTGCTGTCACGGGCGAGGTCGGACTTGGATACGAAAGCTACAGAGCCGCAGGATGCCACGGAAGGCGATGCGAGCTGGACGTCCCTCCTGGCCGGCCCGAGCGGCACTGTCCTTGCGCTGATCTCGTCGGGGATCGCACTCCATGCTTTCAACCAGTTCGCAATCGTCGCGGCCATGCCACTGGCGGCGGCGGAACTGAATGGAACGGCAAGTTTCAGCTGGGCTTACAGCCTCTACTTCATAGGCTCCATTGCTGGCGGCACCGCCGCCGCCGCCTATCGCGACCGCCTGGGCGCGCGAAACGGACTGATTCTGGCATCGCTCCTTTTCTCTCTGGGTGGCCTGCTGGCCATTTTCGCGCCGAGCTTTGTCTGGCTCCTGGGCGGTCGCGCATTGCAGGGCGTTGCGGACGGGCTGATCGTGGCGCTGTGCTACAGCCTTATTCCGGCGAACTTTCCGCCAAGGGCCATTGCCCGCGTCTTTGCGATCGAGGCGGTCGTCTGGGCGGGCGCCTCTCTGGTCGGTCCCTTGGCGGGTGGCCTGCTGGCGGAGGCCGCCTCCTGGCGCATGGCCTTCCTGGCAGTGGCGCCCCTCGTCGTCGCGCTGCCGGTCCTGGCGATCTTGGCGAAGCCCAAGGTGACGGCGTCGGCGGTGGTTCCCATGTCGCTGGCGACGATCGTCCTCAGCCTTGTCGGCGCGTTGATGCTGTCGCTGTCCTCACTCAGCGACCATGGCGCGGCTCAGGTAGCGGCGGTTGCGGTCGCGGCACTGGTGTTCTTCCTCGCCATTCGCCTCGACGGCCGGCTCGGTCCTCGGTTGTTTCCGCTCAACGCCTTCCGGTTAGGATCGGTCGTCGGCCACGGCTTCTGGGTGCTGCTGCTGATGTCGGCCTCGCACTCGGTCGGCAGCGTCTACCTCGCGCTGATGATTCGGTCCGTCTTCGGGTTCCGCCCTGCCGTGATCGGGTATATCGTCGTGCTGATGGCGCTGAGCTGGAGCGTCGTTGCCATCGTCGCAAGCCGTGCCGGCGCCTTGCCGGCGCGCCATCGTCTGATGCGCAGCGGGCCGCTCTTCCAGCTCGCCGGCTTTGCCATGCTGGCCGCCGGGTTTGGCCTGCAGTGGAGCTGGCTGCTGGTCGCGGGGCAGTTGGCGATCGGCACCGGCTTCGGCTTTGCCTGGGCGAGCGTCAACGAGGCCACCATGGCGGCGGCGCCCCGGGCGGACCGGGATCGCACAGGCTCGTTGCTTCCCACCGTCTCCACCGCCGGCTACGCGATCGGCGCCAGCCTTGCCGGATTGATCACCACGGCATCAGGCCTGGTGCCGCGACTGGCGTCAGGCCAGGTGGGGGAGGTGGCCGTTTGGCTCTACGGTACGGCCGGCGCTCTCGCCGTGCTGGCCTTCCTCCTCAGCCTCGGTGTCCGGCTGGAGAAGGCGTGAGGCGTTCGGCAACCAAGCCGCCGCTCGCTTGTTGGTAGGCTGAGAGTTCCCATATGCAGCGGGAACCCAAGGCGAAGGAGTGATTTCGTGTTCCAGTTCGACAATTCCTATGCCCGCCTGCCGGAGCGCTTTCATGCCGCCGTCTATCCGGAGCCGGTCGAAGGCCCTGTGCTCCTGAAGTTCAACGAAGGACTGGCGGACGAGCTCGGCGTGTTGGCGGATCTCTCCGATCCTGCCCGGCTGGCGGCGGTGCTGGCCGGCAATGTCGTGCCTGCCGGCGCCATGCCGCTCGCCATGGCCTATGCCGGCCACCAGTTCGGAAACTTCGTGCCGCGGCTTGGCGACGGACGGGCGATCCTGCTTGGCGAAGTGGTCGATACCGCCGGCACGCGCCGCGACGTGCAACTGAAGGGGGCAGGGCCGACGCCCTTCTCCCGCCGCGGCGACGGGCGTGCAGCGCTCGGACCGGTGCTGCGCGAATACATCCTCTCGGAGGCCATGCACGCACTCGGCGTCCGCGCGACGCGGGCGCTGGCCGCCGTCGCCACCGGTGAGCCGGTGCAGCGCGAGACCATGCAGCCGGGCGCCGTCTTCGTGCGCGTCGCGGCAAGCCATGTGCGCATCGGCACCTTCCAGTATTTCGCCGCCCGCCAGGATGTCGACGGCCTGCGCACGCTTTCCGACTACGTGATCGAGCGGCACTATCCGCATCTGAAGGGCGACACCAATCCCTATTCCTCGCTGCTGCGGGCCGTCGCCATCGCGCAAGCCGATCTGATCGCCGCCTGGATGGGGATCGGCTTTATCCACGGCGTGATGAACACCGACAACATGACCCTCTCCGGCGAGACGATCGACTTCGGCCCCTGCGCCTTCCTTGACGACTACAACCCGATGAAGGTTTTCTCCTCGATCGACCAGGGCGGCCGCTATGCCTATCGCAACCAGCCGGGCATCGGCCAGTGGAACATCGCACGGCTTGCCGAATGCCTGCTGCCGCTGATCGAGACGGATGAGGAGAAGGCGGTGGTCATCGCCAACGAGGTGCTGACGGAATACGGCAAGCGCTTCCAGTCGCAATGGCTCGACGTCTTCCGCGCCAAGATCGGACTGCAGGACGAGGCGGACGATGACGCCGATCTGGTGCAGGGCCTGCTGACCGCCATGCACGAGGGCGAGGCGGATTTCACCATGACCTTCCGGCGCCTCTGTGCCTTGGCGGACGAGACGGCTGGCGGTGACGCCGAGACGGTCTTCCTGTCGGGTTTCAAGGATCCCTCCAAGGCCGGCGACTGGCTTTCGCGCTGGCGCGAGCGGCTGCAGCGGGAGAGTCAGACCGCCGCCGACCGCGCAGCCGCCATGCGGGGCGTCAATCCGTCCGTCATCCCGCGCAACCACAAGGTCGAGGAAGCGCTCGCCGCCGCCAACTATGGCGATCTGAGCTTCTTCGAGCGGCTGCTGGCGGCACTGGAAAAACCTTACGAAGACCGGCCGGAGTTTGCCGACTACACGGTGCCGCCGAAGCCTGAGGAGCGCGTGCTGCAGACCTTCTGCGGCACGTGAGCCTTCCGGCTCATGTGGTTGTCAGACCGGCGATCGCCGCCTCCACGTCCGGCAGGATGTCCCAGTCCAGGGGCATGACGGGGCGCGGCGGGGCGGCCTGCGAAAGGTTCAGCAGGTTTAGCGCCGCATAGATGACCCGCAGGCTGCCGTGGGTCTGGAACAGCGCCCAGAGCGGCGCAAACATCTGGTCGATGCGGGCGGCTTCCGCCTGATCGCCTGCCTGCGCCGCCTCGACGAGTGCCGCGGCGGCTCTCGGAAACAGCCCGCCGACGACGCTGAACCAGGCATCGGCGCCCGCCATCAATGCCGGCGCCGCGCCCCAGTCGCCGCTGTAGCCGATCGCAAAGTCATCCGGCGTCCGGCTGCGCAGGCGTGCGATCTCGGCGGCGAACGCCATCTCCTTCGGCAGCGGCATCTTGACGGCCATGACCATCGGCAGGCCGGCGAGCCGGCGGATGAGGTCTTCGCCGAAGACGAAATGGGTGGTGGAGGGGTTGTTGTAGATGCAGAGCGGCAGGTCGGTTGCGGCGGCAACCAGGGCGACATGCTCGAACACCTCGTCCTGCGTCAGCGGCGTATAGGAGACGGGCGCCAGAAGCAGCGCATCGGCGCCTGCGCCCGCTGCGTCACGGGCAAGCTGGGCCGCCTCGTCGGTTCTCAGCGCACCGATGCCGACGATGATCGGCAGGCGACCG
>JBKBXP010000297.1:0-3979 GCA_046314035.1 Pseudorhizobium sp. | reverse complement strand
GTCTGCGGCGGGCGCGCCACCTGCGGGCGCTGCCAGATCCAGGTTCAGGAGGGGCATTTTGCCAAGCACCAGATATCCTCCTCGCTCGACCACATCTCGCCGGTCGGCGCCAAGGAGAGACGCTATGCGGAAGTGCGGACAATCCCCGAGGGCCGCCGGCTGTCCTGCTCGGTAGAGATCCTTGGCGACCTCGTCGTCGACGTGCCGCAGGACACGGTCGTCAACGCACAGGTGATCCGAAAGGCCGCCACCGACCGCCTGTTCGATCGCAACCCGGCAATCCAGCTCTGCTATGTCGAGGTCGACGAGCCGGACATGCACAAGCCGCTCGGGGATCTCGACCGCCTCAACGTGATGCTGGAAACGGACTGGGGCTGGAAGGATATCCTGGTTGCCCAGCACCTGCTGCCCGACGTCCAGAGGATCTTGCGCAAGGGCAGCTGGGGCGTCACCGCCGCCATCCACCGCGATCTCGAGGGTGCCCGCCCGAACCTCATCGCGCTCTGGCCTGGCCTCCACAACGAGGCCTATGGCATTGCCTGCGACATCGGCTCGACGACGATCGCCATGCATCTCGTGTCTCTGCTCTCCGGCCGCGTCATTGCATCCTCCGGCACATCCAACCCGCAGATCCGCTTCGGCGAGGACCTGATGAGCCGGGTGTCCTATGTGATGATGAACCCTGACGGGCGCGACGCCATGACCAAGGCGGTACGCCAGGCCGTCAACGAGTTGACCGTTCAGGTCTGCCAGGAGAGTGGCGTCGACCCGAACGACATCCTCGATGCGGTCTTCGTCGCCAATCCGATCATGCATCACCTCTTCCTGGGCATCGATCCCACCGAACTAGGCCAGGCACCTTTCGCGCTGGCCGTCTCCGGTGCCGTCCACACCTGGTCGCGCGAGATCGATCTAGCCATCAATCATGGTGCCCGCGTCTATCTTCTCCCCTGCATCGCCGGTCATGTCGGCGCCGACGCCGCCGGTGCGACGCTGTCGGAAGGTCCGCATCGCCAGGATAAGATGATGCTGCTGGTGGATGTCGGCACCAATGCCGAAATCGTGCTTGGCAATCGCGACCGCGTCGTCGCCGCCTCCTCGCCCACCGGGCCCGCCTTCGAAGGCGCGGAAATCTCCTGCGGCCAGCGGGCAGCACCCGGCGCCATCGAGCGCGTGCGCATCGATCCTGAGACGCTGGAGCCAAAATTCCGCGTCATTGGCACTGACCTCTGGTCTGACGAGGCGGGCTTTGCCGAGGAAGCGGAAAAGACGGGCATCACCGGCATCTGCGGTTCCGCCATCATCGAGGTGGTTGCCGAAATGTTTCTTTCAGGGATCATCTCGGAGGACGGCGTCGTGGATGGCGCCATGGCGTCGAAAAGCCCGCGTATCCTGGCCAGCGGCCGCACCTTCTCCTACCTGCTGCATGACGGCGAGCAGCGGATCACGGTGACGCAGAACGACGTGCGCGCCATCCAGCTCGCCAAGGCCGCCCTCTACGCCGGCATCAAGCTGCTGATGGAGAAGCAGGGCGTCGAAACCGTCGACACCATCCGTTTCGCCGGCGCCTTCGGCTCCTTCATCGATCCGAAATATGCCATGGTCCTGGGGCTCATTCCTGACTGCGAGCTTTCCGAGGTGAAGGCGGTCGGCAATGCGGCAGGAACCGGCGCATTGATGGCCCTGCTCAACCGCGATTACCGCCGCGAGATCGAAGAGACCGTCAGAAAAATCGAGAAGATAGAGACGGCTCTGGAACCGAAGTTCCAGGAGCATTTCGTCTATGCCATGGCCCTGCCGAACAAGGTCGACAGCTTCCCGAAGCTCGCGGCCGCCGTCACCCTGCCGGAACGCAAGACGCTGATGGATGGCGGAGAGCCCGGCGGGCGGCGACGGCGGCGTGGGCGTGACTAGACAGGCCGTGGATCAGGCAGCTGCCCGGATCAGTTGGCCGTAGAACGCGCGAATGCTTTCGGCCACGGCCTTTGACGGGATTGCCAGCTGCGGTGTCGTCAAAAGCCGCACGTCGAAGCTGAAAAGCTCCGGCAACCCCTCCTGCGGCCCCAGCACCACCATCTCGTCGGTCAGATAGGAGCGCGGGAACGGCGCGATGGCCAGATCCGCCAGCACGGCTGCGCGCTGGGCCATGGAATGGGCGCTGGCGTAGGCCACGCGGTAGGGGCGTTTCTGCTTCTCGAGCTGGCTGATAGCATCCTGGCGCCACACGCACCCCTCCTCCCAGACCGAAATTGGCAGCGGATCGCGCAGATGGGCGTTGCCGCATTTGGCACCAGCCCAGACCAACTTCTCGGCATGGATGACCTCGCCGAAGTTCGGGAAGGAACGCGGGTGACAGTTGAACAGCGCCAGATCCAGCCGCCCTTCCTCCACCCGCCGGCGCAGCGCAGAGCTCATGTCGACGGTGACGTCGACCATGATGCCGGGAAAATTCTCGGCGAAATCCTTGAGGATCAGCGGCAGCAGCCGCTCGGCGATGTCGTCCGGCGCACCGAGCCGCACGACGCCGGCCAGATCAGGCATCACGAAGCGCGCGACCGCCTCGTTCGACAGGGCCAGCATCCGGCGGGCGTAGGTCAAGAGAACCTCGCCATGCTGCGTCAGCGAAACCGACCGTGCGTCCCGGAGAAACAGCGTCGTCTTCAACTGCTCCTCCAGCTTCTTGATTTGCATCGACACGGCCGACGGCGTCCGCAGCACAGCCTCTGCCGCGGTCGAAAAATTTCCCGTCTCGGCAATCGCGACGAAGGTGCGCAGCAGGTCGTTATCCAGAAGCGGCAGCGGCGGGCGGAACGGAGTGGCCATCGTTTTCTCTATCAATAAAACTGACATTAAGCACGATATCATTTCGTTTGATTGAACGTCAAGTCGGGATCAGGATGCAGATCTTAGCAATGACACAACCAACCGATCCCAGATTATCGTGGTCGACATTTGCGCCATGACGCTGGTTGACGTCGGCGGAGTGTCATCCTGATCCGCAAGGGAGAAGACCGATGGCCTACGCATCACATCATTCCGACCACAGCTGGCGGTTCCGCAGCCTTGGCCGCTCCGTCTTGAAGCTCGCCACACTGCTGCATCTGCGGTGGCGTCAGCGCCAGACTGAAAGAATGCTGGAATCACTGCCCTCCGAGATCCGCAAGGACATTGGCTGGCCGACCAGTGATGGTACGGATGTGGCGAGCCGCCACCCGCATGCGTGATGGCGGCGCTCTCTGCTGGATCCGGTTTCGAAGAAGGTGGAGAGCATCGGGACAAGGCTGTCCAGGCCCACCATCGGCAACATCGTCTGGTGGTGCCCATGTCGCAAAAATAGTGCAGGCCGTTGCTTTAGCCCCCCTTCTCGCTTTCAATATTTCATGTCAGTGTCGCAATTGAAGTATCGGGCAACGGCGCGACTTGAGGAGCGGCGGCATGAATGTGGTCAGCAGACAGCCGTCGGTAAAACGGACCCTCGTCTTCTTCCTGGTGCCGGATTTCACCATGCTGCCGTTCACGGCGGCGGTGGAGACGCTGCGGATCGCAAACCGCATGCTGGGCTACAAGGCCTACGACTGGAGGCTCTGCTCGGCCAATGGCGAGAAGGTGAACTCATCCGCCGGCATTGCTGTCGAAGTTAACAACTCGGTTGCCGACGAGCGCAAGAACCTCGGCGGCGAGAACCGCCCGAACATGGTCCTCGTCTGCTCTGGCATCGATATCGAACAGTACAACAACAAGACGGTCTACGCCTGGCTTCGCGAGACCTTCAACCGTGGCATCGCCGTCGGCAGTCTCTGTACCGGTGCCCATGTCTTGGCGCAGGCTGGATTGCTGAACGGCAAGCGTTGCGCCATCCACTGGGAAAACCTGCCTGGTTTTTCCGAAGCGTTCCCGCAGGCAGAGGTCTATGCGGACCTCTATGACGTGGACGGCAATATTTATACCTGCGCAGGCGGCACGGCTTCGCTCGACATGA
>JBKBXP010000296.1:0-3983 GCA_046314035.1 Pseudorhizobium sp. | reverse complement strand
ATCGTGATGATGCTCCGCTCAAGAAGCTCTGCCATCTCGTAGGTCCCGAGCTTTTCCACCTCGTTTGCGGCCGTAATTAGCTCGGCGATGAGGCGCTTTGTGCTGCTCATTGTCTTCCTCAGCGCGACCCGGCGCGATACGTTTATGCAACCCAATCCAGCACCGCCGCGCGCCCGATGGCTGTGGACCAGTCGTTCCGCACGCACAGCTTTGCTGTGCAGTATCTATCTCACATACATCACGGCAGCCATAGAGCAAGCCGTGCAATACAGAAATGCGGCATCGTATCCTATTGGCGTAGGCCCGTTTCTGTCGTCTCCTTACGGCCCAATCCGAGCGGGATTTGCCTGAGGCAACAGGCTCTGGGGGGCTGCAGGCTCTGGCGCGTCTCCATCTCTCGTTCCTGGGCACACTGTGCAGTGGCGTTTAGATGAGGTCACCGGAATTAACACCGAGCGGCGGTGGCCCGACTGAAGCGTCAATCCGCCCTTTGCGCTGATCACCGAAAACATCTCATCCGTTGCCGGCACGCGCCGGGCTTGGCCGTTCGTTGCGTTCGAGGCTACCGGTGCCAGGTCTTAGTGCAGCAACTCGCCCCAAGCCGGGTTCCACTCAACACCTTCTGTCAGTTCGACAAAGATCGGCGCCTCCCCTTCACTGTGGGTCACGGCAAGTCTGAATGCAGCCTCTGGCTCCATTTCCTCGCCGGGAAAGATCGTATCGTTTTCGGCCGGATCGGCGATCTTGCGGACGTATCCCCGGATCTCGTCTCCGGACGAGTAGAGTTTCACGACGATGGCATCTGGTGCGACAGTATCGGTGCGAAACGGATGGTACCGCATGAGGATCTCCTTTTGCGGTGGAACACACCAGGCAGGGGAAGGTTCCGGAGCTCGCTCACCCGTTTTGCATTGCCCGGCTTGCATCCGTCGCCGCCAGCGCCTGAGAAGGAAAGCGCAACAGATCAGCGCGCTTGCCAATTGCGCCGTGAACCGCTTCGGTGGCTCTGGGTGATCAAGCCATCATCGAAACTCCAGCTGCCTGCCGCCTATGCGGCTAACGTTTGATGGGGTTGAAAGGCCCCGCGCCAATCCCGGAAATATGCTTCGATAGCGGGGCCGCCAGCAGCCCGGGTATCGCAGGATAGATCTGTCGCAGCGGCAGCTCTGGCATCCGACCTAGGTTTGGCAGCGCCGGCGCTGCAAGGTCAGGCGCTGCGCCAGCCTTGGCGGTCAAGGAACTCGATCAAATGGGCCGCATCCATGGGTTTGGCGAGCGCGTAGCCTTGCAGGACATCACAGCCCAATTCACGCAGGATCCGAACGTGAGCGCCTGTTTCGACGCCCTCGGCCACGACACAGATACCCAAGGAGTGGCCAATATCGATGATCGAGCGCAACAAATCCTGCTGCTCGCGGGAATCGACGATGCCCTTGACCAGTTCGCGATCGATCTTGAGCGCGTCCGGTGCGGTTTTCAAGAGACTGACGATGGAGGCATGACCGGAGCCGAAGTCGTCAATCTCCAGGGCGATGCCGAGATCGCGCAGGTCGGCCAGCCGCTGCAGGATCTGGTCATCACACTGGTCGAGAAAGATGGATTCGAGCAACTCAAATGACAGGGTGCCCGGCGCGAAATCGAGGCGCTCGAGGCTTTTGATCAAAGCAGGATCGGACAATCGCCGGTAGGAGACATTGACCGAAATCTTCGGAATCGCAAGTTTGCGTTTTTGCCAGCGCCTGAAATCGTCAAGTGCGGCATCGAGCATCATGGCATCAATCCTTGCCATGACGCCCAACTCTTCTGCCACGGATAGGAAGGCATCCGGCGCGAGAAGCCGGCCGTCGGTTGTTCTCCACCGTGCGAGAGTCTCGACCCCCGCCACCTCCAACGAATCCGCCCGAAACTGCAACTGATAGAATGGGATGAATTCGTTCTGCTCAAGCGCGCCGAGGATCTCGTCGGCAGTCTTCTTATGGCTTATGATCTCCCGATAGGATTGTGCGGAGAAAAACTCGTGCCGATTGCGGCCGTTCTTCTTGGCTCGGTAGAGAGCGATATCGGCATTCAGGAGAAGCTGTTTGGCATTGCTTTCTTCTTCATGCCCGCAAGCAATGCCGATGCTGGCACCAATGCGGCACAGGTTGCCGTTGCGCACCACCGGCTTGCTCAGTTCCGTAATGATCCGCTTCGCTAGATCGACAAGTTCGGTGGTTGCTCCATGGAAGTGTCGCACGAGGACGAATTCGTCACCGCCAACGCGGGCGACGAAATCGTCACGGTCGCTACACTCGCGCAGGACCTGAGCAACATAGGTGAGGAGGCTGTCGCCTGTTGCATGACCCAATGTGTCGTTGATGTGCTTGAACCTGTCGAGGTCGACGTGAAGAATGGCAATGCCGCTGTTCTCAGCCCCAGGTTGGCTCATGCGCCGAAGTGCCTCGTCCAGATAGCGTCGGTTGGGCAGAGCGGTCAGATAGTCGTGCAGCGCGCTGTATTCGATCTCCTCCCGGGCCGCCTCAAGTGCTGCGCTTTTGGCCTCTGCCAGATCCTTTGCCCGTTCCAGCTCACCCCGCAGCAGGACCTCATCGGTGACGTCCCAATTGGCACCCACCATCCTTGACTGCCCATCATGATCGACGAAACGCTTGCTGTAGCTTTTGACGATACGCTCCCTGCCGTCGTCAAGCCGAATACGATACTCGTCTGCAAAGGGTAAAGTGCTGCCGGCATGATCGGCAACCTTGCGGGTGACGCGAGGCAGATCATCGGGATGAACCATGCTTTCCCATAGGCCGCCAATGGCAACCTCGCCACCGCCCTGGATCCCGTAGATGGAAAACATCCGCTCGTCCCATTCGGATTCCCCTGTCGTGAAATTGGCCTCAAATACCCCGATCCCGGAAATGTCGAGCGCCATTTCCAACCGCCGCGAGCTGCGCGAGGCCCCGTCTTCGGCAGCTTTTCGGGCTGTGACATCGGTGTCCGTGCCGACGACCCTCGTCGGGCGGCCCTCGGCGTCCCATTCCACGCCGGCACCGCGAGACTCGATCCATATCCAGTGACCGTCCTTGTGCTGTTCCCGGTAGTCGAACACGGCATAGGCGGGATCTCCCGCCGCTTGCCTCTCCATTGCAACCATGACCTTGGCGCGGTCATGGGGGTGGACGTTTTGCAGCCAATCAGCAGTGCTCGGCGGCAAAGGGTCGCCCGGCCGCAGGCCGCGCATCTTGTACCACGTGGGCGAATAGTACTTGCAGCCCTTGCCCCAGTTGTGGTCCCAAACCCCTAGCTCTGAGGAGATCAACGCATGGTTCCAGCGGCTCTCACGGTAGGCCAGGTCGCTCACGGCGGGGCTACGCTGATCGAGCTCCCGAAACAGCAGCAACACTGCCGCTGTGTCGACCAGTGTCGCTGGCAGGAGAGACATTGTGATCTGCACGTGGCGCAGCTCGCGCGTCACGTCCAGGAAGAGATCTTCAGCCTCCTCGCTTTCTTGCATGACGCTGTGCACCATGGCCAGGACACGCTGCCTGTCGCCATGGGCGATCACGTCGAAGACGCTCGGCATGGCCGCAAGCCCTGGCCAAGCCGCATGAAAGGCGTGATTGACAGCGATTGTATCGCCGTCGCCCGTGACAATGGCCAAGGGCAGAGGGACCGACTGCATGAACTCCAGCACGACATTTTTGCCGTCCATTGCAGGCTGAACAGTCGAGGGAATGGGAGGCCGAGTGTGCATGGCAGCATTCCGCGTGAGCTTTGCAATCCATCTTAGCGCCCGCTAATTAAGGTCAACTTAACTGGTGCCGCAGGCAAAACAGCGACAGATAGCGGACTGATCTCGGAGATCCAACAGTCGCTACAGCGTCATGCGACCCATCGAAAAGAACACGGAGCACCCGGATCAAACGGAAGCGATTCTCTGATGTTGGGCATTGCTGTTCTATGATAATTGGCACGGATGCACGCTCGCGACGAAA
>JBKBXP010000295.1:0-3991 GCA_046314035.1 Pseudorhizobium sp. | reverse complement strand
AATCGGCCAGGTGGTCGTCATAGCCGGTGGTGCGACCGTTCAGCCCCTCGGGGATGACGTTCACCTCCGGGCCGAGCGCGGCCGACAGAACGCTCGGCCAGCGATCCTCGAAGCGGTGGCGCCCGAGAGTCTCGGCATCGTAACCCCAGGTGAGCGAGTCGCCGAAGCAGAGGACGGTCTTCATGTGCGGAGATCCTGTTCCCCTCCCCCCTGTGGGGAGGGGCTAGGGGTGGGGGTGGCAATAGCAAATGTAATGCTTCTCAGCACCGACGGCATGTCCAAAATCACTTCCCGATTCTTGAAGCGCAACATCCGAAAATCCTGCGACCTTAGATAAACATCACGTTCCGCATCGCGAGCACGCTGATCCTGAACCTCATGGATTTCCCCATCTACCTCGATGATCAATCGATGCGCGAGACAAACAAAGTCGGCGACATAAGGACCAATCGCCATCTGCCTACGGAAGTGCGTCCGGGTCAGCGCCGGCAGTTCGCGCCGAAGCGAAGTCCATAAACGGCGCTCCGCATCGGTCATAGCTTTACGAAGGCGGTAAGCGTTCCTGACCGCTGTCGCACCGGCTGGGTTTGGTTTCTCTCGATTCCATGCCATCCGACAAACCTCCGGTCGACCTACCTCCACCCGTCCGCTATGCGGACACCCTCCCCGCAAGGGGGAGGGACAACGAGCTACACCAGCATGCCCATCGGGTTTTCGACGTGGCGCTTGAATGCGGCGGCGAGTTCGGCGCCGAGCGCGCCGTCGATGACACGGTGGTCGAAGGCGAAGGTCGCCGTCATCACCGTGGCGATCGCAATCGCGCCATCCTTGACCACCGGCTTCTCGATGCCGGCACCGATCGAGACGATCGAGGCATGCGGCGGGTTGATGATGGAGGTGAAGTTGGCGACGCCGAACATGCCGAGGTTGGAGACGGCCGTGGTGCCGCCCTGGTACTCGTCGGGCTTCAGCTTCTTGTCGCGGGCACGCCGGGCCAGATCCTTCATCTCGTTGGAGATGATCGACAGCGTCTTCTGCTCCGCCTTCTTGATGATCGGCGTGATCAGGCCATCCGGGATGGAGACGGCGACGCCGACATCCGAATGCTTGTGCATGAGCCGCGCCGTCGAGGTCCAGGAGGCGTTTGCCGCCGGAACGTCGCGCAGCGCCAGCGCCATGGCCTTGATGACGAAGTCGTTGACCGACAGTTTGAAGGCCGGGACCTCGCCCTTGTCCGTCTTGCGCATCGGCGCCGACTTGTTGATCTCGGCGCGCAGCTTCAGCATCGCATCGATCTCGCAGTCCATCGAGACGAAGTAGGCCGGCACGGTCTGGTGCGATTCGAGCAGGCGCGAGGCGATCGTCTTGCGCATGCCGTCATGCGGCAGGAGTTCGTAGGAGCCTTCCGCGAAGAGCTTGAGGACGCTGTCGTCCGAAGCGCCCTTGGCGACGGCTGGTGCCGGAGCGGCGCCTGCCTGCGGTGCGGCGGCAGCGGCCTTGCCGGTTCCGGAGGAAACGGCCTTCTCGATGTCTGCCTTGACGACGCGACCATGCGGACCGGAGCCGGAGACGGCCGAAAGGTCGAGACCGGCGTCCTTGGCGAGGCGGCGTGCGAGCGGCGAGGCGAAGATGCGTTCGCCGGAGGCGGCCTTCGGGGCCGGCGTCGAGGGTGCGGGCGGCGTGTCGGCGACAGGCTGTTCGGCCTGCGGCTTTGCCGGCTCGGATTTCGGGGCGTCCGACTTCGATGCTTCCGACTGGGCTTCGGCCGGAGCTGCAGCAGGCTTCGGCGCTTCGGCCGATGCGCCACCGGAAGCGGCGGCGTCCTTCACGTCTTCGCCTTCGCCGGCGAGGATGGCGATCAGGGCGTTGACCTTGACGCCTTCGGTGCCGGCCGGGACGACCAGTTTCGCCACAGTGCCCTCATCGACGGCTTCCACTTCCATGGTCGCCTTGTCGGTCTCGATCTCGGCGATCACGTCGCCGGGGCCAACCTTGTCGCCCTCCTTGACCAGCCACTTGGTGAGGTTTCCCTCTTCCATGGTCGGCGACAGAGCGGGCATGGTGATGTTGATCGGCATATTATTCCTCCGCCCACACGAGTTCGAACTGCGCCAGTTCCTCCGGATGTTGGATCAACCGATCGACATCCTCAGGCGGCACTTCGATATAGCCGGCAACATCCTCGAGCCAACCGTCGACGGCACCGATCACGCCAAGCTCCTGGCGCGGGACGCCGACGATCACGTCGGTCTTCTCGGTGTTGACCAGAGCCCAGAAGACAATCTTTTCCAGAACCGGATTGCCCTTCGTTCCCAGAACCCGAAACCATGAGCCGGAAACAGGCAGGATCTGCTTCACAGTCGATTTAGCCATTTGCCGAACCCCTTATTTGTAGCAGACGGTCTTCACCGCCTGCACGACTTCGCCGACGGTCGGCAGGGCCAGCTTTTCGAGGTTTGCGGCATAGGGCATGGGCACGTCCTTGCCGGCGATCGTCAGGATCGGCGCGTCGAGATAGTCGAAGGCCTGCTGCATGACGCGGGTGGCGATTTCGGTGCCGACCGAGTTCTGCGGGTAGCCTTCCTCGACGGTGACGAGACGACCCGTCTTCTTCACCGATTCGATCACGGTGGGCAGATCCATCGGACGCAGGGTGCGCAGATCGATCAGTTCAACATCGATGCCGTCCTTCTCGAGCTCGACGATCGCCTTGGTGGCATAGCTCATGCCGATGCCGAAGGAGACGATGGTGACGTCCTTGCCGGTCTTGTGGATGCGCGCCTTGCCGATCGGCAGGACGAAATCATCCATCTTCGGCACGTCGAAGGACTGGCCGTAGAGGATCTCGTTTTCCAGGAAGACGACCGGGTTCGGATCGCGGATGGCGGCCTTCAGCAGGCCCTTGGCGTCGGCTGCCGTATAGGGCATCACAACCTTGAGACCCGGGATCTGGCTGTACCAGGCGGCGTAATCCTGGCTGTGCTGGGCGCCGACGCGGGCAGCGGCACCATTGGGGCCGCGGAAGACGATCGGAGCGCCCATCTGGCCGCCGGACATATAGAGCGTCTTGGCAGCCGAGTTGATGATCTGGTCGATCGCCTGCATGGCGAAGTTGAAGGTCATGAACTCGACGATCGGCTTCAGGCCCGCCATGGCGGCACCGACGCCTACGCCGGCAAAGCCGTGCTCGGTGATCGGCGTATCGACGACGCGACGGGCGCCGAATTCCTGCAATAAGCCTTGCGTGATCTTGTAGGCGCCCTGGTATTCGGCGACTTCCTCACCCATGACGAAGACGTTTTCGTCGCGGCGCATTTCTTCGGCCATGGCATCGCGCAGCGCTTCACGCACCGTGGTGGAGACCATCTCGGTGCCTTCCGGGATATCCGGATCGGCAGCGACATTGACCTTGGGCGCCGCTGGCACCTTGTTGTCGGCGGAGGAGGCAGGCTCGTCCTTGGCTTCGCGGGCCTTGCCGCCGGCGGCATCCGATGTCGCGGCCGGGGTATCGGCGTCGGCCTTCGGCGCTTCCGGCTCAGCCGGCTTTTCGGCAGACATGGCGTCGGCGCTTTCGCCTTCCTGGAGCAGGACGGCAATCGGCGTGTTGACCTTGACGTTCTCGGTGCCGGCTTCGATCAGCAGCTTGCCGATCACGCCTTCATCGACGGCTTCGACTTCCATCGTCGCCTTGTCGGTTTCGATCTCGGCAATGACGTCGCCGGAGGTGACGGTGTCGCCCTCCTTCTTCAGCCATTTGCTAAGGGTGCCTTCTTCCATCGTCGGGGAAAGGGCGGGCATGAGGATATCGATTGGCATTGGGTGTCCCTCCCCTGATCAGAGCAGAATGTCGGTGTAGAGCTCGGCGGTATCCGGCTCCGGATCGGACTGCGCGAAGTCGGCGCTATCGGAGACGATGTCGCGGACATCCTTGTCCATCGCCTTCAACTGCTCTTCCGTCGCCCAACCCTTGTCCATCAGGCGGATCTTCACC
>JBKBXP010000294.1:0-4008 GCA_046314035.1 Pseudorhizobium sp. | reverse complement strand
CGGATCCACACCCGACGTGGGTTCATCGAGGATCAGGATGTCGGGACGGTGGATCAGGGCGACGGCGAGCGACAGCCGCTGGCGCATCCCGAGCGGCAGGGCGTCGGGGAATTCTTCGAGCGTTCCGACAAAGCCAAATCGATCCGCCAGTTCCTCCAGCCGCGGCCCAATTTCGGCATCCGGCATCCCGAAGAGCCGGCCATGCAATTCGAGGTTCTGCCGAAGCGTCAGTTCGCCGTAGAGCGAGAAGGCCTGGCTCATGTAGCCGACCCGTCTGCGGATCTCCATGTCGTGCGGATCGACCGGCTTGCCGAACAGCCGTGCGGTGCCGCTGCTGGCCGGCAAAAGGCCGGTCAGCATCTTCATGGTCGTGGTCTTGCCGCAGCCGTTCGAGCCGAGAAAGCCGAAGATCTCGCCCCGGTGGATCCGGAAGCTGGCATTGTCGACCGCCGTGAAATCGCCAAAGCGCATGGTGAGGCCTTCCGCCTCGATTGCGAAATCTGAGCCTGCAAAGGTAAGGGCTGGCAGGCGCGGCGCGTGATGCTCCCCGCGATCCTGGTCCGGCATCAGCGCAATGAAGGCTTCGTCCAGCGTCGAAGCCCCGGTCTTCGCCAGCAGCTCCGAGGGTGAGCCGGTGGCAAGCACCTGGCCCTGGTCCATCGCCACCAGCCAGTCGAAACGGGCGGCTTCCTCCATATAGGCGGTGGCGACGACGACGCTGAGGTTTGGCCGCTCGCGGCGGATGTCGTCGATGAGCCGCCAGAACTGCCGCCGTGACAGCGGGTCCACGCCGGTCGTCGGTTCGTCGAGGATCAGCAGGTCCGGATCGTGGAGGAGGGCGCAGCAGAGGCCGAGCTTCTGCTTCATGCCACCCGAGAGCTTGCCCGCCGGCCGGTCCTCGAAGCCGGAAAGCCCTGTCAGCTTCAGGAGCGAATGGATGCGGCGCTGCCGCTCCTGACGCCCCTGTCCGAAGAGGCTGCCGAAGAAGTCGGCATTCTCGAAGACGGAGAGCGTCGGGTAGAGGTTCTTGCCGAGCCCCTGCGGCATATAGGCGACGGCCGGGCAGACACGGCTGCGGTGGCCACCGCTGCGCATGTCGCCGCCCAGCACCTCCACATCGCCCGTCTGGATGACCCGGGCGCCGGCGATCAAGGAGAGAATCGTCGATTTGCCCACCCCGTCCGGCCCGATGAAGCCGATCATCCGGCCTGCCGGAATGTCCAGCGTGACATCGTTGAGCGCGATCCGCTTGCCATAGGCGTGGCTTACGGTCTTCAGCCGTGCGGCATAGACGGGCTGCGCGAGCTCGAGCATGGCAGTCGCTCCCCGTTTATGGCGTGATGGGATTGGCAAGCAGGGCCGGCCATTCGGCCGCCGGGTCGAGCTTGACGTAGGCCTGGCCGGGGAGCCCCGTCTTCACCTGCGCCACATATTTCTGCAGCAGTTCCTCCGGCACCTGCGCCCGCAGCCGGAACATCAGCTTCTGCCGCTCCTCCTCGGTCTCCACCGTCTTCGGCGTGAACTGGGCGACATCCGACACGAAGGAGATCCGGGCGGGGATGACATACTGCGGAGCGGCGTCGAGGATGATGCGCGCATCGCTGCCGATGGCGACACGGCCGGCATCCGCCGTCGGCAGGAAGAAGGTCATGTAGACATCGCCGACATCCAGCATGTTGAGGACGCGTCCGCCGGCGGCGACCACTTCGCCGGGGCGCGCGACCAGATACTGGATCCGGCCGCTGCGGGGCGCCTTGAGCTCGGAATCGCGCAGATCCGCATCGAAGCGTTCGATCGTCGCCTGCGCCGCATCCACCGAAGCTTCCGCATCGATCACCTGGGAGCGGGCAGCACCGATCGCCGCATCCGTGGCGGCAAGCTGCGCCCTGGCGGCAGACAGCGAGGCCTTGGCGGTCTCGACCCGGCTGCGGTCGTCGTCGAGCGCCTGTTCGGACACGGTTCCGCTGCGGGAAAGCTGTTCGCTGCGCCCGAGGCGTTTCTGGGCCGATTGAAGCGCGATGTCGTTCTGGGCGACGACGGCCGCTGCCGCCTCCTTTTCAGCCAGCCTCTGGGTCACGACGCTCCTGGCGGTGTCGATGCTGACCCTGGCGCGCGCAAGCTGGGCTTCCGCCTCGCGCTTCTGGGCGCTGAGCTGTTCGATGTCCATGCTGGCGACCACGGTGCCTCTCTCGACGAAGTCTCCCTCGCGCACCAGCACATCCGACAACCGCCCAGCTGTCCGCGCAGCAACGTCGATCTCGGCCGCCTCGATGCGGCCGTTGCCGCTGGCAATCCCCGTCATCGCCTGCGCAGCGACGTGCGTCGTCCAATACTGCCAGCCGAAATAGCCGGCAAGCGCGAGGGTCGCAACGACGGCGCCAATCTTCCAGTAACGGGTCAATCCGAACTCCTGCTGTGGCACGTGAGACCTATGCTCATGCCCCGCTTTGGGTGACGCAGCCTTGACGAGGATCAAACTGTAAACCCCGCCATTCCCGGCATCGGTTCGTCCGCCTGCCCGGCGATCGGCCGGCACGCGGGGTCCGCGGACGCGCAAGTGCTTGCCGCTGGACGATCGGTGCTGTGGTGGAGACCCGTCGCGAAGACGATCTGGATCAATGTGGCCTCCGCGCGGCGCGTACATCATGATGCCATCGCCGACATGATCGGTGGTGTGGGCGTGTAATCCCGTCCGGTATCGTGAGAGGGTGGCGACGGCCATGATGCGCTGAGGGTAAGGCATGACGTTCAAAGACCCCCAAGGACCGGCTTTCGATACTTTCCTCGACACGCGGGAGCCGGGACCGGACTTTCGTGTCGCTATTCCCGCTGCCCTTCGGACGGCGCGTGACGGCACAGCCGCGAGAGCCACAACGGCCGGCCCCTGGCCCGGCATTGCGCCACCCCGGTCGGTTTGGTGATGCCCGGCACCGTTCTGGCGGCTGCACCGCTTGCGATCGTGCTGTTGACGATGAGCGTCTTTGGATGGTCGGCCGCCGCTGCCGGTGCAACTGGCCTGGCCGCAGCAGTCATCATTGCTGTCATCGCTTTCGGGATCGGCCCACCGGCGCTCTCATTCGAGGTCGCCTCCATCGGCATCCTGGCCGAGACCCTGCATTCGACGGCCACCATCCTCTGGATCATCCTCCCGGCGCTTCTCCTTTACGAATACCAGCAGCGCTCCGGCGGCCTGGAGCGGATCCGGCAAGCGCTGACCCACATCACCAGCGCAAAGAGGATGCAGGTGCTGCTCATCGCCTGGTTCTTTGCCCTGTTCATGGAAGGGGCGGCGGGCTTCGGCGCGCCGGTGGCCGTTGCCGCACCGCTGCTTGTCGGCATCGGAATTTCACCGGCCCGCGCGGTGATGCTCGCGCTGATCGGGCATGCCGCCGGGGTGCCCTTCGGCGCCATCGGCACGCCGACGCTGACGCAGGTGGAAATTGCGGGTCTTGCTCCGCTGGAGCTCGGCGGAACGATCGCGGCCATCAATCTTGTCCTCGGCTTCGGACTGGTCTTCGTCGTCAGCCGGTTCTCGGGCGATGGCCCGCTGACCTGGAGCGAGATACGCTGGACCGCCCTTGCCGGTGCCTGTTTCCTCATTCCCTCTGGCGTCATCGCTGCCGGCGTCGGGCCAGAGCTGCCAACGCTGGCGGGGGCACTCATCGGGCTCGTGCTGTTTGTCACCCTGCTACGGTGGCGGCAGGCTCTCCTGGCAATCCGCTGGCGAGACCTGCTGCCCGACCTTCTTCCCTATGGGCTGCTGGTTGCGCTCATACTGGCCACACGTCTCGTCCCGCTTCTGCGCCAGCGGCTTGGCGAGCTGGCCTGGTCGTGGGACCTCCACAGCTATTTCAGCGGCAGCTTTGCCCCGCTGTTTCATCCGGGCAGCCTGCTCTTCGTCAGCATTGCGGCTGCGGCGCTCGCGTCCCGCAGACACGCCTTGCTCTCACCCGCGTTCGCTGCGGCACTGCGCCGCCTTGGACCGGTTGCTCTTGCCCTTTTTCTGAT
>JBKBXP010000293.1:0-4009 GCA_046314035.1 Pseudorhizobium sp. | reverse complement strand
GAAAGACATGGTCCCCTTCGACACGCTGGTGCGGGCGGCCTATTACGACCGCGTGCAACTGTCGGCGGCGGGCTTCTACAAGACCCCCGACATCCACTGGGACCGCGAGGCAGGCCGCGGCCGGCCCTTCTACTACTACGCCTATGGTGCGGCGGTCTCGGAGGTGTCGATCGACACGCTGACGGGCGAATACATGGTCGACCGCGCCGATATCCTCCACGATGTCGGCAAGTCCTTGAACCCGGCGATCGACATCGGCCAGATCGAGGGCGGCTTCGTGCAGGGCATGGGCTGGCTGACGACCGAGGAACTGTGGTGGGACGACAAGGGCAGGCTTCGCACCCACGCGCCCTCGACCTACAAGATACCCGTCGCCTCCGACCGACCGAAGATCTTCAACGTGAAGCTGGCGGAATGGTCGCAGAATGCCGAGCCCACCATCGGCCGCTCCAAGGCCGTCGGCGAGCCGCCGTTCATGCTGGCGATCTCGGTGCTCGAGGCGATCTCGATGGCGGTGGCGAGTGTCGCCGACTACCGCGTCTGCCCGCGCCTCGACGCGCCGGCAACGCCCGAGCGGGTGCTGATGGCGGTGGAGCGGATGAAGGCGGTGGAATAGAGGCCCCGGGATCGGCGGGAGGCTCAGCGGCGAGCCTTGCGCCAGCCTGCGGATCGGGCCTCCGCCTCGGAGCAGAACCAGCGCTCGCCGTAGCGCGGCGAGATCTTGGTGTCCGCGTAAAACTCCTGGCCCAGCACGTGATAGATGCGTTCGCCGGAGTTGATGGAGACATTGCCTTTAATGGTGCAGGCCGGGTCGTGGAGACTGCGCGGCAACAGCGTGTAGCCGCCGGCGGCAACGAAGGTTGCTGCGGATGCCAGAACGACGGTCACGGTAAATTGGCTCATGGAAGACGAGGCTAGCAACCGAACGTTGCGTCCCCGTTTCCGGTTTCACTCAATTTGTCTGCATCTGCGGAAGACTACCGGACAACCACTTCCTCACCGGTGCCGACCGGCATCCGGAAGGTGAAGCGGGTTTCGCTTTCGTCGGACTTGACGTCGAGGCTCCCGCCATGCGCCTCGGCGATTTGCGAGGCGATATAGAGGCCGAGGCCCAGCCCCTGCATGCTCGACCCGCCGTCGCCGCGCTTGAACGGCTGGAACAGCTTTTGCAGCGCCTCCTGAGGGATTGGCTCGCCTGCATTGGCCACCGATAGATGCAGTTCTCCATCCGTGACGGAGGCATGGACGTGGATCGGATGCTCGACCGACCCATGGGTGACGGCGTTGCCAAGCAGATTGGAGAACATCTGCGCGATACGCTGGTGGTCAACGCCGACCGCGTCCGACAACCGGTAGTTCGCCTCGATGCGCCGCTCCGGGTGCCCGGACTGGATCTCCGAAATCACCTGGTCGAGGGTCGGGCCAAGCGGTGCCCCATAGTCCTTCTGGAGCGCAATGCCGCCGCCGAGCCGGCCGCGGGCAAAATCCATCACGTTGTCGATCAGCGCCGACATGCGCAGCACGCTGCCGCGCATGATGTTCAGCACCCGCGTCGACTTCTCGCTCTGCGGCTCGCGCTGCAGGACGCTGATGCCGCCGCCGAGCGACGCGATAGGGTTGCGCAGGTCGTGGCCGAGCACCGCGATGAACTGCTCGCGCAGCTCCGAGGTTACCTTTTCGCCCATCAGGCTGGCGCGCGCCGAGTTGAGTTTCTCCGCCGCATCGAACTGGAAGCCGATCAGATCGGCAAACAGCTTGAGTGTCGTGAGCGTCTGCGGGTTGCTGGGCGTGGCAGGCTTGGAATCGATGGCGCAGAGCGTTCCGAAGAACCGCCCATCCGGGAGGATGATGGGCACGGAGACATAGCTCTGCAGCCCGTAGAGCTTCGGCGTCTGGTGGCTGCGGTAGACGGGATCTTCGGCGACATTGTCGATGACAATCACATCGCGGTACTGCCGCACCTCATGGCAAAGGGTCGTTTCGACGGGGAGCTCGTCGCCGGGCATCAGGCCGAAACCGATACTGTCGCGAACCTGGCAGGCAATCCACCTGTCCTCGGTGACCCGAGCTACCGCTGCAAATCCCATTCCGGCCGCCTGACAGACGACCTCCAGTATTGTCGGGATTGCAGGAACGCCCTGCATCGCTTGTACTTCGTTCTGCGCGTCGTCAGCCATCTAAGGAAAATCGAACTTTGGTAGGGTCATTCTGCGCGCAGCCGGCAGGCCACCGCGTCTCGCAACAACAATTAGTGCATTCTTTGTCAATTCCAAGATCGCGACGCAGCACTAGCGAAACGCCGCCCGCAGCAGGTAGAGGCCGGCCGCGAAAATCATCAGCGGCAGGACGAGAAGCTTCACCAGATAGGCAACCGCGATGCCGATCGAGGCGGTGAAGAGATCGGCGGAGATCGCCACGCCATCGGTGATGATGCGGGCGTTGGCAGACAGGCTGCCGGTGACGGTGCCGGCAAGCCCCGTGGCGGCGTCCAGCGTCCCGGCGAGCGCCGAGCGTGATGCGTCGACGGCCGACCCCAGCCGGTCGAGGATCCCCTCGTCCGCGGGTGCTACGGGTGCGGCTTCAGCCAGGGGCAACTCGCGCAGCGCCTCGACCTGTTGGCGAACCTCGGCCGTCTCGTAGTCGGCATCCAGGCGCTGGAAGACCGTTATCGCGCTCCTCCACGCCTCGTCGGTGATCGCCTCGCCGGCATGAAAGGCGACCGTATAGGAGGCCGGCAGCACGACCGTGCCGATCAGGCAGACCACCAGCGCCGAGCGGCTGAGCCTCTCGGCAAACGGCGGCGCGCGCCTGGCGGTGAGCACGAAGAGCGCCTGCAGGATGGCCAGCACCGCAAGGCAGACGGCGGTCACCTTGGCGACAGGCGCAAGCACGACCGACAGGATGCCTGAGGCGATTGCCAGGTAGAAGAGGAGATCGGCCATGCGGTCGATGGTGTTGGTGACCGGCTGCAGCAATTGGCCCGGGCTCGCCGTGACCGAGGCGAGACCCACACCGCCCGAGACGTCGGCGTCCTTGGCGACGCTCATCACCGAATTGGCGACCCGAAGCGTGCCATAGAGGGCGCCCGTGCCGATCGTCACTTCGCGGGCAAACCGGGTGGCGGTTTCCGACAGAGGATTGACGACGAAGATCGCCGCGGCAAAGACCGCGATCGCGATCCAGCCGATCGAGCGTGTAAACCTGTTCATCCAGACATCCCTTCTGCGTAGTCGGGCGACCTTAACATAACCGGCAGCGCGTGGCGCAAAGCCTGTTGCCGATGGCAGCGGACCCGGTGCAGCGGGTCTCGGAAGATGCTAAGGATGCCATCACCATGCCAGATCTCACCCTCCCCGCCTTCCTTGCCGCCCATCCGCACTCGGTTCTCGTCGTGATCGACGAGGCGCGCGGCTCGACGCCCCGCGACCGCGGTACGGTGATGCTGGTGGCGGACACGACCATCTGGGGCACGATCGGCGGTGGCCAGTTCGAGTTCATGGCGATCGACAATGCCCGCGCCCTGCTGAAAGGTGGCGGGCAGGCGGTGATGGACATCCCGCTCGGTCCGGAGATCGGCCAGTGCTGCGGCGGCCGCACGCGGCTCTCCTTCTCCCTCGTGACCTCGGACATCGCCCGCAGTCTTGGCGAGCGACTGAGCCAGGAGGCCGAACAGAACCCTGCCGTATTCCTCTTCGGCGCCGGCCATGTGGGTCTGGCGCTGGCCCGGGCGCTCGCCCCCCTGCCCCTGGCGGTCACGGTGGTCGAAACCCGGGCCGAGGCGCTCGGCGATCTGCCGCAAGGCGTGGCGGCGCGGCATGTCGCCCTGCCGGAAGCCGTGGTTGCCGAGATCCCGGCGGGCGGCGCGGCGGTCATCCTCACCCACGACCACGCGCTCGACTTCCTGATTGCCCGCGAGGCCCTCACGCGACCGGATCTCCCCTATGTCGGCATGATCGGCTCGGCGACGAAACGGGCGACCTTCGCAAGCTGGCTGAAGCGCGAGGGCGAC
>JBKBXP010000292.1:0-4022 GCA_046314035.1 Pseudorhizobium sp. | reverse complement strand
GCACCTCGTGGATATACGCGAGCAAGATAGTGTATATTCACTGCTTCAACAAGCTTAGCCCGCCATCGCCTCTTCGTACTCGGCCGACAGCGCCAGCCACTGCTCTTCGGCGGCGGCGAGCTTGGCGGCGGCTTCGCCGCGCTGCTTGACCTTGTCGGCAGCCTTGGCCGGCTCTTTCTCGTAGAGGACCGGGTCCGCAAGCTCTGCATCAAGCGACTGAATCAGCTTCTCAAGCTTTGCGGTTACGGACTCGATTTCGTTGATCTTTTTGCGCAGCGGCGCCAGCGAGGCGCGCCGCTCCGCACTCGCCTTGCGCTGCTCGGCCTTGGACGCCGCATCGTCACTCAGCTGCGGCTTTTCTTCTTTTTTTTTACCGGAACTGACAATCAGGCTGCGGTATTCCTCAAGGTCGCCCTCGAAGGTTTCCACCGTACCGTTGTTGACCAGCCAGAGCCGGTCGACGGTCGCCTCGATGAGGTGCCGGTCGTGGCTGATCAGGATGACGGCGCCGTCGTAGTCGTTGAGCGCTTCGATCAGCGCCCGGCGGCTGTCGATGTCGAGATGGTTCGTCGGCTCGTCGAGGATGAGCAGGTTCGGGGCGTGGAATGCCGAAAGCCCCATCAGCAGACGCGCCTTTTCGCCGCCGGAGAGATCCTTGGCGGCGGTGTTCATCTTTTCGGTGGCAAGGCCCATCTGGGCGACGCGACCACGGACCTTGGCTTCCGGTACCCCAGGCATCAGCCGGCGCACGTGCTCGACCGGCGTGTCTTCCGGCACCAGGTCGTCCAGCTGGTGCTGGGCGAAGAAGCCGATCTTCAGGCTGGGCGCCAGCCGCAGATCGCCGCTTTCGGGCGGCAGCCGGCCGGCGATGAACTTGGCGAAGGTGGACTTGCCGTTGCCGTTCGATCCGAGCAGGGCGATGCGGTCGTCGTTGTCGATCCTGAGGTTGAGGTTCTTCAGGATCGGCTTGCCCGGCTCGTAGCCGACGGCGCCGCCGTTGATGGCGATGATCGGCGAGACGGGCTGCTTCTCCGGCTCCGGGAAGGTGATCGGCTGGACGTGGTCCTCGATGACGGATGCCACCGTTCCCATGCGCTCCAGCGCCTTGACGCGGCTCTGGGCCTGCTTGGCCTTGGAGGCCTTCGCCTTGAACCGGTCGATGAAGGTCTGCAGGTGCTTGCGCGCCGCGTCGCTCTTGGCCTTCGACTTCATCTGCAGTTCGTCGTTCTCGGCCTTCTGGCGCTCGAACTGGTCGTAGCCGCCGCGATAGAAGGTGAGCTTCTTCTGGTCTAGGTGGACGATCGAGTTGACGGCGTTGTTCAGGAGGTCGCGGTCATGGCTGATGATGATGACGGTGTGCGGATAGCGGCGGATGTAGTCTTCCAGCCACAGCGTGCCTTCGAGGTCGAGGTAGTTGGTCGGCTCGTCGAGAAGCAGCAGGTCGGGTTCGGCAAACAACACCGCCGCCAGCGCTACGCGCATGCGCCAGCCGCCGGAAAAGGCCGACGCCGGGCGAAGCTGCGCTTCCGAGTTGAAGCCGAGACCGGCCAGGATGCTCGCCGCCCGCGCTTCGGCGGAATGCGCGTCGATGTCGACGAGACGCATCTGGATGTCGGCGATGCGGTGCGGGTCGGTCGCGGTCTCCGCCTCCGCCATCAGCGCGGTGCGCTCCTTGTCGGCGGCCAGCACGATGTCGATCAGCGGATCTTCGGTGCCCGGCGCTTCCTGCGCCACCTGGCCGATGCGGGCAGCCTTCGGCAGTGTCACCGATCCGCTCTCGGAGGAGAGGTCTCCGGTGATGACGCGAAACAGCGTCGATTTGCCCGCACCATTGCGGCCGACGAGCCCCGCCTTGATACCGGTGGGCAGGCTGACACTGGCGTGGTCGAGAAGAAGGCGGCCGGCGATACGCGCGGAAAGATCGGTAATGGTTATCATGGCCGGGGTTGTGGCCGAACTTGCCGGTGAAGGCAAGACGCGCGTCGGCGATCAGGGAAGACGGATGCTTGCTATAGCCACCTTTTGCCGTCGCCGCGCAGGAAATAGACGAGATCGAGCGACAAGGACGGCCTGCCGAGTGAGGTCAGGATCATGTGGATCTGCCCGCGATGGTGGGTCTGGTGGTTGAAGACATGGGCGAGAACCGGCCCGAGCGGCTGGGTGATCGGCTCCGGGATGGTGATCGGCGTATAGGTGAAACTGCTGGCGGTCTGCTCGTCATCGAGCGTCTCTACGAAATCGATCAGCCGCTGGTCTTCGGCCGCACGCGCCGCCGCCAGTGCTTCGAGGTCATCGAACAGCACCGTGTCCAGCGCCGTCGGCGCCTCACCGCTGCCGGTCATCCGCTTCAGCCAGATCCGGTCGGCGCACAGAAGGTGGTTGAGCGTGCGGTGCGCGGAGCCGAAGAAGGCGCCCTGGTCGGCGCGGTAGTCCGCGTCGCTCAGTTCGGCGCAGGCATCGTAGACGATGACATTGGCCCAGCGGTTGTAGTCGGCAAGCATCTGGAAATGGCGGCGCATCGGCGGTTCTCCCGGAAGTTTGCGCCATCCTAGCGGCTCCGCACCACAAAAGGGATCATGCGTCTCATGAAATTTCCTGATTGGACGTGGCCGCAGAGGCGGTCACTATGCGGCTTGATCTGTTCACTTCAGGAGCCATCCATGACCCGTGTCCTCTACTCCCTCTGCGGCAAGGACGAGAGCCGGCCGTTTTCGCCGCATTGCTGGAAGGTCTCGCTGGCGCTTGCCCACAAGGGGCTGGATTTCGTCGAGCGGCCTTACCCCTTCACGGCTATCCCCGGCATCGAGAACGGTTTCTCCAAGACCGTGCCCATCCTCCGCGATGGCGACCACCTCGTCCGCGACAGCTTCGACATCGCGCTCTACCTGGATGAAACCTATCCGGACCTCCCGACCCTGTTCGGCGGCGAGGGCGGCAAGGCGCTCTCGCGCTTCGTCGAGAACTTTGCGCTGACGATCCTGCATATGCCGGTCACCAAGATGGCCATCATGCAGATCCACGACATGCTGGACGAGACGGATCAGGTCTACTTCCGCACAAGCCGGGTCGCGCGCATGGGACGGCCGCTGGAGGCGGTGGCCGCGGAAGGTGAGGCGGAAAGAGCAGCCTTCGCCGGCAGGCTCGAGCCGGTCCGCCGCACGCTGAATGTCCAGCCCTTCCTCGGCGGTGATACTCCTCTGTTTGCCGATTACATCCTGTTCGGCGCGCTGCAGTGGATGCGGGTAACCGCCGGCCCGCCGCCGCTGGCGCAGGACGACGCCGTCATGCAGTGGTTCGAGCGCTGCCTCGACCTCCACGGCGGCCTCGGTCGCCGTGTGACAGCCGCGTGAAATTGCCCAAACCCCCTTGTTTCCAGTGCAGTGGGCGGGTAAACACCGCCCACTTTCTCTGAAAAACAAGGAAATGAACGATGGCGATTGAACGCACGTTTTCGATGATCAAGCCGGACGCCACCAAGCGCAACCTGACGGGCGCCATCACCAAGATGCTGGAAGACGCCGGCCTGCGCGTCGTCGCATCCAAGCGCGTCTGGATGAGCCAGCGCCAAGCCGAAGGCTTCTACGCCGTCCACAAGGAGCGCCCCTTCTTCGGCGAACTCGTCGAAGGCATGACCTCCGGCCCGACCGTCGTCCAGGTTCTGGAAGGCGAGAACGCCATCCTCAAGAACCGCGAAATCATGGGCGCCACCAACCCGGCCAATGCCGACGAGGGCACCATCCGCAAGACCCACGCTCTCTCCATCGGCGAGAACTCGGTCCACGGTTCGGACGCCCCCGAAACCGCTGCCGAGGAAATCAAGTACTGGTTCTCCGACACCGAAATCGTCGGCTGATACCTCCGTCCATTCTGAACAAGAAAAGCCGGGGCACACGCTCCGGCTTTTCTCATGTCTGCAGTACTCGGATTCGGTTCAGCGCCACTTCTCCCGCGCCCGGTCGTCGGCATCCTTTGCCGCCACCCACTCTCCGGACGAGCCGTCGACGCGGTGCTCCTTCTTCCAG
>JBKBXP010000291.1:0-4039 GCA_046314035.1 Pseudorhizobium sp. | reverse complement strand
CCTATACCCGCCAGTTGCTCGACAGTGCGCCGAAGATGAAGACCGGTTGAGGTCGACCAGTTGCTTCGGCGCAAGATCACGATAAACAGGATCGAGATGATGATCTGTCGCCGATCCTGCATCTTGCGCCTTGCCCGTGGCGGCAAGCGCCCAATGTCATTCTAGGCGAAAGATCAGACGAGGAGAGGCCAGGTCGTGAACGCGTTCTATTCCCTTTACAGTCACGAGTTCCTGCGCGTGGCGACATGCGTGCCGGCCACCGAAGTCGCGGATCCCGACTTTGCCGTCGCCGAGACACTGCGGCTGGCGGAGCTCGGACATGCCGATGGCGCGGGCGTCATGCTGTTTCCGGAACTCGGCCTTTCGTCCTACGCCATCGACGACCTGCTGCTCCAGGATGCGCTGCTCGATGCCGTCGAGCGGGCGATCGTCAAGATCGTCGAGGCTAGCAAGGCGCTTTATCCGGTGCTCGCGGTCGGCGCGCCGCTGCGGGGCGATGGAAGGCTTTACAACAGCGCCGTGATCATCCACCGCGGCAAGATCCTCGGTGTCGTTCCCAAGGCCTATCTGCCGAATTATCGGGAGTTCTACGAGCGGCGTCACTTCTCCCCGGGCGCCGGCGTCACGGACGCTACCATTTCGGTCGCTGGAGACCGCGTCCCCTTCGGCGTCGATCTGCTGTTCCGTTCGGAAGGTTCGGTGCCCTTCACCTTCCATGTCGAGGTCTGTGAGGACTTCTGGGTGCCCCTGCCGCCATCGACGCGCGCGGCCATGGCGGGTGCGGAAGTGCTGCTCAACCTGTCGGCCAGCAATATCACCATCGGCAAGGCGGAAACCCGCCGGATGCTGTGCGCCAGCCAGTCCGCCCGTGCGGTGGCGGCTTACGCCTATTCGGCCGCCGGTCCGGGCGAATCCACCACCGACCTCGCCTGGGACGGCCACGCGGCCGTCTTCGAATACGGGGATATGTTGGCCGAGACGGAACGCTTTCCGACCGGTGGCACCTTCGTGACCGCCGACATCGATCTCGGACGGCTGCGCCAGGAGCGGATGCGGCTCAACAGCTTTGCCGATTGCGCCCGCCAGGAACTTCCGCAGGGTCACGGCTACCGCAAGGTCGGCTTCACGCTCGACAAGCCTGCCGACGTCGTGCCGCTGCGCCGCCGGATCGAGCGTTTCCCCTATGTGCCATCGAACCCGGCGCGCCTGCGCGAAGACTGCTACGAGGCCTATAACATCCAGGTCCAGGGCCTCGCGAAGCGGTTGGCCGCAACCGGTATCAAGCATCCGGTGATCGGCGTCTCGGGAGGGCTCGATTCCACCCAGGCGCTGATCGTCGCCGCCCGCGCGATGGACCTGATCGGCGAGGATCGCAAGAACATCCGCGCCTATACGCTGCCGGGCTTTGCCACCTCCGATTCCACCAAGAGCAATGCCTGGACGCTGATCAACAGCCTCGGGGTTACCGGCGAGGAGATCGACATCCGTCCGGCCGCGCGGCAGATGCTGGCCGACCTCGGCCATCCCTTCGGTGCCGGCGAGCCGGTCTACGACGTGACATTCGAGAACGTGCAGGCCGGCCTGCGGACCGATTACCTGTTCCGGCTGGCCAATCAGGTCGGCGGTCTGGTGGTCGGCACGGGCGATCTGTCGGAGCTCGGGCTTGGCTGGTGCACCTATGGTGTCGGCGATCACATGTCGCACTACAACGTCAATGCGTCGGTCTCCAAGACGCTGATCCAGCATCTCATCCGCTTCGTCGCCCGCTCGGGTGACGTCACCCCGGAGACCGCCAAGGTGCTGGAGGCGATTCTCGCCACGGAGATTTCACCGGAACTCGTGCCGCCGGGCGAAGAAGGCGTTCTGCAGTCGACGCAGGATATCGTCGGGCCCTATGCGCTGCAGGATTTCAATCTCTTCTATCTCACCCGCTACGGCTACCGGCCGTCGAAGATCGCCTTCCTGTCTTACAAAGCCTGGAGCGATGCGGAGAGCGGCGGGTGGCCACAGGATATTCCGGAAGACCAGAAGCGGGCCTATGCGATGGCGGACATCCGGCACTGGATGGAAGTCTTCCTGCGGCGCTTCTTCAACAACCAGTTCAAGCGCTCGGCCGCGCCGAACGGCCCCAAGATCTCCTCCGGCGGTTCGCTGTCGCCAAGAGGGGACTGGCGCGCACCCTCGGATGCCAGCGCGAAGGTCTGGCTTGCGGAACTCCGGGACAACGTCCCGACCGAATAGGCGCCGGGGACGGCCTCACTCGGACTCGAGCCCCGTTCGCCTTCGCGGTCCGACGGACTGCCGCTCGATGATCTGGCAGGCAAGTTCTATCCGGCGCGGGAGTGCCGGCATGCCTGAGCAGATATCACGGAGCAGGTCCACCGCGGTCATGCCGATCTCGCGCGCGGGAATATGCACAGTGGTCAAGGGCGGGTTCAGGAAAGCGGCCTGCGGCAGGTCGTCCATGCCCATTACCGAGACGTCACCGGGCACCGAATAGCCGGCGCTCTGGAGTGCCGCCATGGTGCCGACGGCCAGGCTCTCGCCGGCGGCAAGGACGGCCGTGAAATCCAGACCGCGTGCCGCGATCCGGTCGGCAATCGCCTGCTGCGCCAGCTCCGGCAGCCAGTCATCGACGGCCATGACAAGGTCTTCCGGGTGCGGCAGGCCGCGATGCACGAGGGCATCCTGCCAGCCCTCCAGGCGTCGAACGATCGTCCGCCGCCCCGGGCGCATCAGGAAGAGAATGCGTTCGTGTCCTTGGTCGATCAGATAGTCGGTTGCCACCTGCGCCGCCGAACGGTTGCAGGGCGTGACGCTGGAGAGGCGCATGAAGGGGTCGTCGCCATTGACGAGCACGACCGGCTTGCCGACATCGCGGGTGGCTGCGAGCATGCGTTCGTCATCGACGGTCAGGAACAGCAGCCCCGCCACTTCTGGATCCATGCGGGCTTCGTCCAGCACCCTTCGCTCCTCCGCTTCGTTGGCGATCGGCCGGGTGACGATGTCGATGCCGAGCGTTTGGGCCCGCTCACGGATGCCCTCCAGCACGTAGAGGGTGAACTGGTTGCGGACATAGTCGATCATCGCCGCGCTGGATGCGGCGAGAATCACCTTGGTGCCCGGGGTAGGATTGGGGAGCGCGTAATTCGCCGATTTGGCCGCTTCGAGGATGCGGATGCGTACGTCGTCGCGCACGCCCTTCTCGCCGGAGAGCGCCCGCGAGACCGTGCTCAGCGATACGCCGACCTTCTTCGCAATGTCTTCAAGACGCACGCGCCGCGGCTTTTTCCCCCGCTTGCCTGATCCGGTGTCCATGGCTTCGTCCCCCAGTTTTGACAAACTGCAAAAAATTTTCAGATTGCGCAAGAATTTTTCAGATGCTTACATTCACTCGCCGCCTGGAGAGCGGTCTGTTTGGATTAGCCCGAACAGTCTGGGAGGACATGACATGCATGAACCGGCGGGAGACATCCGTCGCAAGCTGGACCTGCTGGTGGCAGGTATGACGGGCTTGCGCCACGACGGACGTTTCGACGAGCCCAATCTCGACGGCACCGCCGGCGACTACATCTCCTTCGATAGCTGGGAATGGCCGCAGGGCGTCGGCCTCTACGGGCTGATCCGCCTTTGGCTGTTCACCGGTCGGGAGGATCTGAAGCAGCTCGTCGAAGACTGGTATTCCGCACGACTGGCTGCCGGCCTTCCCTCCCTCAACGTCAACACCACCGCACCGATGCTGGGATTATCTGTCCTCTGGCGGGAAACGCGTGATCCCCGCTGGCAAAAGCCGCTGGACGACTGGGCCAACCGCGTCATGGCCGAGATGTCGCGCACCGAGGAAAGTGCCTTCGAGCATCACGTCTCCGACAAGATCAATCATCACGAACTCTGGGACGACACGCTCTACATGGTGGCGCTGTTCCTGGCCTCCTATGGCCAGGCGAGCGGACGCCGGGAGCTGGTGGATGAGGCCGCGCGCCAGTTTCTGGTGCATTCCCGCTATCTCGCCGATACCAGAAGCGGGCTCTGGTTCCAC